>JBASWX010000496.1:0-5979 GCA_049276695.1 Planctomycetota bacterium
TTTTCGTACCCGGCCGGCAGCGGGCCGACCGGCGTCCACCGGAATCCATGCGCCTGGCGGCCACCCACCCCTGGTGCCGCTGTTCCCGCGGCGCGGGAACGAACCCAAAGGACGAAGCCATGAACCACCTCCCGCTCTCCCTCCTGTCGCTCCCGCTCTCCCTGGCCGCGCTGCTGGCGACCCCTGCCGCCGCCCAGGACCTCGCAGTCGCCGACCAGCCGGCGGCGGCCAAACGCGTCGTCAAGCTGGCGATCGACGGCGCCGACTTCGCGGTCGCACTGGTCGCGCTCGCGGACGAGCGCATCAAGCTGGCCGATGGCGAAGTGCTCGCCAACGCGCTGGTGATGGTCGCCGACCAGGACGGCAACGGGTTCTGCGTCACGATGCTGGACGCCGACCTCGACTTCTACTGGCAGAGTCTCGCGGTCGACGCCACCGGCCTGCGCCTCGGCGCGATCCAGCGCGTTCCGGCGCGGCGCCCACCGATCACGACCGACCGGACCCCGGTGAAGGACGATCAGGAGCCGACCCAGGTCAAGAGCGACCTCCCGCCGCAGCGGCCGGCGGACACCGCCGCCCCGCCGCGTAGCAAGGACGACGGCACGGTGCCGGCACTCGACCTGCCGCTGAGCATCCGCGCCAAGACCAACGAAGCCGGCCTGATCTGTGCTTTGCACTTCGCCTTCGTCGCCCCGACCGATGGCTACGGCCTCGGCCTGTTCGCGGTCAAGGGCGCCAGGCCGGAAGGCAACGCCGACATCTACCTGTATCGCAAGTTCCCTGGCGAGGGCGAAGGCCACCAGGACATGTGGGAAGAGCACCGGCTGGCCGTCGAACTGCCGAAGGTGCAGTCCGTCCGCGTGTTCCTCGCCGAGGGCAAGACGGTCCGTCCGGGTTCCGACACGACCTGGCGCCAGATCGCCAAGCTCTGACCGGTCCTCGCTGCCAGCAGTCGGACGCGGCGGCGGTGGTGACACCGGCCGCCGCGTCGCTGCGTACAGGGCTGCTACCGCGCGGGCCCGGGCCGCGGCAACGCCAGCACCGCGACCGCCGACAGCACTGCGCAAGTTGCGCCGATCCACAGCGCCGGCGCGAACGAACCCGCGGCCAGCGAGCCGGCGAGCAGCGGCTTGCACGGCAGCTGCACCGCGCGGGCCAGCGCGTAGAACGTCGCCGCCGCGGTCGCGCGCAGGGCTTCCGGGTAGTGCGCGCCGAACAACGCGCCGAAGCACGACCAGGTGCCGGCCCCGAGGCCCATGGCGACCGCAGCGACCGTGAACGCGCCGAAGTCGTTCGCAACCGCGTCGAGCCGCGCCAGCACCACCAGGTGGCCGGCCGCGAACAGCAGGCAGAACACGACGAACAACGCGCGGCGGCCGAACGCCGCAGCGAGCAAGCCGAACGCGACGTCGGCGACGACGTGCACGGCGTTGACCTGGATCTGGAACCAGCCGACGTCGCGCGGCGCGACCTGGTGGCGTCCGACCAGCGCCGCGGGCAGTTCGGCGTAGACGCACCAGAAGCCGGCCATGTGCAGCGTCAACACCAGCAGCAGCACCAGGCTGGTGCGGCGGTACGCGGGGGACCACAGCGCCGACGCCGGCAGCCGTTCCCCGGTCGCGACCCGTTCCGGCCCCGGCATCGCCCAGCGCCCCGCGAACGCCAGCACCGCGAGCCCCGCCGACGCGACGAACACCGCGCGCCAGCCCACTCCCGGCAATGGCACGACGAAGAACGCGACCGCCGCCGCTGCCGCCATCGCGAGGGGACTGCCGGCCTGCAGGATGCCGTGCACGCGGTCGCGCGCCCGTCCCGCCCACACGTCGCCGACCACCGCGTGCCCGATGCCCCATTCGCCGCCGACGCCGAGCCCGGTCACCACGCGCGCCAGCAGCAGCGACCAGAAGTCCGACGCGAGGCCGGTCAGCAGCGCGCCGGCCGAGAACACCGCGATGCTGGCGACCATCGCCGGGCGGCGGCCGGCACGGTCGGCGAAGCGCCCGAACACGAACCCGCCCACCGCCGTCGCCGCCAACGACCAGCCTTCGACCCAGCCGACCGTCACCGTGTCGAGACCCAGTTCGGCCGCGATGGTGCGCTTGGTGAAGCTGAACAGGATCAGGTCGTAGAAGTCGAAGACCCAGCCGAGCCAGCAGAACAGCAGCACGCGCCAGGCCCCGCCGCCGAACAGCGAATGCGACCTGCGGTCGATGCTCGGGTCGTCGCTGGCCGGAGTGTTCATCGGCGCGTGTCGGCGCGTACAGCAGCAGTGCGATGCGCGCCGGCAACGCCGCGCCGAACAAGGCCGGCGCGCCGCCTGGTCGGCGACGGTTCCATGAACTGGCATGATGTCGGCGGGCCGCCGGGGTCTCAACGACGGCCTGCCCGTCCTGGCCGCGCGCACTGGCGAGCATTGCGCCCGGTCGCAGCGATCGGCGCCGACTACTTCGCGGCCGCCGCCTCGACGCGCAGACCTTCGAGCCAGAACGCGCAGTGGTTCTTGGCCAATTGCCAGACGCCGTGCATGTCGCGGTCGCTGCAGTCGCAACGCGCGACCGCTTCGCCATCGACGTACACCACCAGGCGGTCCCGCTCCGCGCCGACCTCGATCGCGAAGTCGAACAGCTTGCCGGCGCGGATCGGCGACTTGACTTCCACCAGGTTCGACCAGTTCTTGCCCGGTTGCCACGCCGCGACCCTGATGGTGACAGGCGACAGGAACACGCCGACCAGCGACTTGCCGTCCCAATCGAGCTGGATGCGCAGTCCATTGTCGTCGGCGCGCGTGGCCTCGCCGGTGCCGCGGATCCGGTAGGGGCCCGCGGGCACCGGCGGCCCGGTCATCGTGAAGGCGTGGTCGGGGCCGCCGACCAACAGCCAGCGTTTGCCGACCGTCTGCAGCACTGGCGCCTGCACCCAGTACGGCACGGAGATGGCGGCGAGCTGCTTCTGCCACCGGGTGTCGATCTTGACCCAGTCGGTGCCGAGTACGCGTTCGACGGCCGCTTCGCGCACCACCTTCGCGGCGTCGCTCGGCCGCGCCGGGCTCTGCAGAAAACGCCGCGCCCAATCGCCACCGCCGCCGGCGAGCAGCTGGGCCGCCAGCACCTTGCCCTCGTCGGCGAACACCCGTTCGGCGCGCGAGCGCAGCGGTCCGGTGCCGACCACCCACGAGCGCAGCGATGGCTTGGTGGCGGCATCCGCGTGTTCGAAGCGGCGCGAGTCGAACAGCGGGTCGACGCCGTACTTCGCCGGCTGCGCGCTCTTGCCTTCCATCACCGCGAATGCGAACACCTCGGCCAGCCACGGATCGATCGCAACCGCGGTCGACTTCTGCGCCGCGAGCAGTTCCGCGGCCCCACGCAGCAGCAGTTCCTGCGTGCTCACCGGCAGCCCGGTGAGTTCGAGGTCGGCAGCCTCGAGCGTGGGCCACAGCAACACGTGGGCTTCCTGGGTCGCGTGCCGGACGACCAGTTCGCGCAGGTTGCCCGCGCCGGTGAGCGTCTTCTCGACGGCGCGGAAGTCGCTCTCGCGCGCGTGCACGTGGATCGTCGCCGGCGGCCCCGGGCGCGCCAGCAACTGGCGTTCGACCACCGGCCACGTCGACTCCGCGACCGCCAGGGCGGCGGCCGACAGCCGCAGCGCCAGCATCTCGGGCAGCTGGGCGCGGTGGAACTGCACCACGAAGTGCGGCCCCGCCTCGGTCAGCGGCTCGGCCTGGGCGCCAGCCGCACCCGCCAGACCCAACAGCCCCGCGAGCGCGCCAGCGCAGTACGACGCCATCGCCGCAATCTAGACCGGCCTGGCCCGCCCGTCACCCGTCCCCGCCCGGCCATCGCCCGCAGACGGCGGCGACGCTACCCTGGCTGCCCCATGTTCGTGCCGCAGCGCAGGCAGACGGTCCCGGTCCGGGTCGGCAACGTGTCGGTCGGCGGCGGCCACCCGGTCGTCGTGCAGTCGATGACCAACACCGACACCGCCGATGCGGCGGCGACCGCCACGCAGGTCGCCGAACTGTTCCTCGCCGGCAGCGAGGTCGTGCGCATCACGGTGAACACGCAGGAGGCGGCGGCGGCGGTGCCCGAGATCCGCCAGCGCCTCGTCGACCGCGGCCTGCAGGTGCCGCTGGTCGGCGACTTCCACTACAACGGACACGTGCTGCTGCGCAAGTTCGAGCGCTGCGCCGACGCGCTCGACAAATACCGGATCAACCCTGGCAACGTCGGCAAGGGCGCCAACCACGACAAGAACTTCGCGACGATGGTCGCCTGCGCGAAGGACTACCGGAAGCCGGTCCGCATCGGCGTCAACGCCGGCTCGCTCGACCAGGAGCTGCTCGGCGAGCTGATGGAAGCGAACGGCCGCTCGGCGATCCCGCAGGACGCGACGGCGGTGATGCTGGAGGCGATGGTGCAGAGTGCGCTGCGTTCCGCGCACGCCGCCGAGGAACTGGGCCTGCGCCGCGACCAGATCGTGCTGTCGTGCAAGATCAGCCGGGTCCAGGAGCTGGTGCGCGTCTACAAAGCACTCGCCGACCGCACCGACCACGCGCTGCACCTCGGCCTGACCGAAGCCGGCATGGGCATGAAGGGCACCGTCGGTTCGACCGCGGGCCTGTCGATCCTGCTCCAGGACGGCATCGGCGACACCATTCGCGTGTCGCTGACGCCCGAGCCCGGCAGTTCGCGCACGCAGGAGGTGCGCATCGCGCAGCAGATCCTGCAGGCGATGGACATCCGGCCGTTCCTGCCGCAGGTCACCGCGTGCCCCGGCTGCGGCCGCACCACGTCGAGCTACTTCCAGGAACTCAGCCAGCAGGTCGAGAAGTTCCTGCACGCGCGCATGCCCGAGTGGAAACGCGACAAGCCGCAGGCGGCGAAGCTGCAGGTCGCGGTGATGGGCTGCGTCGTCAACGGTCCCGGCGAGAGCAAGGCCGCGAACCTCGGCATCTCGCTGCCCGGCACCGGCGAGGCGCCGCGCGCTCCGGTCTACGAGGACGGCGTGCAGGTGGGCACGCTCGAAGGCCCGAACCTGGCGCGCGACTTCCTGACCCGCATCGAAGCCTACGTCGCGCGGATGATCTGATCGGTCCTGCGGCGAGTGCGCTGGCCGGCAACGGCCACTGAGGTAGGATCCGCAAGTGGCCCCGACGGTCTTCTCGCAGGATGGGTACCGCTTCTACTTCTTCTCGCGCGAGGAGCCGCGGGCGCACGTGCATGTGCAACACGCCGACGGCGAGATGAAGGTCTGGCTCGAACCCAGGATCGAAGTCGCCCGAAACCACGGCCTGAAGTCCCGTCATGCCAAGGCTGTCCTCCGCCTCGTTCAGGAACACGAAGATGAGATCCGCAAAGCCTGGAAAGACCACTTCGACCGTTGAAGTGACGAACGTCTCTCGCCACGGGTTCTGGCTCCTGTTGGCCGGCGAGGAGAAGTTCGTCGCATTCGATGCGTTCCCGTGGTTCCTCGACTCGCCCATCGGGCAGCTGTTGGACGTGCGTGTGCCCAGTCCGGGACACCTCTACTGGCCGCAGTTGGATGTGGACATTGCGGTCGAGTCGATCGACCACCCGGAGCGATTCCCCCTGATGACCAAGCGACGGCGCAACGGCGCTGGTGGCCGACCCAAGGGAACACGGCGCGCGTCGATCGCAAGGCGCTAGCCCGCAGGCACCCGCGACGGCTCGGTGGCGCCAATCGTGATCTGCCCATGCCCTACGATCCCCTGCGCCACGGAAGACGCCGCATCGTCGGGCCCGGATTCCACGAGCGCGTGCACGCGCTGGCGCGGACCGTGCCACCGGGTGCCGTGGTGACCTACGGCGATCTCGCCGAGACACTCGGCAGCAGGAACGTCGCCCGCCACGTCGGCTTCGCGATGGCGGCACTGCCGGACGGGAGCGACGTACCGTGGTGGCGCGTCGTCGCCGCCGGCGGCCGGCTGGCGACCGCGAGCGCTGCGACCGCACGGGCCCAGGC
>JBASWX010000497.1:0-2006 GCA_049276695.1 Planctomycetota bacterium
GCATCCGGCAGCGGGTCGGCCTGGACCACCTCCGGCCGCGTCGCCGCGAGGTGCACGAGGTTGGTGATCGCCGGGCCGCGGCGGCGCTGGTCGTCGGGGCGCGCGAGGTCGAGTTCGTGGCTCTTCCGGAACGCGGCCACGGCGCCTTGCAGGTCGCCGCTGGCGCGCAGCAGCAGGCCGTGGTCGTTGGCGAGGTCGAGGTCGTCGGGCCAGAGCTTGCGGCCGCGTTCGTAGACCGCGCGCGCTGCCGGGTACTCGCCGAGCTGGCGCAGGCACAGCGCGAAGTTGGCGAGCCGCCACGGTGCTGGCGGCTCGATCGCCGCCAGTTCCGCGAACACGAAGCGGCCGCGCGCGGTGTCGCCGCTGCGCAGCGCCTGCTCGGCGCGCGGCAGCATCTGCGTCTCGGTCGCCGCGAGCGCGTCGTGTACTTCGTTCGCGAACGCCGCGAGGTCGGCGCGCGCACGATCGACGAAGCTGGCGAACGTTCCCGCCGCGGCCAACGCCAGCAGGTGTTCGCGCACCAGTTCCCCGGAGATCGCGGCTTCCGCATGCTCGGCGACGTCGCGCGCTTCGGTCGCGAGGTCGAGAGCCGTGCGCGAGCGGCCAGCGATGCGGCTCGCGCGCGCACCGGCGACGAGCTGGCGGTTGCGCGCGGCACCGGGCGGCAACTCCAGGAAACGATCGCTGGCGGCGGTCGCAGTCGGCACGACGGTCTCGCCAGTAGCCGCGGCGAAGCGATCGTACGCAGCGAGGAACGTGGCTTCGTCTTGAGCTCCGAGTGCCGCCGCCAACAGGAACATGACGACGGGCATCGTCCTCTGATTGGGCGACCCGACCCGGTGCGGAAGCATTGTCAGGATTCTCGACCGGCCGCTCGGCCGTCGCCAGCGCCTGGCCGTTGCTTTCATCGGAGGGCAGAGCATGATCGCAGCGTGACACGACGTTCGGTCGCGGTGCTGGGCTGCACGGGCTCGGTCGGCAGCCAGGCGCTCGCCATCCTGGCGGCGCACCCCGACCGCTTCCGGGTCGTGCTGCTCAGTGCGCACAGCCAGCGCAACGCCCTCGCTGCCGCAGCCGACATCCACCGCGCACCGGCCGCGTGCCTGACCGCGGCCAGCGACAGCACCCCCGCCAGCGGGCCGTGGCCGGCAGGAACCCGCGTCTACAGCGGGGCCGCAGGCCTGCTCGAAGCACTGCAGGACACCGCACCGGATCTGGTGCTGAACGCGATCACCGGCGCCGCCGGACTTGCCGCATCCGAATGGACGCTGCGCGCCGGCAAGACCCTGGCGCTCGCCAACAAGGAATCGCTGGTCGTCGCCGGCGAGTACCTGATGCCGCTCGCCGCGCGCACCGGCGCCCGCATCCTGCCGGTCGACAGCGAACACTGCGCCCTGTTCCAGTGCCTGCACGGCGAGTCGCCGCGCGCGGTGAGGAAGCTGTGGCTGACCGGCTCCGGCGGCCCGTTCCGGACCCGCCCGCTGGGCACGTTCGCGGCGATCACGGTCGAGGAAGCGCTGCGCCATCCGACCTGGACGATGGGCCCGCGCATCACCGTCGGCAGCGCCACGATGATGAACAAGGCCTTCGAGGTGCTGGAAGCGCACTGGCTGTTCGGCGTGCCCGCCGACACGATCGAGGTCGTGCTGCACCCGCAGAGCATCGTGCACTCGATGGTCGAGTTCGTGGACGGCTCGATCCTGGCGCAGTGCGGCGTGCCCGACATGCAGGTGCCGATCCGGTACTGCCTCGGCTGGCCCGAACGGCTGCCCGCCGCGTTCCAACCGTTCGACCCGGTGCGTTGGCGCACGCTGGAATTCGCGCCGCTGGAAGCCGCGCGCTACCCGGCGGTCGGGCTCGCCTACGACTGCCTGGCCGCAGGCGGCGACAGCGGCGCCCGGCTGAACGCGGCCGACGAGATCGCGACCGCGGCGTTCCTGGCGGGCGAGATCCCGTTCCCGGCGATAACCGCGATCAGCGAGCAGGTGCTGGCGGCGCGGCAGGCC
>JBASWX010000498.1:0-3610 GCA_049276695.1 Planctomycetota bacterium
CCGCAGCGGCGGGTGCGGCGAGCGCGCGCTGCCATCGCGCCTTCGGCGCCGGCCCGCGAAGCGTTCGCGCGATGAATGCGCGATGGCGAATGCACCACCGTCTCGAACACCGCGGCCCGCCCGCCGGCCGGCTTGCGTAGAGACGGCCGCCGCGTAGGGTTGCTCCGCTCGCATCCGGCGCTCGCCACCCCACGCCGGCTCGCCTCCACCATGCGTCCGTCCCGTGCCATGCTCCTGGCCGCCGTCACCGGCATGGTCGCGGCGTTGTCGGCGCAGAGTCCGCCACCCGGATTCACCTGGCAGTCGCTGGCCACGGGGCTGCAGAGCGGCACCGCGATGGCGTTCCTGCCCGATGGCCGCCTGCTGATCACCGAACGCGCGACCGGCAACATCCGCGTGTTCGAGAACGGCGCGCTGCAGGCGCAGCCGTGGGCGACGATCGCGGTCGCGAGCGGCGGCTCGTGGGCCGAGCAGGGCCTGCTCGGCATCGCGGTCGATCCGGGCTTCCTCGCCAACGGCTACGTCTACGTCTTCTACACCGACGCGTCGGGCACCGAGAACCGGGTCGCGCGGCTGCGCGAGCAAGGCCGCTTCGGCACCGGTCTCACGGTACTGACGCCGGCGAACGCGCTGCCGGCGGTGCTGTACCACAACGGCGGGCCGCTGCTGTTCGGCCATGACGGCACGCTGTTCGTGGCGACCGGCGACGCGCTCTCGGGCAGCAACGCGCAGGACATGCAGTCCTGGCTCGGCAAGGTGCTGCGATTCGACGTGCCGAACCTCACCGTGCCGGCCACCAACCCGTTCCCCGGCAGCGCGATCTTCACGCTCGGCCACCGCAACCAGTTCGGCCTCGCGCTGCACCCGGTCAGCAGCAGCGTCTACCAGACCGAGAACGGCAGCGCGCTGATGGACGAGGTCAACCTGCTCGCGCCCGGCGGCAACTTCGGCTGGCCGGTGTACGAGGGCGCCGAGCCGCTGCCCAATCCGGCGTACGTCGATCCGCTGGTGGTCTACCAGCCGACCACCGCGCCGACCGGCACCTGCTTCTACACCGGCGAGCACTACCCGCTGCAGTACCGGCACGGGTGGTTCTTCTGCGACTACAACATGAACCGGCTGCGCCTGCTGACCCTGAACGGGGCCGGCACCGCGGTGCTGAGCCAGGTCGTGTTCGACCAGCTGCCCGGTTCGGGTTACGGCGTGCAGACCGGCCCTGACGGCAACCTGTGGCTGTTGACCAACGCCAACGGCGGCTACGGGGCCAACGAACTCGGCCGCTACGTGCACGCGAACGAGAGCGCGCCGTCGGCGCAGTTGTCGTCGGTGTCGAACAAGACGCTGGGCGGTTCGATCACCGTGTGCGTGCACGGCGGCCCCGGGGCGCTCGCCGCACCCTGGCTGTCGCTGGCGCAGTATCCGGCGCCGCTGCCGACGCCGTTCGGCAACCTGTGGGTGCCGATGGACGCGATGCTCGATGCGCTGCTGTGCCTGTACGACGAACGCGCCTACGTCGGGTTGGCGATGCCGAACGCGCCGGCGTTCCTCGGCGCGTCGGTGCACCTGCAGGCGCTGGTGCTGACCGGTGCCGGGCTGCTGCTGAGCAACCCGTCGGAACTGGTGATCCGCGGCTGAACGGGCCGGACGTCGTCGTCAGCGGGCCTTCGCCGCGCCGCCGCCCTTCTGCTGCGCCTTCTGCCAGCTGTCCTTCAGCGTCACCGTGCGGTGGAACACCGGCACGCCCGGGCGGCTGTCCTGGTGGTCGCAGTAGAAGTAGCCGACGCGCTCGAACTGGAAGCGCTCGCCAGCCTTCGCCTCGCGACAGGCTGGTTCCAGCATCGCGCGCACGACCTTCCGGCTGTTGCCATTGATCACCTTCAGGAAGTCGCCGCCCTCGACGCCGGCCGGATCGGGCACCGTGAACAGGTGCTCGAACAACCGCACCTCCGCCGCCACCGCGTGCGCCGCGGCGACCCAGTGCATGGTCGCCTTGACCTTGCGGCCGTCGGGCGCGTTGCCGCCCTTGGTCAGGGGATCGTAGGTGCAGCGCACCGCGGTGATCTGGCCCGTGCTGTCCTTGTCGACGCCGGTGCAGGTCACGAAGTAGCCCGAACGCAGCCGCACCTCGCGCCCGGGAGCCAGCCGGAAGAAGTCCTTCGGCGGGTTCTCCATGAAGTCGTCGCGTTCGATCCACAGTTCACCGGCGAAGGGCACCTGCCGCGTGCCGGCGGCCGGGTCCTCGGGGTTGTTCTGCACCGCCATCATCTCGACCTGCCCCGCCGGCCAGTTCTCGATCACCAGCTTCAGCGGGTCGAGCACCGCCAGCCGCCGCTGCGCGTGCTTGTTCAGCCAGTCGCGCACGAAGAACTCGTACAGGCCGATCTCGTGCGTGCTGTTGAACTTCGCGACCCCGACGTGCTTGCAGAACGCGACCAGCGCTTCGGGCGGCACGCCGCGCCGCCGCAGCCCGCGCAGCGTCGGCATGCGCGGATCGTCCCAACCGTCGACGTGCCCGCCCTCGACCAGCAGCAACAGCCGCCGCTTGCTGGTCAGCATGTACTCGACGTTGAGCCGCGCGAACTCGATCTGCTGCGGCTTGTAGATCTCCAGCGAGTCGCAGAACCAGTCGTACAGCGGCCGGTGGTGCTCGAACTCGAGCGTGCACAGCGAGTGCGTGATGCCCTCGATCGAGTCGCACTGGCCGTGCGCCCAGTCGTACATCGGGTAGATGCACCAGTCGGCGCCGGTGCGCTGGTGCGGCAGGTGCCGGATCCGGTACATCACCGGATCGCGCAGGTTCAGGTTGCTGTGCGCCATGTCGATCTTCGCGCGCAGCACCTTCGTGCCGTCCGGGAACTTGCCGGCCTTCATGTCCCGCAGCAGCTGCAGGTTCTCGGCGACCGGGCGGTCGCGGCACGGGCTCGCCTTGCCGGGCGCGGTCAACGTGCCGCGCGTGCTCGCGATCGTGTCGGCGTCCTGGTCGTCGACGTAGGCGAGGCCCTTCTCAACCAACCGTTCCGCCCACGCGTAGATCTGCGGGAAGTAGTCGGCCGCGTAGTACATCGCGTCCCACTGGAAGCCGAGCCACTGCACGTCGGCCTTGATCGCGTCGACGTACTCCTGGTCCTCGGCGGCCGGGTTGGTGTCGTCCATGCGCAGGTTGCAGCGACCGCCGAACTCCTTGGCGACCGAGAACGACAGCGTGATCGCCTTGGCGTGCCCGATGTGCAGATAGCCGTTCGGCTCGGGCGGGAAGCGGGTGACTACCTGCTTGACCTTGCCCGCCTGCAGGTCCGCGCGGAGGCGGTCGCGGATGAAGTCGGTGGTGGGGGCGGGGTCGGCGGGGTTGGTCATCGGCGCTTGCTTTCGGAAGGCGGGCGAACACGATCGCGCTCCACGCCATGGAAAGCAATGCGACGGCCCGCGCGCACCGGTCCGGTCGCGTGCCCTGGTTGGTTGCCGCCGTCGCCGCGTGCACCGGATCACCGCCGTCGTCGCCGGTCGCTGCGACCAGCGTGCGGCTCGTGGTCGATGCGGTCGAGGTCGCCTTCACCGAGCCGCGCGTGCTGGCGATCGACGACGCCAACGAGCGCTACCAGGTCACCCTGAC
>JBASWX010000499.1:0-1690 GCA_049276695.1 Planctomycetota bacterium
CGGTCGCGGCGCTGCTCGACGCTGCCGCCAACGGCGACGATGCCGCGCGCGGCCGTGCCCCGACCGCGATCATCGCGCTGGGCACCAGCGCCCTGCCCGGACTCGCCGTGGGTCTCGGGCATCAGCAGGTCGCGGTGCGCCGCCTCGCCGCGGTGACGCTGCTGCAGTGGAGCGACACGCTCCGCACCCAGGGTGCTTCGGCTCCGGTCGTCGCCGCGCTGGCGTCGGCGCGCGCCGACACGGATCCCGCCGTGCGCTCGGCGGCCGAACACGCGTGGCGCCGCGCAACCGGCGACACCACGGCCCTCGACCAGAGCCGCGCCAGCCACGACGCCGCCGTGCGCGCGCGTTGATGCCCACCCTCCTCCCACTTCTGTCCCAGCCCCCACCCGCCATGATCAAGCACCGGATTCCGTTCGCCGTCCTCGGCCTCGTCGCTGCGACCCTGCCAGCACAGATGTCGGGCTCGTTCCTGATCGACCCCAACGGCGGGCCGACCGTGTTCCACTCGTTCACCGAGGCGGTGAACGCGATGTTCGTCGCCGGCATCAACGGCCCGTGCGAGTTCGTCGTCGTGCCCGGCGCCTACAACGAGTCGGTGCTGGTGCCGCCGATCGCCGGTGCATCGGCGCAGAACCGCATCACCTTCCGCGCGCAGAACGGGCCGGGCACCGTGCTGGTCACCGGCGCTGCCGGCGACACCTTCGCGCTGGTCGCGGTCGCGTTCCTGCGCAACCGCTCGATCACCTGGGACGGCATCGACTTCATGGGCGCCCCCGGCCACGCGATCTCGGGCACGACCTTCGTCGAGGACCTCGAGATCACGAACTGCTTCTTCAACGAAGGCCACCGCAGCACCGCCCCGGGCGAGTACCGGCACTGCGTGCTGGTCAGCGAGAACAGCGGCCAGGAGATCGGCTGGCGCATCCACCACAACCGCATCAAGCTGTCGAGCTACCAGAACCGCACCAGCTACGGCATCTACCTCAGCAACGGCGGCGACTGGGACATCCATCACAACACGTTCGAACTGAACGGCGGCGACCACGGCATCTGGATGATCAACAACAACAACCGGATCGACCGCATCTGGGACAACCTGTTCACCGGCTCGCTGCACGTGGTGGGCGGCACCTACGCGAACTCGGTCACGGTGATCCGCGGCGACATCAGCAACCACAACAACTACATCGCGCACAACACCTTCGCCGTGATCCTGCCGGCCAGCGGCTGCTGCGTCGCCACCGGCGGCTACACCTCGGGCGCCTCGGCGGTGCAGAACTACCTCTACGGGAACGTCTTCTACACCGTGGGCGGCGTCGCGATCTGCGTCAACGCCAGCGGCACCACCGCCCAGCCGTTCCAGAGCGACGGCAACGTGTTCTTCTGCAACGGCGGCGAACTCGGCCGCATCGGCCCGAGTGGCGCTGGGTACACGACGCTCGCCGGCTGGCAGGCGGCGTCGGGACGCGACCTCAACTCGCTCGAAGCCGACCCGCAGCTGCAGAACCCGTTCGGCACGCCGCCGGACCTGCGGCCGCTGCCGACCAGCCCGATCACCGGCGTCGCCGTCAGCACGCCGAGCTACGTGACGACCGACTACGCCGGCCGGCTGCGCGACGCGGCCCCCGACGCCGGCGCCTACGAGTCGACCAGCTTCGCCCTCTACGGCCAGGGTTGCGCCGGCACC
>JBASWX010000500.1:0-1640 GCA_049276695.1 Planctomycetota bacterium
GGGTTGCAGCGCGCCGACCCCATCCACGCATCGCGCGGCCAGTCCACCGCGGCGCCGAGCTGCGCGGCGATCTGCAGCGGCAGGGGCTGCCGCGAACCCGGGCGCGGCCGCGGTTCGAAGCACATCACCCGGCATTCCGGACCCGCGACCGCAGCGAAGGCCGGATCGTCGGCGAGCACGCAGTCGTACTCGGCGAGCGAGGCATGCCGTCCATCGCCGCCCGCCCGCCGCACCGCGAAGTCCTCGCTCGATCGTGCTCGTGCACACAGCCGCCAGTGCGCGAGCACCGCGGCGAACTCGCGCACACCGGCGAAATCGATCGCGGCACCGGGCGAAGCACGCGCCAGCGCGCGCAGCACCGGCGCCATCAGCAGCGTGTCGCCGAGCCCCCCGCGCCGCACCACCAGCGTGCGGCCGGGAGCGTTCACCTCTGCGCCGTGAGCCGGGCCATCTGCTTCACGGCTTCGCCGGCGGCCCAGGTGCCTTCGTTCTTCTGGCGGAACGCCTGCAGCGCCTCGATCAGCTTCTTCCGTTGCGAGGTCTTGCTGGTGTCGTGCGCGGCGATCAGCTTCTGCAGCGCCTTGCCGACCGCGAGTTCCTTCTTGATGGTCGCGTCCGTGCCGAAGCGCGCCAGCTCCTTCGCCGCAGCGTCGGCGGGCGGCATGCCCTTCCACTGCTTGCCCAGCTTGTCGAGCTGGACCTCGGACGAGGCGTAGTCGGGGCCTTCACCGAGCTTGCCGGCGCGCGCGACCGCCGCGTCGGTCTTCTTCTGCAGCTGCTCCTGCTGGGTGGTGAACACATCCTTCATCGCCGGATCGAGGTTCGGCGCCGCCAGCATCTTGGCGAGGTAGTCGCGCAGCTTCGGGTACTCGGCCTTCTGCCACATCTGGCGCAGCGGGTCGTAGCGCGCGTCCGCCGGCAGCTTTGGCGCCAGCTGCACCCGCGCCAGCAGCTCCTCGATCTGCTCGTCGCTCGGCATGCGGTCGTCGGGCACGCTGTGCACGACGCCGTCCGGAGCGATCACGTACACGCTCGGGTAGAACTTGATCCCGTACGCAGCGACGTCCTTCTTGTCGACCTGCACCAGCGGGTACTTGGCCCCGAGCTGGTCGACGAAGATGTCCTGGATCTTCTTCTCGTCTTCCCCGGACACGCCGAGGAACAGCAGCCCCCGCTCAGCGAACTTCGCGTGCAGTTCGTTGTTGTGCGGGACAGCCGCCTTGCAGGGCCCTCACCAGGTCTCGGAGAACTTCAGGATCACGACCTTGCCGGCGAAGTCGTCGAAGCTCGCCGGCCCGTCGTTCCAGACCTTCTTGAACGGGATCGGCGGCGGCTCCTGACCCTTCTGGATCTGGGCGGAAAGCGCGCCGGCGAGCAGCGTGCCGGCGACGAGGTACTGCGAAAGGCGATGGACCATGGTCGGCGCAAGATAGCCGCCGCGCCAAGCCAGCGCCCACGCTTGCGCGCGGCGTGGGTCCAAGTTCCCGATTCCCAGCGCTGCGGCCACCGGGCACCATGCTCGCCCGCGACCCCGTGAACACCCCCCGGCCCGCCATTCCCGCCACCGAATCGACCGCTGCGAAGGCGCTGGCCGCCGCCGGGGACGCCGAGTCCGCCCGCGACGTCGGCGCGCTCGACGC
>JBASWX010000501.1:0-2651 GCA_049276695.1 Planctomycetota bacterium
GCCCACAGACGACCGCGGCGCTGGCGGCCGCATCGGGCTGCGATCCGGCGGTGCTGTTGCCGGTGCTGCGCCTCGTCGCCGGGCTCGGCTTCTTCGACAGCCCGGAGCCGGACACCTGGGCGCTGACCGCGCGCGGCCGCGTGCTGCTCGCCGACCAGCTCGGGCCGCTCGCTGCGTTCGTCGGCGCGCCCGACCAGTGGGATCCGTGGTCGCGGCTGCGCGACGCGGCGAAGGGCGGTGACGTCGCGTTCATGCGCGCGCACCGTCGTGGGCTGTACGACCTGCTGGCCGCCGATCCGGCGGCGGCCGCACGCTACGACGCGGCGATCGACTCGTTCACGCGTCACGAAGCCGACGCGCTCTGTCGCGCGTTCGACTTCGCGGGCTGCCGTCAGGTGATCGACGTCGGTGGTGGCCATGGCACGCTGCTGCTCGAGGTCATGCGGCGCTGGCCGTCGCTGCGTGGCGTGTTGTTCGACCTGCCGCACGTCGTGCAGCGGGCGCGGCCGCGGCTCGCCCGCGAACTCGGCGACCGAGTCGCGGTCGCCGGCGGCGACTTCTTCGCGGGGATTCCGCGCGGTGCCGACGCGCTGCTGCTCAAGCACGTGCTGCACAACTGGGACGACGAACGCGCGCTGGCCCTGCTGCGCCAGTGCCGCGCCGCGCTGCCCGCCGCTGGCGCGCTGCTGGTGATCGAGACGCTGCTCGCACCCGACAACCGCGCCGACCTCGCCGCGATGCTCGACCTCGAGATGATGGTGCTGCTTGGCGGCCGCGAACGGCGCAAGCCCGAGCTGCGGCGGCTGCTGGCGACCGCGGAGCTGGTGCTCGACTCGGTGGCGCCGCTGGTCTCGGGCAGCTGGCTGCTGGTGGCGCGCCGGCGGAGCTGATCCCGGCCGTGACGTCAGTTGGTTGGCAGGCGCTTCACCGCCGGATCCCAACGGAACACGCCGTGTTCGTAGGTTCCCTCGTCCAGGTCGTTCGTTGCCTGCGCCTGGTGCAACCACAAGAGCCAGTACGCAGCCAGCTCCTCGTCGGTGAGGTTGCGCAGGTCGAGATCTTCCTCACTCAGGAACTCGTCGCGGCGCGGGTTCATGGGATGCCGCCGGGAACGGCGAATGGGAGGTGAGCCAATGCCAGTGCGACCATGCGCTGGTGGGCGGCGCGCAGATCGAGGGCGCGGAACTCCTCGCCGCGTGCGGGCCACTGGCGAGCCCAGGCGGCGGCGGCGCGTTCATAGACGGCGAGTCGCTCCTCGTTGCGATGCATCAGGTCCCGTCGTTCGCGGTCGATCGCTGCTTCGAGCTCCGCCAGCCCCGCCGCGACTGTGCGCAGCACCGGCCGTTCGGCGGCCATCTCGGCGAGCAGATCAGGATGACGCTTCGCGAGTTCGACAAGGTCGCGCGCGCTGCGGGAGAAGCGCAGCTGTTGCCGCGGATCGCGCATGAGTCGCGCCAGTTCACCGACGACGACGTAGTCCTTCTCGCGGTTCGTCAGCTTGAGCGCGGCCAGGGGTTCGACGTCGACCACCGGCACGCCGGTCGCTTCCGCCTTGGTCCACATTGCGGCCAGTTGCGCAGCAGGGATCCGCGGTGGCCGGCTGACGAAGTCGGTGCGCAAGCGCAGTGCACCAGCACGGAACTCGAGGTGCGAACTCCAGCCGCCGGCCAGCCACCGCCGGTCGAGTGGCGCGCCGAAGCGATAGCGCGCCCCCTTGGCGGCGAGCACGTCCAGCACATGGGCCAGCGCTTCGTCGTCCTCGCGCACGATCCAATCGCCGTCCTTGCTCATCACCGCGAGGCGATGGAAGACCACCGCCTGGCCCGAACTCAGCAGCGTGCGCAGCCGCCCGCGGTTGAACTCGGCGGTGAGGTCGAGGTAGGGGTTGGCTGGCAGGGACGGCACGCGGTGCAGCAGCGTAGCACGAACCGCCGTCAGGCCGGCGGCGGCGCGCCGTGCACGAGCGTCATCGCTGACCTGGCGGCGAGTGCGCCGGAACCATCGCGCACCTCGCCCTCGAAGGTGCTGGCGAAGTCGCTGCCGCGCGTGCGCCGCACGGCGACCGTGATGCACTCGCCGACCGCGAAGTGCTCGCGCAGCAGTTGCAGCTTGCGCACTCCGACGACCATGCCGACGCGCACGCCTTCGCCGCCGCGGAAGGCCTCGTGACCGAGGCACGCGGCGGCGCCCTGCGCCATCCACTCGAGCGTGACCGACGCGTCGACGCGGCCGTTCGCGACCAGCAGGCCGTGCTCGCGCACGGTG
Source organism: Planctomycetota bacterium (assembly GCA_049276695.1). Lineage (GTDB taxonomy): Bacteria > Planctomycetota > UBA1135 > UBA1135 > UBA2386 > UBA2386. Next base: position 2,266 of record JBASWX010000501.1, read on the forward strand.
AAGCGCAGCGTCGCGGCGCCGGGTTCCCAGTGCACCAGTTCCTCGAGCACCAGCGCCGGTGGCGTGTGCGGCACGAGGTCGGTGATCGGTGGGTACGGCCTCATGCCGGGAACGCGCGCACCTCGGCGAGGTAGCCGCGGCCGTCGCCGTTGTCGAGCGGCACGCTGCCAGTCGCGCGCCGCAGCGCCGCGTCGACCAGCCAGGCGAGCCCGATCTGCGGGTTGTTGACCAGCAGCGCGTCGAAGCGAGGGTTGTGCAGCGGTGGCAGTGCGGCGGGTGAGAGTTCGTCGGCGCCGGGAGTCGCGTGCTCCAGTTCGAGATCGGCGAGGCGCGGCGAAGTGTCGGGCGGCGCCAGCACGATCGCGCTGGCGAGCATCGCCCACAGC
>JBASWX010000502.1:0-10729 GCA_049276695.1 Planctomycetota bacterium
GCCAAGGTGGTCGCGGCCCGCGCGCGCGAGCAGCGATTGGCCGAGCGCGGTTCGGTGCTGCGCGACGAAGCGGGCCGCATCGACGCCGAACTGGCGCAGTGGCGCAGCGAACAGGTCGACGCGGCGACGCGGTTGCGGCTGCTGCGCGAGCGCGAGGGCCGGGCGCTGGCCGACCTCGAAGGCGCCGACGCCGCGGCGGGCGAGCTGGCGGCGCAGGAATCGACGCTGCGCTTCCAGTGGAACGAGACCGACGGCCGGCGGCAGGCGCTGGTCGGCATGGAAACACACATGGAGGGCTTCGACCAGGGCCCGCGCCACGTGCTGCAGAGCCGGCCGGTAGGGCTGCGCGGCCGGCTGCTCGACCTGATCGAGGTCGACTCGGTGCACGGGGCGGCACTGGAGTCGGCGCTGGGCCCGTTCGTGCAGGCACTGGTCGTCGACACCCGCGAGCACGCCGCCGCGATCGTGCGCGAACTCGCCGAGCGGCGGCTGGGCCGCGTGCTGCTGCTGGTCGAGGAGGCGTTCGGCGAAGCGCCGCCGTGTGCGCACGGCTCGGCGTTGCTGGCGCCGCCGGCCGGGGCGGAGCACCTCACCGACCTGATCCGGCACGTCGCGGGTCGACCGGAAGACGAGGCGGCGAGCCGCCGGCTGCTCGGCTGGCTGTTGCGCGGCGTCGTCGTCGCCGACTTCGACCTCGCCGACAGCGCGCGCGCCGACCTGTGCTTCGTGACCACCGACGGCACGTTGGTGTGCGGGCCGCGCATGGAAGGCGGAGCGGCTGCGGAAGGACACGGCGGCCTGGTCGTGCGCCGCTCGCAGATCCAGGAACTCGGCGTCGCCGCCGCGGGCCTGCAGGCGCAGATCGATGGCCTGCAGTCGGGCAAGGAACAGGCGACCGGCCGCGTCGACGCGTTGAAGCGTGAGTTGCGCGGCCTGGGCGAGGCGCTCGCCGCGGTGGTGCGGACCCAGCAGGCAGCCGAGGCGCAGGAAGCGCGGCTCTGCGCGCGGGCCGACGACGTCGGGCGCGAACTGGCCGAGATCGGCCAGGAGGGCGAGGAGCTGTCGGCGGCGCGGTGCGGGGCGCTCGGCCGGCTCGGCCAGTCGCTGTTCGACCAGTTCCTGCTGCAGCGACGCGAGGCGGCGGCGCAGCGGGACGAGCAGGCGCTCGGTGAACAGATCGCCGCGGCCGAGGCGGCAGCCCAGCACGAACAGCGGACCGAGCAGGAACTGCGCATCCAGCAGGTGCAGGCCGGCGAGGTGCGCGAGGGCCTGGTGCGCTCGATCCGCATGCACGAGGAGGCGCTGCGCGACTTCGAACGCGCGCTGCAGGAGCTGGCCGATCGGCACCAGGCGGCCGAACAGGATCGCGCCGAGGCGTTGGCCGAGCAGGCGCGCCTCGCTGCCGCGGCGGCCGCACTCGAGGCCGAACTCGGACGCCTCGATGCCGGCAAGCTGGAGAGCCAGGCCGCGGTCGATGCGGCGCGTGCTGCGCGGGCGGCGGTGCAGGCCGACGTGCAACAGTGGGAGCAGGCCCGCAACGCCGTCGGCGAGTCGCTGACGCAGGTCCGGTTGCAGCGCGGCGACCTCGACCACCAGTTCGCGCGGCTCGAGGAACGGCTGCGCGAGGACACCGGCGTCGAGTTGCGGCGCTGCCTGCGGGAAATCGACGGCATCGGGCTGGAGGACCAGTCCGCGTACCACGGTCCGATCGCGCCGATCACGCTGGTGGAGCAGCTGCAGGGCCCGCCACTGCCGCCCGAGTTCGTCGCCGCGCACCATGCGCTGCGGGCGCTGTGGCTCGATCCGGCGTTCGACCTCGACGGCACCCGCAAGGAGGTCGCGGTGCTGCAGGGCCAGAAGGAACGGCTCGGCGCGGTCAACCTCGACGCGGTGCGCGAACTGGCCGCCGAGGAGGGTCAGTTCGGCAACCTGGAGCAGGAGGTCGGCGACCTCAAGGAAGCGCGCAGTTCGCTGATGGCGGCGCTGAAGAAGCTGGAGGCGGAGTCGAAGCTGCTGTTCGAGCAGACGTTCCACGCGGCGCGCCAGAACTTCCAGGAGCTGTTCCGCAAGCTGTTCCAGGGCGGCAAGGCCGACATGTTCCTGGCCAACACCGAGGAGGACCTGCTCGAGGCCGGCATCGAGATCGTCGCGCAGCCGCCCGGCAAGCAGCTGCAGTCGATCAACCTGCTGTCCGGCGGCGAACGCTCGCTGACCGCGGTCGCGATCCTGTTCGCGCTGTTCAAGGTGCGGCCGAGCCCCTTCTGCATCCTCGACGAGGTCGACGCGGCGCTCGACGAGACCAACGTCGAACGCTTCCTGCGCGTGCTGCGCGACTTCACCGCGCAGACGCAGTTCTGCATCGTCACGCACCACAAGCGCACGATGGCGGAGTGCCAGGTGCTGTACGGGATCACGATGCAGCGGCGCGGGGTCAGCTCGCGCATCGCGGTGTCGCTGCAGGAGGTCGACAGCTTCCAGGAAGGCGAGGCGACGGCCGGCAAGCCCGACCGGGCGATGGCCAAGCGCATCGCCGGCGAAGAGGCGGTCGGCTTCGGCTGAGCCGGCGGCTGGCGCCGGTTCAGCGATCCGGAGTCAGCAGCAGCCGCTCGCCCGGCAGCTCGGCGCCGGTGGCGGCGATCACGACCTCGTAGCCCCATTCCTCGCGCTGCGGGTCGCGCCACAGCCGTTCGGGCAGCTTGACCGCGGTGGGCGAGATGCTCAGCACCTGCGCCGAACCGAGGGGCGAGCTGTCGGCGCGGCGGACCTGCATCGAGCGCACGTTCTCGAAGCGCGCGCGCATCGTGTCGGGCACCCATGCCAGGATGCGACGCGGCGTCGGGTCGACGACGGTCACGATCGGCCGGCCCGACGTCGCCCACTCGCCGGCGCGCGCTTCGAGCGTCGAGACGTGGCCGCGGATCGGTGAACGCAGGTCGAGCGACTGGGCGTCGAGCGCGATGCGCTCGATCTGCGCCTCCTGTTCCTTCAACCGCCAGCGCAGCGGCGCCAGTGCAGTGTCCAGCGGCAGCTCCCCGGGGGCTCCCGGCGCGAAGTCGGCGAGGCGCTGTTGCGCGGTCGCGATGCGCGCGCGGTGCTCGTCGTAGAGCGACTGCAGTTCGTCGACCCGCTTCTTCAACGCGTCGCGCTCGGTGCGCACCCGCAGCAGCTCCGGCTCGCCGGTGATGCCCTGGGTCGCGAGCGACGACAGCCGGTCGGTCTCGATCGCGGCCCCCTGCATCCGGATGCGCGCCTCCTCGAGCTCGGCGCGGGTCGCGACGGCGCCGAGCTGGGCGGCTTCGACGGCGCTGAGCAGTCGCCGGTGCTCGACGCCGGCGGCCAGGCCGTGTTCGCTGGCGGCCATGCGGGCGTCGCGGTCGACGTCGGCCTGCACGCGGGCCATGTCGGCGCGCAGCCGCTCCAGTTCGTAGTTGGCCTGGGTCAGGCGCAGCCGCACGTCGCGGTCGTCGAGGCGCGCGATCACCTGGTCGGCTTCGACCAGCTGGTGCAGCTGCACCGCGAGGGTCGCGATGCGGCCGTCGACCGGCGCCAGCACGATCGTGCTGGCGGTGTCGGCGAGGGCTGGCACGCGCTGCGCCCCCGGCGTCACGTCGCCGAGCCAGAACAGGCCGAACACGGCGCCGCCCCAGACCAGCAGCGGCACTGCCCGCGCCGCCCGCCAGCGCTGACGCAGGAAGCCCGGTCGGGGCGCACTCGGTTGCCACCCGGCCATCAGACTTCCTCGTGCTCGTTCTGCAGGAACAGGCTGACGCCCTGCGCCCCGGGGATCGCGCGCACGTCGGTCACGAGCGCCTGCTGGCTCTGCGGGTCGCGCAGGTGCAGCTGGTAGGCGAAGTCCATGACGCCTTCGTGGCGCGATTCGCGCAGGCTGACCAGGGCGAAGTGGCGGCAGTAGTGGCGCAGCACGTCGCGCAGCCGCGCGTCGTGTTCGCCGGCCGCCGGCAGCGAGAAGTGCAGCACGCCGTCGTGGTCGAGCCGGCTGCCGAAGCCGACTCCGTACAGGTAGGCGGCGACCGCCAGCGTGAACGCGGTGCCGAGCAGCGCCAGCTGCGCGTTCTGGACCCCGGTGGTGATGCCGGTGGCGACGGCCAGGAACAGGAACACCGCGTCGCGGCTGTCCTTGATCGGCGTGCGGAACCGGATCAGCGCCAGCGCCCCGAACAGCCCGAACGCGCGCGCCATGTTGTCGCCGATCGCCAGCATCACGACGGTGACGATCAGCGGCAGGATCACCAGCGACTGCACGAACGAACGCGAGTAGCTGGTGCCGTGGTGGGTGCGCACGTAGATCCAGGCCAGCGGCTTGCCGAGCACGAACGCCAGCAGCAGCCAGAAGGCGACGCCGGCCAACGAGGGCAGCGAGGTCAGGAAGTCGGCGAACGCGCGCGAGAAGTCGGGCATCGTGGGTTCAGGTGGCGGCGGTGCGGCGGCTGCCGAGCGCGTCGACGCTGTTGCAGTACTTCGAGAACGAGCGCCGACGCAGGTCGCAGATGCGCATCGTCTCCAGCATCCACGGCGGGCAGCGATCGGTGAACTTCATTTCGAGCACCACGCCGCCGGTGTGCACCGTGCGGAAGGCCGGGTCGTGGATGCGCACCCGCGGTTCGGTTTCGGGCAGCACCGACAACCGGCGATCGAAGGTCACCCGGACCTCGTGGTCGTCGAGGCCGATGTAGGCGGTGCGCTGGTAGCGCACGACGACCACCGGGGCCGCGTGGCGCAGCTGCATCAGGCGCTGGAACTCGACCAGTGCCGCCTGCCGGCCCGGGTGGGCGCCGGTCAGCTCGACCGCCTCGCCAGCGAGCACCGCCGCGAGCAGGTGCCGGCCAAGCGGGCAGCGCATCTTCTGCACGATCTTGTCGTGGCGCCGCTTGATCTCGAGGAACACCGGCGCGGCCGGGTCGTCGTCGTAGGTGCGCACCCGCAGCTTGAACCGCTGCGACTGGCCTTCGACCGTCTCGCGGTAGAGCGACTGCACCTGGTCGTCGAGGTAGAGGCTCGCGATCGGGTAGGAGTGGTCGGCGCTGGCCCGCGCGAACGGATCCGGTTCCACGTGCGGCAGCACCCGGCGCAGCACGACGGCGGCGGTGCTCTCGGGCACCAGGAACTTGCACTCGTGGCGGTTGCGGTAGCTCACTTCGCGTTGGATCCGGAACTGGATTCGACGAACCGATCCTGGACCGGCTGGCTTAGCGACAGCTTAGGTCCGGCCAGCGAACGCGGCGGCCCGTGCGGCGGGCATTTCCCCGTTCGGGTCACGGGCAGATCGTGACCTCGATGGCGCGGCTGCTGTCCCAGCCGCCGGCATCGAGCGCGAAGGTCTGGCCGAACAGCCGCAGGCCGGCGATGCCGGGGCTGCCAGGCAGCGCGAAGTTCCAGGTGCCGGCGCCGGTGCCATCGAGCAGCAGCGTCGCGTGCAGCACCGTGCTCAGTGGCGACAGCAGCAGCGTTTCGTTGCCGATGCCCAGCCCGGTCAGGTCGAGGTGGTCGCCGGCCAGCGCCAGCGCGCCGACGCCCACGCCGCCGAGCGGGCCGCTGGTCACGTTGTAGGTGACCGTGGTGCCGACCTGCAGGGTGCCGCTGACCGTCATGTCGGTCTGGTGCACGCTCGGCAGCTCGCCGCCGTAGGTGCGTTGGCCGCAGCCGGCCAACTCGTTGCGGGCCAGGTAGGTCGGGGTCGGGAACGACACCCACGGCGTGCCGCCATCGTTCAGCCGGCCGATCGTGACGTCCGCGCTCTGCGGGCCGAACTCCTTGTACTCGACCAGCGCCAGGCCGGTGTTGGCGTAGAGTGCGACCAGTTCGCCGGCCGTCGACAGCTTGAAGTTGGCGTGCAGCGGGCCCTGCGTGCCGTCCTCGTCGCACCAGACGCGCAGCACGCCGTTGCCGGGGATGACGCTGCCGGCCGGGAGCTGGAACTTCAGCACCACCAGGCTGTCGGACAGCCACATGCCGCTGGCGTCGAACGGGCTGGCGCTGGTGTTGTACAGCTCGACCCAGTCCTCGTGCTGGGCCAGCTCGTCGACGGCGCCGTTGATGTTCTGCGCCAGGATCTCGTTGATCGTGATCGGCGAGGCGACGATCGGCCAGGCGATCTGGACCTTCGGGCAGTAACGCTCGCACTCGGCCGTGTACGGCAGGTAGCTGGTGCCGCCAGCCGCGGCGACGGCTTCGGCGTAGTAGTCGACCAGCGCACCCGGCTGCTGGCCAGGAATGCTGACGCCCCACAGGCCATCGCCCGCACCGCCATCGCCGTGCAGCCCGTCGTCGAACATCGGGACCTTCAGGAACTCGCCGATGCGGCGCCAGTAGACGTTGACCGCGGTCGCGGTCGCCGAGGCGTTCACGGTGAACTGGATCGGCTGGCTGGGCGACGGCGACGCCGGGCTGTGCGCCAAGTTGCTCAACGTCGCGCGCGGCACGTTGATGTAGGCGTCGGTGCTGAGGAAGTTGTAGCGGTTCTGGACGAACGGTACCAGGCCGAGCAGCGACACGCCGCTGGCGGTGACGGTGCTGTTCAGGTTGCTGGTGAACAGCGCCGTCGAGTACACCTTCTTGGTGTCGGCGGGCACGTTCTGCGGTTGCGCCAGCACCGAGTACCATTGGTTGATCAGCGGCGTCAGGTGGGTCGTATTGAGCGTGTTGTCGATGATCGCCCGCTGGTGCCACTTGTACCGGTTGAGCCAGTCGCCGAAGATCAGCGTCTTGGTGAAGCCGGGGCGGAAGGTGTTGCTGACCTGCGTGTTGGTCGCCAGCATCGCGGTACCAGCCATCGACTCGTTGAGGTCGAACGGGAACGTGGTGCCGTCGCCGTGCACGTCGTCGATGTACAGGTAGTGGTCCTTGCCGCTCGACAGGTAGCTGTCGGTGTTCTGCATCGCGACCATCACCGCCGCGTAGCGGTAGAAGGCGTCGACGCTGAACACGTTGGTCAGCGTCGTCTGCGGCACCGCGGTGGTCATCGCGCCGAGCACCGTGCACATGTTCATCAGGTCGACGCCGTCGCCTTGCTTGGCCTGGTAGGCGGCCAGGTAGCTCGACGCGATGTTCGGGCTCAGCACCGTGTAGCAGCAGCGGCCGTTGCTGAAGCTGCCCGAGGTCGGGAAGCAGCGGTAGCGGTTGCCGTCGTTGGACCGGAACCACTGCTTCATCATGTCCTTGTTCGGCTGCTCGGCATTGATGTAGATGCCCCAGTAGGTGCCGTTCAGCCACAGCCGGATCCAGTTGGCGCGCGGGGCGACGCCGTGCCGCCGCATCACGTAGTAGGTGAGCGGCTCGCGCATGAAGGTCGGGTCGTGGAAGCCGTTGTTGAAGTTGAAGTGGCTCACCCCGGCGACGTCCTGGCCCAGGATCATCCAGTCGGTCTCGACGTTGAAGCTCTTCTTCTCCCAGCCCTGGTTGGGCTGCACCGGCAGCTGCGTGTACGAAGTGTTGCCGCGGAAGCGCACGCCGCAGTTGGGGTAGGTGACCCCGCCGATCGTCATGTTGGCGGCGATGTTGATCTCGGGCCCGTAGTTGGCCGTCAGTTGCGCCCACCAGTTCGGTTGGCTGAACACCAGGTACACGTCCCGGATGGTGTTCATGTCGTAGAGATCAGCGACCTGGGCGGACAACGAGGTCAGACCGGTCGCCAGGACGGCGAGCAATGCGCGGCGGATCATGGCGGGACTTGCGAGGGGAGGCGGGAGGGCAGCACCGCCTGTGAAGAGGACGTGAAGGCTACGAAGGCAGTTGCGCAAGCCCCACACCCCCGGCACAAGTTTCTTGCACTTGCCCGTGGGCGGCGCGCGGCGGTCTGCTTCTGGCGTCGCCATTGGTGCTTCCGGGGCCGCGACGACGCCGGCACACTGCCGCGCCATGCTGGTGCGCGCCGGACCCGGCCTCTCCCTCGCCTTGCTGGCTGGCTGTGCCATCGGGCCGCATCCGCTGCCGGCCGACCTGCCGCTCGTCGCCAAGGACCTCGCGCCGTTCGTCGAACGGCAGCTGCGCGAACAGGGCATCCCCGGCGCCGCGATCGCGGTGCTCGACGTGCGCGCCGGTCTCGAGCGCCGGTGGCAGCAGGGCTTCGGCAGCTGGCGGCCCGGCGCGGATCGCATGCCGGCCGACGCGGTGTTCCGCATGGCTTCGATCAGCAAGCTGTTCACCGCCACCGCGGCGATGGTGCTGGCCGAGCGCGGCGAGATCGACCTCGACGCCCCGGTGCGCAACTACCTGCCGGGCTTCGCGCCACCCAACCCGTCCGGCCGCGAGGTGACGCTGCGCATGCTGCTGGGGCACCGCGCCGGCGTCGTGCGCGAGTCCGCGGTCGGCCACTACTTCGACCCGGACGAACCGGGCCTCGCGGCGACGGTGGCGAGCCTCAACGACGCCGCCCTCGTGCACGCACCCGGCAGCACCTTCAAGTACAGCAATCCGGGCGTCGGCGTGGTCGGCGAAGTGGTCGCGCGGGTCAGCGGCAAGCCGTTCGAGGAAGCGGTGCGCGAGCTGGTGCTGGCGCCGCTCGGCCTGCGGGACAGCGACTTCGCGCCCCGCCCCGAGCTGCTGGCGGCCCAGGCCCACGGCATCATGTGGACCTACGACGGCCGGGCGATCCCGACGCCGGACTTCGCGTTCGGCTACACCGCGGCGGCCAACCTGCGCAGCACCGTTGGCGACCTGGTGACGTTCGCGCGCAGCTGGTTTCCCGACGCCACGAACCGGGTGTTGACGCCGGCGAGCCAGGCGCGGATGTGGCAGCCGGCCGGCGGCGGCGACCGCGGTTGCGGGCTCGGCTTCTTCGTCAGTCCGTTCGAAGGCACGCAGAAGGTCGAACACGGCGGCGCTGTCTACGGCTTCGCGTCGGTGCTGGCGGCGCTGCCGCAGCAAGGCATCGCAGTGGCGGTCGTGGTCACCAAGGACTTCGCCAACGACGTCGCCGAAGCGATCGCCGACCGCGCGCTGCGCGCGGCACTGGCTGCCCGCAAAGGTGCGGCGTTGCCACCGCCGGCGTTCCCGCAGCCACTGGGTGCCGCCCGGGCGCGCGAACTCGCCGGCCACTACCGGGTCGGCCAGGACTGGGTCGAACTGCTGGCCCGAGGGGACGAGCTGTACTACGACCCGAACATCGGCGTGCGCACGCGGCTGCGGTTCGCTGCCGACGGGGCGCTGGTCAGCGACGACGCGATGTCGCTGGGCGGCCGCCGGCTGACGTTCCAGGCCGATGGCCGGCTGCGCGATGACCAGGAGGACTACGTGCGCGACGACGCAATGCCGGCCCCGCCGCCGGCCGACCTGCTGCCGTTGCTCGGTGAATACGGCTGGGACCACAACGTGCTGGTGGTCTACGAGGATCGCGGCCGGCTCGGCGTGCTGATCGAGTGGGTCGTGCGCGACCTGCCCGAACGGGTCGGCCCCGACCACTACACCTTCAACCCCGGCATGTACGGCGGCGACGCCCTGCGCTTCGAACGCGACGCGCAGGGCAAGGTGGTCGCGGCGGTCGTCGGCGGTGCCCGCTTCGCGCGGCGGCCCGATCCGGTGCCCGGCGGTTTCCGGATCACCCCGCGCGCCGACGTCGCCGAGCTGCAGTCCGCGGCGGCACGGGCGACCCTGGCGCGGGAACTGCGCCAGGGCACGCGTCCGAGCGAACTCGTCGACCTCGCGGCCCTCGAGTCCGGGCTGAAGTTCGAGCTGGTCTACGGGACCGCGAACAACTTCCTCGGCACGCCGGTCTACCCTGCCGGCGCCCGCGCGAAGCTGCAGCGCGCCGCCGCCGAAGCACTGGTGCGCGTGCACCAGGCACTCGCTGCCCGCGGCTACGGGCTGTGGGTCTTCGACGCCTACCGGCCGTGGTCGGTGACCAAGGTGTTCTGGGACGCGACCCCCGACGAACTGCGCCACTTCGTCGCCGATCCGGCCAGGGGTTCGCGCCACAACCGCGGCTGCGCCGTCGACCTGACGCTCTACGACCTCGCCACCGGCAAGCCGGTCGCGATGCCGAGCGGCTTCGACGAGTTCACGCCGCGCGCCTATCCCGACTACCCCGGCGGCACGTCGGCGCAACGCTGGCACCGCGAACTGCTGCGGTCGGCGATGGCCGCCGAAGGCTTCACGGTCTACGAGCACGAATGGTGGCACTTCGACTTCGCCGGTTGGCAGCAGTACCCGATCGGCAACGAGCCGGTGCGGTAGCGGCGGCTCGGCGCGGTGGCACCGCACCGTTCCGGCGAGCGACCGGTCGCGGGCCTTGTTCGCGGCCCTGGGCAACCGTGGTAGACTCGTTGCCGTGATGCTCGTCCGCAACCCGATGCGCTCGCTGGTCGTCGCGCTGCTCGTTGCCGGCGCGGTGGCGGCGCAGGATCCGCCGGCGGATGCCGCGGTCGTGCACGTCGACCGGCTGTGCGTGAAGCTGGTCGAGGGTTGCGGCGCCGAACTGGTCGACGGCGTGCTGCGCTCGCGCACCGGCAGCGACCTGTCGGCGCTGCAGCCGCTGTTCGCCGCCGGCCACGCGGCCCCACTGATCAGCATCGCGTCGTGGGACGTGCTCGACCGCTGGCACCGCGCAGCGTGCGCGACGTTGCCGGCGGCCAATCGGCCCGGCCACCTGGGTCTGTGGTTCGCGCTGCGCGGCGACGATGCCGCAGCCACTGCGGCCCTGTTCGCGGCGCTGCGACGCCAGCCGCTGGTGCAGGACCTGCACTACCAACCGGTGCTCGGCCTGTGCCGCGTTGCG
>JBASWX010000503.1:0-5105 GCA_049276695.1 Planctomycetota bacterium
TCGCCTGTGTCGTCGCGGCGGACCTCGTCGCCGACGCGACCGACGATTGGCTGCGCGGCGGGCGGTTGTTCAGTTCGTGGTTCGTCGAAGCGATCTCGGGCAACTACACCGGGGTGCCGCTCGACCCGGCGTTCGCGCAGACCTGCCGCGCCGCGTTCCTGGCCCAGGATCCGGGCTCGCTCGCCGCCGCGTTCGCCGCCGAGCAGCGTGGCATGGGCCTCGAGCTCGCGACCTCGCCGGTGCCGGTGCTGCACTCGCACGCGTTCTACGATCACGTCGCCAATCCGCTGTCGGCGATCGTGCACGGCGAAGCGCGCACCGCCGTGCACCGCATCCTGCTCGGCACGATCGGCCATGGCGCGCCGGCGAACGTGCTCGAGCGGGCGCTGCGCGACGCCGCGATCGAGCGCTGGCTGCACCGCTGGTTGTGGGGCATGCCGAACGAAGTCGACGTCGAGGCGCGCGCGGTGCTCGCGGAGGTGCCGCTGCGCGCGTTCGAACGCGACGACCTGACGTTCCGGTGGAGTCACGCGCACGCAGCGGGGCTGACGACGCCGCCATCGGCGAGCCGGCTGTTCCTGCACGACGACTTCGGCCTGCGTCCGCTGCCGCCTATCGGTGGGCAGGCCGTCGCGGTCGTGCAGCAGACCGTCGATCCGCTCGCCACCGACTTCACCGCGGCCGCCTACCTCGCGCAGCCGGCGCTGCGCGACCCGGCGGCTGTGCTCGCGCGCTGCCCGCTGCAGGAGCGGATGTGGTCGTGCCTGGTCGGCGACGAGTCGCAGCTCGTGCGCAGCCCGACCGTGCACCTGCGCGTGTTGCCAGCCGGCCCGCACTGGGTGCTCGCTGCGCTGCTGACGGTCGAGGCGCCGGGCACCGGCGAGGAAGTGCTGCTCGGCATGAACACGCTGGCCTCGCTGACCAGCGCCGCCGGCGTCGCCGAGGACCACGAGCTGCGGCTGCCGCCCGTGGCGGTGCGCATTCCCCAGTTGTCGACGTTGCGGCTGCGGTTGCGCAACCTGCCGCTGCGCATCTCCCCGATGGCCCCCGTGCTCGATTGCGCGCCGATCTTCCACGACTTCCGGGTCGACATCGTGCAGGGCGCGCCGCTCGGCTCGTGGCTCGACCTGCCGCTCGAACCGGTTCGGCCGCGCCTCGTCGTCGATCGCGCGGCGGTGGAACTGGCGGCGCCGGCGCCGGTGGTCGCGACGCTGCGCGGTGGCAGCCTGCGCGCCGGTTTCCCGTACTTCGTGACGGTCGGGCTCAGTGGGCAACTGCCGGCGACGGGTTACCTCAACGACGTCATCCCGATCGAGGCCGACTGGCTGGTGCTGGCATCGGCGGGCTCGCTGCAGGCGCCGATCTTCGCCGGCTTCCTCGGCTTCCTCGACGGCACCGGCAACGTCGATGCAACGCTCGCCCTCGGCAGCGCAGCGCCGCTGCCGCAGCTGCTGAACGGTCTCGCGCTGACGTTCGCTGCGTTCGTGTGGGATGGCGCGTGGGCGGCGACGGGTGCGGCGGCGACGCCGTGCGATGTGCTGCTGCGGTGAGAGCGGCGCGGTGCGGCGCTGGTCTTGCAAGTTCGGGGTAGGGGTGTAGCGTCGGCAGCGATGACCGAGCGTGTGGAAGGCCCCTGGTTTTCATCGCCCCAGCAGTACCTCGTCACCGAGGCGCGCTCGGCGGCGCGGCACGAGTTCGTCGGCGGATTCACGTACGCGATGGCCGGCGCTTGCAACTCGCACAACAGGATCGCCACGAACATCCTGATCGCGCTCGGTAGCCGCTTGCGTGGCCGTCCGTGCCAGGTCTTCAACAGCGACACCAAGGTCCGCATCCGGTTGCCGTTCCAGCAGCGCTTCTACTACCCGGACGCGTTGGTGACGTGCCGGCCGAACCCGCCGCAGGACGCATTCCAGGATCAGCCCGCTGTGGTTGTCGAAGTGGCGTCGGCGGAGACGCGGCGCATCGATGAGGGCGAGAAGTGCCTCGCGTACCAGCAAGTCCCGTCGCTCGCGGTGTACCTGCTGGTCGAACAGGATGCGCGCTGCGTCGTCGCGTTCCGCCGCGGACCGGACGGTTTCCGCCGCGAGCAGTACGCGGGCAGCGACGCGGTGGTGCCGCTGCCGGAGATCGGCGCCGAACTGCCGTTGGTCGAGGCGTACGACGGAGTGACCTTCGGGTAGCGCGAGTGGACGAGTGGGCGAGTGGGACCCCCTCCTTGATCGTTCCCTGCACCGCCACCTAGAATACCCGGCCCGCCGCGGTCCCTGCCGCGGCTCTCGTCGCCGGTGCCCGTGGCGCGCCGGCGGTGCCCCTGCCACCCGCCACCGGAGTTGTTGTGCCCAAAGAAGAAGCAATCGTCCTGGAAGGCACGGTCGTCGAGACCCTCGCCAACACGAAGTTCCGGATCCAGGTCGACGGCGGCCACACCGTGCTCGCGCACATCTCCGGCAAGATGCGCAAGAACTACATCCGCATCATCCCTGGCGACCGCGTCACCGTCGAACTGTCGCCCTACGACCTGAGCCGCGGGCGCATCACCTACCGCGCGTGACGAGCGGCCCCGCTCCGCGCATCCGGGCTGCCGAGCCGCGGGACGTGCCCGCGATCGCGACGTTCATCCGCGATCTCGCCCGCTACGAACGGCTCGAACACCTGCTCGACATCGACGAGGGGCGGCTGCGTTCGCACTTGTTCGGCGAACGGCCGGCGTGCGGGGCGCTGCTGGCGGAGTCGCAGGGGCAGCCGGTCGGGTTCGCGTTGTTCTTCAGCAACTACTCGACGTTCCGGACGCGGCCGTGCCTGTATCTCGAGGATCTGTTCGTCGCGCCCGAACACCGCGGTCGCGGCCTCGGACTGCAGCTGTTGCGCGCCGTTGCCGCGGAAGCGGTGGCTCGCGGCTGCCCGCGGCTGGACTGGAGCGTGCTCGACTGGAACGAGCCGGCGATCGGCTTCTACAAGAAGCAGGGGGCTGCGTTGCTGTCCGACTGGCGCACCTGCCGGCTGGAAGGCGAAGCGCTGGCCCGCGTCGCCGCCGGCCGCTGACTGCGCGGGCGGGACGCGATCAGAAGCCGGCCTTCTTGTTCAACCACGCGCGCCACGGCTCGTCGAGCTGTTCGACGCGCTGGCCCATGATCTTGTCGAACGCGGAGCTGCTGTCGCCCTTGCGTTCCTTCAGCGCCGCGCGCACGAACTCGAGGAACGGCTCGCGCGTCGTCGGCTGGTTGCCGGGTTCGAGCAACCACGCGACGAACATCGTCGCGGCACTCCAGTTGGTCGCGGTCGCGGTGTCGTCGGTCAGGTAGAAGCTGCCGTACATCGGCAGGTGCAGCAGGTGGGTGAGCCGGTAGCCGCGGCCCAGCGCCGACAGCGCCTGCACGTCCTGCGCCTTGAAGGCGCCGGGAGCGGCGAAGCCGGCCGGTCCCTGCATCGTGTGCTCCATCCACATGCCGAGCCCGACCTCGAGCCACGCGCAGACGCGGTCGCGGTCGTTGCCGCGGTCGACTTCGCCGATCAGCGACCGGTAGAGCAGCCCCTGCGTGCCGACGAAGAACAGCCGCTCGGGCCGTTGCGGCGCGGGTCCGGCGTAGAAGGTGCGCGCCTCGTCGCCGTGCGGAGCCGGCACGAAGTACGGCAGCGGCCGGAATCCCCACTTCGGGAACTCGTCGCCGTTGCGGTGTGCGACCACCTCGATCGGCGCCAGCACCTCGCGGGCGCCGAGCTCCTTGCCGAAACGCGCGAACCACACCACGCCGCAGTGTTCGAGGTCGAGCAGCGCCTGCACGTTGGTCAGCAGGCCGGCATTGCAGCGCAGTGCGAAGCGTTCGCCGACGAGGCGCATCGGCTGCCTGGCCAGGGCGAGGTCGAGCTGGTCGCGTTGGTAGCGCTTGCCGTCGTGCTCCCACAGCCAGCCCTTGTCGGCCTGCTTGTGACCGAGGAACTGGTGCGCTTTCTCGTCGTCGTCGCGCAGCGCGAGCCACATGGCTTGCAAGCGCGCGAGACCCGGCAGTCCCAGCTGGGCGGCCTGGTCGATCAGGAACTGCTGCGCCTTCGGCGAGTCCTTCTGGCGCACGCGGCGTTCGCAGAACGCCTGCACGCGATCGCCGACCAGGTCCATCGCCGCGATGTCCTTCTTCGGGATGCGCACGCGCTTGCCGCCCTGCAGCACGGTGATCTCGTCGGTGGCGAACGGTTCGACGACGCGGCCGGTGACGATCCTGCCGTCGCTGCGCGTGATCGTGTCGCGCAGGTCGTCCTGGGCGGACGCCGCGGACACGGCGACCAGCGCGGGCGCGAGCAGCGGTGCAATCCGGAGCATGCCCGCTAGCGTAGCGGCCGCCCGTCCGTCCGGAGCCGCATGCCGCATCCCGCCCTCGCCGACCTCGCGCACCGCCCATGGCCGGTGCCGGCACGGCCTTGGGCGCTGACGATGCGCTGGGAAGATCTCCTGTTCCTGCACTGGCGGGTGCCGGCGGCGCGGCTGCGTGCGCACCTGCCGCCCGGCCTCGAGCTCGAGACGTTCGATGGCGCCGCGTGGCTCGGCGTCGTGCCGTTCCGGATGGCGGCGACGCGCTGGCGTTGGCTGCCGCCGGTGCCGGGCACGCACGCGTTTCCGGAACTCAACGTGCGCACCTACGTGCGCGCCAACGGTCGTCCCGGGGTCTGGTTCTTCAGCCTCGACGCCACCAGCGTGCTCGCGGTTGCCGGCGCGCGCTGCACGTTCGGCCTGCCCTACTTCCGGGCCCGCATCGGCTGCGGTCGTGCCGGCGCGTGGCACGGCTACCACAGCGAACGCACCGACCGGCGCGGGCCGCCGGCGTTGTTCGCCGCCGAGTGGCGCGAGGTGGGACCGCGGACGGTCGCCCGGCCCGGCTCGCTCGAGCACTTCCTGGTCGAACGGTATTGCCTGTGGGTCGCACGGCGCGGCCGCCTGCTCGTCGGCGACGTCGCGCACCTGCCGTGGCAGCTGGCGCCCGTCGAACTGCGCCTGCTCGGCTGCGAGATGACCCGAGGGCTCGGCTTCGCGACGTTCGGCCCGCCGGACTCGGCGCTGGCGGCAGCGCCGTTGACGGTCGCCGCGTGGTCGCCGCGGCCGTGACCGGCGG
>JBASWX010000504.1:0-7602 GCA_049276695.1 Planctomycetota bacterium
GGCCCAGGAACTGGCGGCGTGGCTCGCCGGCCCGCTGCCCGCCGGGCGGCTCGTCGCCAGCATCGACGGCGCGGCGTTGGCGGCCGGCTCGTGCGCCGCCGGCGATGTCGCGCTGCTGGTCGGACCCGAAGGCGGCTTCACGGCAGACGAACTGGCGGCGATCGCCGCGGCGAAGTTCACCGGGTTGCGCCTCGGCCCGCACATCCTGCGCACCGAGACCGCGGCGCTGCTCGGCGCCGGGCTGCTGTTCGCACGGTGAAGCGGCGCGGGCATTGGGCCGGTACGGCGAGCGACCCGGCACGGGCCGGGTCGCTCGCGCGGACGAACCGCAGCGCGGCGCTCAGTTCACGCCCAGAAGCAGCTGCACGCCGTTGGTGGTCGCCGCACCGAAGGCGTTGAACGCCGGGTTGAAGACCGCCGACTGCGTGTGGATCACCGCGCCCGACGCCGACGGCACGTTCGGGATCGCCCACGCCGAGCTCGCCGACGGCACTGCCGGCGCGAACGTGTTGACGACGTCGAGCGCCTGGTAGAGGAAGCAGTTGGGCATGTTCAGGACGCCGAGGTTGACCGCCGGCGCGAACGGCGTCGCCGACAGGATCGAGATGCCGAGCACCGAGCCGGCCGGGATGTTGGCGGTGGTCAGGTTGATCGTGGTGCCGAGGATCGGCCGCGCCGACGACGACAGCGAGAGGTTCGGGATCGGGCCCGAGCACAGCGACAGCCCACCGGCGAGGCCAGCGGAGATGTTCCAGCTGCCGGGGTCGGCGCCGTTGCCGCCGCGCGTGTAGCCGACCAGGTAGTCGTTGCCCGCAGCGCCGACTGCCTGGTAGATCACGTTGACGTTGCCGTTCGGGAAGAACTGGTACTGGAACGTCGCCGTGCCCGTCGTGCCGTAGTTCGGCACCGCGGTGAAGCTGATGCGCACGACGGCCGCCGAGCTGTCGACCTTCACCATGCCGGTCGACGGCAGCAGGTCGTGCCAGAGCGCGGCCCACTGCTGGTTGCCCGCCAGGAACGACGCCGACGATGGCGTGTAGGAACTGCCGTTGCTCGCCGATGACACGAAGCCGTTGGAGCACACCCACAGCGTGCTGGTCGGGCCCGCCGGGGTCGGCAGCGCGAACGGGATGGCAGTCGACACCTCGACGTCGTCACCCATCGTCAGGTTGGTGCCGGCCGGCGCCACGTAGCTGCCGGTGCCCGGGCCGAGCGTGTAGTTGCCGCCGCTGTAGGTGAGGGACCACGAGGTGTTGGCGAGGTCGAACGCGCTCGCCGGCGAGAACAACTCGTAGAACGACGACTGGCAGTTGGTGCCGCCGCAGCCGGTGCCGACCGCGGTCCACTGCGCGAACGTCGAGCCGCTCGGCACCTTGGTCGCGACGTCGACGGTCAGTGCGCCAGGGCCGACGAGCGCCTCGTCCAGCGTGCTGAGTCCCGAGCCGGGCGGGAAGTTGGCGTCGAAGCCGAAGTTGTAGATCGTGTTCCAGTTCAGCGGGTTGTTCGCCGGCGCGGTGAACACCACCTGGTTGCCGACGCGCGCGCCGGTCCAGTCGTTCAGCGGGTTGGCGTCGATGTCGCCGAAGGTGAAGTTCGAGGCGGTCGCGCCAGCGTCGATCGGCAGGCGGAAGGTGGCGCCGCCGCGGCGATTGTCGACGTTGTGCACCGCGTACTCGTAGTGGTAGTTGCCGCCGCCGAGCGGCGTCACCACGCAGCCGACGAAGAAGCGGCCGTCGTCGTTGCCGTTCTGGCCGGCATTGACCTCCGCACCCGGCCAGCGGGTCAGGATCGAGCCATAGGTCTGGCCATTGCCGTTGTTCGGGAACGACCAGGTCGAACCGTTCCACGACGGGGTGGTGCCGCGCGACGCCAGGTTGTCGCCGCGGTTGGCGACGGCCTCGCCCTGATGGATGAGCTGGATGCCGTAGTAGTACTGTGCGCCGGCCGTGATCAGGTCCGCCTCCTTGACCGTCATGCGGTTCTTCACCGCGTCGAAGGCATTGACCATCGTCGTGGTCAGGCTGCGCACGCCGTCGATCGCCGCCGCGCCGGCGACGGCGGGATCGCCGCGGTCGAAGTAGCTGCCGACCACTGCCCAGGTGCCGAGCCAGGGATCGATCTCGCTCGGAGGGCCGAGCCAGTAGCGGTCGCCGTTGTTGCCCGAGCCGTAGGTGTCGGCGCAGTTGATGCCCATCAGCTGGCCGGTTCCCGGATCCTGGCAGGTGCCGCACGGACCGCTGTAGTTGGTCGACGTGAACGCGTGCTTGCAGTAGCTCCAGTCGTTGATCTGTTCCATCCTGCCGCCGGCGACGCGCACCAGCAGGAAGCCGAACTTCGGGTGGTTGGACGCCATCGCGACCTGCCACGGGATGTTGACCGAGCCGGGGTTGCACATCTCGTTCTGCATCGAGACGCCGACTTCGCCGCCGGGGTACGCCGGGCCGCGGCGGCCCCAATAGAAGAGGTCGTCGATGACGGCGATGCGGCCGTTGAGGCCGGGCACGACGTTGGCTTGGGCGACCAGGCTCTGGGCCGACGCCACCGCGATGGCGAGCAGGACGATGGGTTTCATGGTGCGAGAGAGCAGGGCAGGGAACGGCGCGTGGACCGCGCCGGGACAGGGCTGCGACACGCTAGCCAGCTGCCATCGCGAGCGGAAGGGGCGTCGTTCCCGGCGCCGGCGCCTGAACCCGCGCTGCCGGCGAGTCGGCGATGCCGCCGGCGGCAGCACGCTTGCGGTTACCCGTCTCGTGCCGGAACGTGCGCGCGTGCAACCATCGCTCGTCCGCATCCCGTCGGCGCCGCTGTTCGCGGCAGTCGTGCTCGCCGTCGCCGCGCCGGCGCAGACCCGGCTGCTGCGCTTCCCCGACCTGCACGGCGACCAGGTCGTGTTCACCTACGGCGGCGACCTGTGGCGCTGTGCCCTCGCCGGCGGCACCGCGACGCGGCTGACGTCGGCGCGCGGCGTCGAGCTGTTCGGCAAGTTCTCGCCCGACGGCAA
Source organism: Planctomycetota bacterium (assembly GCA_049276695.1). Classification (GTDB taxonomy): domain Bacteria; phylum Planctomycetota; class UBA1135; order UBA1135; family UBA2386; genus UBA2386. Next base: position 3,002 of record JBASWX010000504.1, read on the forward strand.
GCAGGTGGCGTTCACCGGGCAGCTCGACGGCGACGAGCAGGTGTACGTGGTGCCGAGCGACGGCGGCGAGGTCCGGCAGTTGACGTTCTATCCGGGCAAGGGCCCGCTGCCCGACCGCTGGGGCTACGACAACCAGGTCTACGGCTGGGCACCCGACGGCAGTGCGGTGCTGTTCCGCAGCCTCGCGCGCGCGTGGTCGCCGGCGGGACCGCGGCTGTACACGGTCGCGCTGCCAGCACACGCCAAGGCGCGCGGGGCGCTGCCGGTGCCGCTGCCGATGCCGACCGCCGGGGCTGGCGAGTTCTCGCCCGACGGCGCCCGCATCGTCTACTCGCCGCTGTTCCGCGACTTCCGGACCTGGAAGCGTTACGAGGGCGGCTGGGCGCCCGACCTGTTCGTGTTCGACCCGGACACGCGGATCGCCGAGAACATCACCAACCACGTGCGCACCGACCGCGACCCGATGTGGATCGGCGATCGCATCTGGTTCGCCAGCGACCGCACCGGCACGTTGAACCTGTGGTCGTACGACCTGCGCGCGCGCACCGTGCACCAGGAGACGTCGAGCACGACGTGGGACCTGCGCTGGCCGAGTGCCGGCGGCCCGCAGGACGAACGCATCGTCTACGAGAAGGGCGGCGAGCTGTCCTGGTTCGACGCCCGCGCGCGCGTCGAGCACGCGATCCCGATCCGCGTTCCGGAGGAAGGCCTGCTGCTGCGGCCGGTCAACACCGACGCCAGCGCGCTGATCGAACACTTCGCGGTGAGCCCCGGCGGCCGGCGCGCGGTGTTCGCGGCCCGCGGCGAGTTGCTGACGGTGCCGAAGGAACACGGCGACGTGCGCAACCTGACGCGCTCGCCCGGCGCCCACGACAAGCATCCGGTGTTCTCGCCCGACGGCAGCACGATCGCGTTCGTCAGTGACCGCTCCGGCGAGGAACAACTGTGGCTCTGCGACCACCTCGCCGCGACGCCGCCGCGGCAGTTGACGAAGGGCCTGGCGGTGATGCTGTTCGATCCGGCGTGGTCGCCCGATGGCAAGTGGCTCGCATTCGGCGACAAGGACGGCGTGCTGCGCGTGTGCGAGGTCGCGACCGGCGCACTGACCGTGGTCGCCGACGAGAGCCGCGGCCAGCTGCGCGACCACGCGTGGTCGCCGTGCTCGGGCCACCTCGCGTTCACGCTGAGCCTCGGCACCGAGTGCAAGAGCCTGCACATCTGGTCGCTCGCCGACCAGTCGCTGCACGCGGTCAGCCGGCCGCTGGCCAACGACAACTCGCCGGCGTGGGACCAGCGCGGCGAACGGCTGTACTTCCTCGGCCTGCGCGGCTTCCAGCCGCGGCTCGCCACCGACTACGAGTGGGACTTCCAGGTCGACCGCGCGTGGGGTGTGTTCGCGCTGAGCCTGCGCAAGGACCTGCCGGCGCTGTTGCCCGCGCGCAGCGACGAGGCGACCGAGCCACCCAAGACCGACACCGAGAAGCCGAAGTTCGAGCAGCCGATCGCGATCGACTTCGACGGTCTCGCCGAACGCGTCGAGGCACTGCCGATCCCGCTCGACAATCTCGCTGGACTCACGACCGCCGGCGACCACCTGCTCTACGCCCGCCGCGGCGGCGCCTACTACGGGCGCGATCCGGACCAGCCGATGACGCTGCACTGCTGGAGCCACAAGGAGCGCAAGACCGAGCAGCTCGCCAGCGGCGTGCGCGGCTTCGCGCTGTCGCCCGACGGCACGCACGTGCTGGTGCGCACCGCGAAGGACTTCCAGATCGCCGAGACCAACCTGAAGGGCAAGGACGGGCAGAAGACGCTCGACCTGCGCGGGCTGCCGGTCGACCGGGTCGCCGCTGAAGAGTTCGCGCAGATCTTCCACGAAGTGTGGCGGCGCTACCGCGACTACTTCTACGTCGCCAACATGCACGGCCACGACTGGCAGGCGCTGCGCGACAAGTACGCGCCGCTGGTCGCGCACGTGCGGCACCGCAGCGACCTCAACTACGTGATCGGCGAGATGATCGCCGAGTTGAACGTCGGCCACGCCTACATCGCCGGCGGCGACACCGGGGCGCCGACCCGCACGCCGGTGGCGCTGCCCGGCCTCGTGCTCGCGTTCGACGCCCCGAGCGGCCGCTACCGGATCGAGCGCGTGTTGCGCGGCGAGAACGACGACGAGCCGTACCGCTCCCCCGCCACCGCCGTCGGCGTCGACCTGCGGGCGGGCGACTTCCTGCTGGCGATCGACGGCGACGAACTGCTGCCGGAGACGAGTCCGTACAAGCTGCTGCGCGGCAAGTCGGGGCGCACCGTGACGCTGACGGTGAACCGCGAGCCGGCGCTGGCGAACGCGCGCACCGTCGCGCTCCGCCCGATCGACAGCGAGGAGAAGCTGTACTATCTCGAGTGGGTCACCCAGAACCGCGACCGCGTCACCGCGGCGAGCGCTGGCAAGCTCGGCTACGTGCACCTGCCCGACATGGGCCAGGACGGCATCCGCGAGTTCATCAAGCAGTACTATCCGCAGCGCGACAAGGACGGCCTCGTCATCGACGACCGCAGCAACGGCGGCGGCAACGTGTCGCAGATGGTGCTGAACCGGCTGGCTCGCGAACTGCTGATGTGCACCTTCGGCCGCACCTCCGGCTACCGGCCGTACCCGCAGGCGCTGTTCTTCGGGCACCTGGTCTGCCTGCTCAACGAGACCTCGGCCAGCGACGGCGACATCTTCCCGGCGATGTTCCGGCGCGCCGGGCTCGGCCCGCTGGTCGGCAAACGCTCGTGGGGCGGCATCATCGGCATCACCAACCGCGGCACGCTGGTCGACGGCGGCACCGTCAACGTGCCGGAGTTCGGCAACACCGAGCCCGGACCGCAGTGGACCATCGAAGGCCACGGCGTCGACCCGGACGTCGTCGTCGACAACGACGTCGGCTCGCTGCTCGCCGGGCGCGACCCGCAGCTCGACAAGGGCATCGAGATCCTGCTGGCGAAGTGCCGCACCGAGCCGCGCCCGCTGCCGACGCCGCCACCGCCGCCAGTGAAGACCGGCCGATGAGAATCCGCACTCCCGCGCGCGGGCCGCTGCCCGAACTCCGGCTGAAGGTACGGGTGCACGGCCGGCATCCGTGGTTCTACCGCAAGATGATCCAGAAGCCGGCGCAGCCGTTGCCCGCCGGCACGCCAGCACTGGTGCGCGACCGCGAGGGCGAGATGGTCGGCACCGGCTTCTACAATCCGCGCGCCGAGCTGGCGCTGCGCATGTTCGCCGATGCGCCCATCGACGATGTGCGCGCGCACTTCGTCGAGGCGCTGCGGCGCGCGGTGGCGCTGCGCGAGGAGACTCTCAACCTCCCGAAGATCACCGACGCCTACCGGCTGATCCACGCCGAGGGCGACGGCTTCCCGGGCCTCGTGCTCGACAAGCTCGGCACCGCGTTCGTCGCGCAGGTCGCCTCGCTCGGCATGCAGAACCAGCTCGAACCGCTCGGCGAGTGGCTGCTGGCGAAGTACCCCGGCAGCAAGCTGGTGCTGCTGCAGGACCAGGACTGGGCCGAGCGCGAGGGCATGGACAAGCTGCCGCGAGCGGCCCCGGTCGCGACCACCGTGCGCGAGCACGGGCTGTTCTATGCCGTGCAGGCCGGCACCGGCCACAAGACCGGCTTCTTCGCCGACCAGCGCGACAACCGCTGGCTGGTGCGCAACCTGGCGAAGGGCCGCGCGGTGCTCGACCTGTGCTGCAACAGCGGCGGCTTCGCGATGAACGCCGCGATGGGTGGTGCCACCAAGGTGATCGCCGCCGACCTCGACGAGGCGATGGTCGCGCAGACCCGGCACAACGCCGCGCACAACAAGGCGACGCTGACCGCGGTGCACGGCGACGCGTTCGATCTGCTGCGCGACGCGCAGCTCGGCGCCCACGACCTGATCGTGCTCGACCCGCCGAAGTGGGTGCCGAACAAGGACGCGGTCGAACAGGGCCTCGCGCGCTACTTCGACCTCAACCGCCTCGGCTGCGAGAAGGTCGCGCGCGGCGGCATCGTCGTGACCTGCTCGTGCTCGGGCAGCGTCTCGGAGGACCAGTTCCTGCGCATGCTGCGCGATGCCGCCGCGGCGGCGCGGCGCGACGCCCGCATCCTGCACCTGCGGGGTGCCGGTCCCGACCACCCGGTGGCACTCGAGTGTCCGGAGACGCGCTACCTCAAGGTCGCGGTGCTGCAAGTGCGCTGAGCGTCGCGAGCGACGGTCAGAACAAGTGCAGCGCCAGCGCGTCGCTGGTCCGGAGCGCGGCGGGGTCCTGCCCCCACTGCGTGTGCACGATCACGCCGGCGAGGCTCGGCGTCGGCGGCACCGGCAGCGGCTGCGTCGCAGCGCCCGCGGCGTCGGTGACCTGCACCGCGACGACGTCCGGCGCGACCAACAGCTCGCAGGTGCCGAGCGGCAACGGCAGCGGCACGCCGAGGAACGTGCGCTCGGAGAAGCCGGCCGCGCACAGCGCCAGCGCGCCGGGCAGGCCGTTCGTGAGCCGCAGTGCGAACGCCGCGTTGCCGAGCGCCGGCACGCCGACCGCACCGGCACTGCCGCCGGCCGGTGCTGCGCAGGGC
>JBASWX010000505.1:0-2909 GCA_049276695.1 Planctomycetota bacterium
ACGCGGCCCAGGCCAGCACCCCGACCTGCAGCACGCCGCAGCCGAGCGACAGCACGTTGGCGGCGGCGGGCGGTTCGACGCCGAACCAGCTCCAGGTCGCCCACAGCAGCACAGTCCACAGGAAGCTGGTGTAGCCCTCGACCGGCAGGAACGGCGGCGCGTTCCAGACCAGGCCGTGCCCGGCGCGCGCGTTGGCGACGTAGCGGAACTGGATGAACGCGTCGTCGCACTGGAACGCGAGCCAGCTGCCGCCGGCGACGGCGAGTGCCGCGAGGCCGGCGAGCGCGAGCCCGATGGCCCAGGCGGCACCGCGGGTGCGGGGGCGGTTCGCGGCGGGCGAGGGGCTCACGAAACCAGCCTACCGCGGGGCACTCAGCTTGCCGAAGGAGCGCGCTGCTCGAGCACCCGGTAGACCGGCCCGCCGGGCTGCAGTTCGCTCTGGTAGAGCGTGAGCGCGGTCGGTGCGAACGGCTTGCACTTCAGCGCTGCCGATGCCTTCGCCAGTTCGTCGACCAGGGCGAAGGCGCCGAAGTGGCTGCGCACGCGGCCGAGTGTGACGTGCGGCGTGAAGTCCCGCTTGTCGCGCGGCACGCCGAGCGCCTCGGCCCCGGCGGCCAGCGCCGCCTGCAGCTTGATCAAAGCGTCGACGTCGCCAGCGAGCCCCGCCCAGACCACGCGCGGCACGCCGCGCGGCGGGAAGTGGCCGAGCCGATCCAGGTGCAGCGACAGCGGCGGCAACGGCACGTCGCGCACGACCCAGGCGAGATCGTTCGCGAGCTCGTCGGGCAGCTCGCCGGCGAACACCAGCGTCGCGTGCATCTGGTCGGCGCCCACCCACTTGACGTCGAAGCGTTCGTGCAGGGGCCGGGTCACGTTGGCGAGGTGCACGCGCACCGGGGCCGGCAGATCGAGGGCGACGAAGCAGCGCACCGCGGGATGGTAGCGGCGCGGACGTGCCCGATCGCGGTCAGGCCGTGCGTTGCGGACGCCGGTGTCGCGTGACCTTCTTGCGAGCCACGGTCAAGAGCAGGCGCAGGGCGGCGTTGACGTCCTTGGCCGGGGGGAAGGCGGCTGCGACATCGGCATCGAGCAGCACGACGTTGCTGCCCGCCACCGCCCGCGCGTGGTACTTGCCACGAACCGGGTGCTCGAGCCGGGTCAGGTCGTACGCCGGCCGCAGGTCGTCCGAGCGGCTGGAACGAGCCTTCCTCCCGGCCATGGGTCCTTCTGCGACAGGCAGCGAGGTGGCGCTAGCGGATCACGCCGCCGGCGATCGTCGATGCGCGGAGCGGAAACACGAGTCCGCTCGCGGCCTGGCACCAAACCGTGCGATGCTGCAGGCTCGCCACGTTGGGAACGGCGACGGGGAACGTCGCCAGCCCGGCCACATCGAGGACGCCGACCTGGATTGCGGTGCCCGTGAGAGCCCAGACCGGTTCGACGAGGAACGCGAGAGTGGTCGGCGTCACGTCGGGTGCGAGGCAGAGACCGAACACCGCGTTGGCATCGCCGCGGCAAGTCAGCGTCGTAGTCACCCCGCGCTGCCAAGGGGGAGCGAGTTCCAGACGCAAGAGCGGCGCCGTCGGATCGACAGGGCCTGTGCTCGGGACTCCGCTCGGGGAGCCACCCTGCAGCGACGTCTGGCGCAGTTCGACCGTCGACGGACCATTGTTGACGAGCGCCGTGGCCCCCAGCGCACCACCGATCAGCTGGCAGCCGGCGAGCCAGACGCGCGAGCCGGTCGCGACGAGGGCCGCGCCGCCATTGCCAGCAACGGCGGCGTTCACGTGGTTGCCGCCCCGGAACGTGGTCCCCTCGGCGTGCAGCATCGACGATGTGATCTCGGCTGCGGACTCGGCCTCCGACCACCCTACGCCACATCCATACCAGGGGTGGCACGCGTCATCGCTGCCACGGACGGAACAGCCGCGCAGCGTGACGTTGGAGTTGGTGGCGACGAGGCCGCGAGCGGCGCCGAGGCTCCCGATGTGGTGGATCGAACTGTCCACGACCGTGACGTTGGCGTCGCTGATCGTCATCGCGTCCTCGTAGTTCTGCCGCAAGATCGTGCACTGCTCGAAGCGAACGGTGCCACCCTGCACGACGACCTTGGCGCCGCCGACCGAACCGATCGGACTGTAGGAGTACGTGCACTCGAGTCGTTCGAGGTGGGCTACCTGGCCGGCCGGGACGTTGATGGTGATCGTGCTCGACGGGATCGACCCCGATGGGTCGCCGCCGATGCGCGCACCGTTGCCCCGGATCGTGAGTCCCTTGTCCAGGACGAAGCCGACGTAGTCCGGGTAGCCACCGGCGTTGGTCAACACGAGAATGTCGCCGGGACTCGCGGCGGCGATGGCCGCCTGGATGCTGGCGAACGCGGGGACATTCCAGACGGTTTGGCCCAGCGAGAGATCTGCATACAGCAGCGCTGGCAGGACGAGTGCAACGCGTACCATGCCCGCGAGCATACCGGGACGAGGCTCAGCCGTGGCTGGACGACGAGTGTGCCGTGGTATGACAGCGCGCCATGCCGACGACGCCGTGCTTCCACGTCGATGCGTTCGCCGCCGGACCGTTCCGCGGCAACCCCGCCGCCGTCTGCCTGCTGGCTGCGCCCCGGCCGCTGTCCTGGTTGCGCGCCGTCGCCGCCGAGATGAACCTGTCCGAGACCGCGTTCGTGCTGCCGCTCGCCGACGGCTTCCGGCTGCGCTGGTTCACGCCGCAGGTCGAGGTCGCCCTGTGCGGGCACGCGACGCTGGCGCCAGCACACGTGCTGTGGAGCGAGGGCATTGCTCCGGGTGGCGCGCCGCTGCGCTTCCACACGCGCAGCGGGTTGCTGCTGGCGAACCGGCGCGGCGAGCAGATCGAGCTCGACTTCCCGCTGCGCCCGGTGCGGCCGTGCAAGG
>JBASWX010000506.1:0-5757 GCA_049276695.1 Planctomycetota bacterium
ATGCGCAACTCGACGAAGAACTCGCCCGCTCGCGGCGGAAGGCAGCACTCCGCCAATCTTTTGACGGGGTCGAGCAGCGGAGAGGCTCACGATCAGGCCGCCTCATTCGCTTGTCTTAGGACTAGTGGTGGAGCAGAACTGCCGACTTCCGGCAGTTCGCGCCGCTCGCAGCCTATCTGCGCCAACTCCAGCCGGCCACTCCCTCGTAACCAGCCGCACGGTTCCGCGGTTCCGCACGGGTGCGTCGCCGTCAGCTCGCACGATGATCGGAAGCGCCGAAGTCCTCGTCGCCGCCCCCACGGCTACACCCTCCACACGATGCCGCGGCGCCAGAGCGGCGCCAGCACCGCATACCACCCGAGGATCCACAGCAGCGCGAACGCGAGCGAGGCCAGCTTCGTATCGCCGATCGGCGCCAGCAGGCAGTTGGAGAAGAACCAGTCCTTCACCGCGATGTCCTTGCCGTCGACGTTGACCTTGACCAGCGAACCGACGACGCGGCCGAGCAGGCCGCTGCCGACGAACACCAGCAGCGCGTTCACCCCGTAGACCTGCAGCGGTCGCGCCCACTTCGTCCAGCCGCGCAGCTCGAACGCCCACACGCACAGGGCGAGCCCCGTCGCCGCGATTCCCGCGGTCCACACCGCATAGCTGCTGGTCCAGATCGGCTTGTTCAGGGGCAGGAACCAGCTCCACACCGCCCCACCGAGCATCCACATAGCACCCAGGCGCAGCAGCGTCGCGACCTTGGATGCGACGTCGCCGCCTTCGCGCAGCACGCGGCCGCAGCAGACACCGAACAGCGCGGTCGCCAGCGCCGGGATCGTGCTGAGCAGGCCTTCGGGGTCGTAGACCTTCGCCTCGCGCCAGATGTGCGTGCCGAACACCGTGCGATCGAGCCAACCCTGAAGCGTTTGCGCGGGCACGTCGAGGTCGGGCGGGCCGACGCCGGGCACCGGCACCAGCGTGATCAGCGGCCAGTACAGGAACAGACAGCCGAGCAGCACCAGCCGCTGCGTGCAGCGGGAGGTGAACACGAACAGCAGCGCGGCGATGCCGTAGCAGACACCGATGCGCTGCAGCACGCCGGGGAAGCGCACCGACAGCAGCGGCCCCCATCGCGACTGGTCGGCGGCGAGCTCGCCGAACTTCATCAGTGGGAACGCCGACAAGAGCAGCCCGAGCAACACCAAGGACAGCACCCGCCTGCCGATGCCGAGCGCGAGCGGGCCGCGCGGCAGGCCGGCTTCGACCTTGCGACCGAGAGCGGGCACGATCGCGACGCCGGCGCAGAACAGGAAGGCCGGGAACACCAGGTCGGTGAACGTGCAGCCGTGCCAGGCGGCGTGGCGCAACGGCGCGTACTGGTAGCTGTCACCCCACCGCCCGGGATTGTTGACCAGGATCATCGCCGCGATCGTGGCGCCGCGCAGCGCGTCGAGGCCGAGCCAGCGCGAGGCTGTGGGCGCACCGGGCGCCGCCGTCGCGTTCCCCGGCGCGCCGGTCACGGCGCCGCGAGGGCAGCCCGCACACTGCCGTCGTGGGTGAACAGCAGCGTGCGCGCGACGTGCGGCGCGACGTTCTTGATCTTCGCGACGATGGCAGCCTTCACTTCGCCATCGCACGACGCGAGCAGCTCGCTGGCGACGCCGGCGTCGCAACCGGCAGCGTCGGCGACGATGCGCACGGCGCGCGCCTTCAGCTTGGCGTTGCTCGCCTGCAGGTCGACCATCAGGTTGCCGTAGACCTTGTTGAGGCGGACGAAGGCGCCGGTGCTCAGCATGTTGAGCACCATCTTGGTCGCGGTGCCCGCCTTCAGCCGCGTGCTGCCGGTAAGCACCTCGGGCCCGGTGACAACTTCGATCGGCAGCTCGGCCTCGCGCGCGACCGCACTCGCCTGGTTGCAGGTGACGGCGACGGTGAGCGCGCCGGCGACCCGCGCCGCGCGCAGCGCTCCGACCACGTACGGGGTGCGGCCGGAAGCGGCGATGCCGACCACGCAGTCCTTCGGGCCGATGCCGAGCGCACGCAGATCGGCAGCGGCGAGCGCTTCACTGTCCTCGGCGCCCTCGACCGCCTTGTGGATCGCGCCCGGCCCGCCGGCGATCAGGCCGATGACCTGCTCGGGGGAAGACGAGAACGTCGGCGGGCACTCGGCGGCGTCGAGCACGCCGAGCCGGCCCGAGGTGCCGGCCCCGCAGTAGACGAGGCGGCCACCCTTGTGCATGCGGGCGGCGATCGCATCGACGGCGGCGGCGATGCGCGGCAGTTCGTGCCGCACCGCGTCGGCGACGTGCCGGTCCTCGTCGTTCATCGCGGTCACCAGTTCGAGCGTCGACAGCGCGTCGAGCTGGCTGGTGCGCGGGTTCCGGGCCTCGGTCGTCAGCGCCGACAGATCGATGCGGTTCATGCGTTCACCTCGAAGCCGCGGTGGCCGCGCGCCATCTTCGCCGGCCCTGGCGAACACGCCACGGGCCAGCGCGGATTCCGGCGGACGCCGGCTGGCAGCCGTGGTCCGATCACCGTCGCGTGGTATCCTGCGTCCGTGCTTGCCGACGAAGACATCTGTGAGGGCGAATGGGCCGATTGGTACGCGCTGACGCCACAGCAGCGGTGGGAACAGAGCCTGCGCCTGTTCGCGGCATTCCTCGCGATGGGAGGATCGCTTGATCCCGAACCCGATACTCAGAGTCCTTTCTTCGATGCAGCGGCACCGGGTTCAGGCCCTGCTGATGGGCGGGCAGGCCTGCGTTTTCTACGGCGCAGCGGAGTTTAGCCGCGACACCGACCTCGCGATCCTCGCCAGCGCGGAGAACCTCGCTCGCCTGGGCGAGGCACTCGGCGAGTTGCAGGCGGCGCCGATCGCCGTGCCGCCGCTCACGATCGAGTACCTCGAGCGCGGCCATGGGGTGCACTTCCGGTGCCAGGCCGAGGGGGTCGCCGGCATGCGTGTCGACGTGATGTCGGTGCTGCGCGGCTTGCCCGCGTTCCCCACCCTGTGGGACCGGCGCACGACCGTGACGGCGGCCGGTGGCGTCTACGAACTGATGGCCCTGCCGGATCTCGTGCTGGCCAAGAAGACCCAGCGCGACAAGGACTGGCCGATGATCCGGCGGCTGGTCGAAGCGAGCTGGTTCGAGCACCGGGCCGCGCCGACGGCAGCCCAGGTCGCGTTCTGGCTGCGCGAACTGCGGACGCCGAACCTCCTGATCGACGTCGCGCGCGCGAACGCGGCGACGACGGCGGCGATGATCGCGCAGCGCCCGTTGCTGGCCCACGCGGTCGCTGGGCGGGAGGATTCGTTGGCCGAGGCCATCCTGGCGGAGGAGCGCGCCGAACGCGCGCTCGATCGCGACTACTGGCGCCCCTTGCGCGCCGAACTGGAGCAACTGCGACGCGCGCGACACCCCGATTCGTGAAGGCACCAGTCTTGGGTTGCGGACGGGGCTCGGTCCGAAGACCGCGAACGAGTGCCCGTCAGGCGGTCACGGCAACCTGATCGCGATCGTGCGGTCGGGCGGGTCGTCGGGGCCGATCGTGAAACGGTTGGTCTCGGACTTGCCTGTCTCGCTGGTGATCGTGACCTCGTAGCTGCCGGGCAGCATGCGCTGCGCCCAGGTGCGTTCGCCGTTGCCCTCCCACCAGTTCTCGTAGCGCTGGTGCAGCGCGCCGTCGCGCTGCCAGTGAAACCACAGGTGCATCGGCACGGGCTCGCTGATCGGCGACAGCACCAGCCGGACCGCGACGCCGTTCGGCAGGTGCACGTCGACGTCCGACTGCCGGGCTGCGGCGACAGTGACGCGCTCGTAGACGCTCGGCAGGTTGTTCTCGCCGCCGACGTTCACGCGGTAGTCGCCCGGCGCAACGTTCGCGATACGCAACCTGCCGTGGTCGAGCGTGCCCACGAGCCAGGCTGTCTCGCTCCAACCGGCGCTGTCCTCCAGGCGGACCGAGTACCTGCCGAGCGGCGCCCCGTCGGGCCCGGTCGCGGTCACCGCGATCGACCCGGTCACCGGCATCTGGATCACGCCGGCGTCGCGTACCTCGCTGCGCACGAGCACGAACGGCTCGCTCCACGCCGAACGCCGGTTCTGGAGCTCCTCACCGACGCTGCCCTGCAGCCGCCACGTGCCGGGCGGCAACGGACCGAGGCGGAACCCACCGGTCGCGCCGTCGACGTCGGCATCCGCACTCCCGTGCATGCGTTCGGTCGACGCCCGCACCCGCGCTGCCGCCGGCGGGCGGCCATCGCCATCGAGCAGGCGGCCGACGATCGTCGCACTCGGGATCCCGGCGTCGGGCAGGATCACGAGCAGTTCGTCGCTGCCGGGCTGCACGCCGTACCGGCTCGCCGCCGGCCGCACACGCGCGCGGTCGCCGGTTGCGTGGAACGTCAGCACGTACGGAACCCGCGCCAGCCGGCGGCACGTGAACCGCCCTTCGCCATCGGTCCGTTCCGAGCCCAGGTTGCCCTTGCCGCGCGGCGGCATCGCGGTGACGTCGACGCCGGCCAGCGGCGCGCCACGTTCGTCGACGACGCGGCCGCGGATCGCGATCTCGACCAGCACCGGATCCCAGACCGCGGTCTCGCCGGCGGCGACCGGCAACTCGCCGCGCACTTCGAGGTCGTCCTTGTTCGCGCGGAGGCGCAACGTGCCGGGTGTGATGCAGTCGATGCGGTAACGACCGTCCGCGTCGGACTGCGCATGGCTGTGCGACCATTCGGGTTCGCGGCCCTCGTCGAAGTCGGCGCGCCCCGAGGCCCACGCTGCCGATCGGTGGTCGATCCAGGTGCCGGCCAGCGGGTTGCCAGCGGCATCGGTGGCGCAACCGGCGAGCACCGACCCCGTCTCCAGCTGGACGGCGATCGACGTATCGCCGGTTGCATGCAGTTCCACGACCCGCGACCAGACGCAGCTGCCGGGGGCCCGCACCCAGACCGGCTGTTTGCTGCCAGGCTGCAGCCCATGCGCGGCGAACGTGCCGTCGGCAGCGGTGCGGAGCTCGAGCGGTGGCCGCCATTCGCCGAACATCTCCGTGTTCGGGACGAACCAGTTGCGGTCCCGTCTGCCGACGAAGACCCGGGCACCCCCCGCGGGTGCACCGCTGGGATCCACCACCCTGCCGAGCAGGCTGGCGCCGTTCGACCGCAGCACGAGCTCGACATCCACTGTGGCGCCGACGTCGCCGCCCACCGGTTGCACGACGGCGCTGCGCAGGCCTTGCGCCATCGCACTGAGGACGCGCCCGGCTTCGACCGAGCGCAGGTAGAACTGTCCGGCGTGGTCGGCGCTCGCGACGATGTCGCCGGCCTGGTAGTCGCGCGGTTCGCGGGACAGCCAGATCCGCGCCATCGGTACCGGTGCCGCGTGTTCGTCGACGACGCGTCCGCGCACATGGATGCCGAGCGGAATCACGAGTTCGGCGTCGGTCGTCGTGCCGGCAACGACGTCGAGTCGCAGCTTGCCGCCGCGGTCAGCTTCGATCCGGGTCGCCCCGGCGTGCAGGCCGGTGACCAGCACGCTGCCGTCGTCGCCGGTCGGCACCGTGCGCTGCAGCAGCGCACTCTCGGGCAGGCCAACGGAGGTCACCGTCACCAGCACACCCCACGCCGCCGTGCCATCGTCGCCAAAGCGGCAGGTGAGGCGCAGCGAACCGGTCGGCGCCGTTCGCGGCGCTGCCACAGCCGCCACGCGTGCGTCGGGCGCGACGTCGGTCGCCGGCGTCGTCGTCGCCGGCATCACCGCGGCACTGGCC
>JBASWX010000507.1:0-6255 GCA_049276695.1 Planctomycetota bacterium
GCCACAGCGTCGCCAGGTCGGGCCGTTCCAGCGCCAGCGCCGCCCCGGTCTCGTGGGCCAGCACCCGCACCGCGGCGGCGGTTGCGGCGACGTGGACTTCGTGGCCGGCGGCCAGCAGCACTTCGACCAGGCGCAGACCGTAGGCGCTGCCACTGCCGCCGGTGAAGCCGACCAGGAAACGCAGCGGGGCAGGCGGTTGCGGGCGATCAGCCATCGGCGGCGAGGTAGTAGTGCACGTTGTACATCGTGTGCGTCCACACGCAGACGCCGAAGCCGCGCGTCCACATCAACAGGCCGAGCAGCACGCCCGCCATCGTGCGGAAGACGAAGCGCGCCTGCTCGAACGGCTCACCGCACAGGTGGTGGAACCACGAGAACACCACGGCGCTGATGCCGACGCCGAACGCCAGCGCCGACCACGCCGGCAGCGACCACATCCGCGCACCGCGCACGCCGAGCCAGACCAGCAGCGACATCAGGCCGAGCCGGAACACCAGTTCCTCGAAGATGCCGGCGCCCAGCGAACCGACGACGTCGGCCAGCAGCGCCGGCCCCACGGCACCGGTGCTCAGCACGCGACTGGCCGAACTCGCCATCGCGGCAGCCAGCGGCCCGAGCAGCAGGCCGTAGATCGTGCCTTCGAGCGCGATGACGGCGACCACCCGGGTCCACGGCACGTGCCGCCGCACCAGCGAGCGCGCGCACGCCACCATCAGCACCAGGAACAGGGCACTGAGCACCAGGTGCCCGCGTTCGTCGAAGCGGCGCAGTTCGCGCAGCAACAACACCTCGGCGCCATTGCGTTCGTCCGGCGTCAGCCACCAGCGCATGCCTTCGTAGGCGAGCCACAGCGGCAACACTGCGAACAATCCCAGCGCCGGATCGCGCGACCAGTGGAAGTAGCCGCCGGGCGCCTGGCGATCCGCAACCTGCTCAGCCACGGACCTCGCCCCGGTAGATCGCGGCGATACCGAACGAGAGCAGCCGCGTGGTCGGAGCGCAGAGGCCCGCGGCAGCCATCAGCGCGAGGAACTGCTCACGTTCGGGGAACGCCATCACCGAGTCGTGCAGGTAGCGGTAGGCGCCGTTGCGCGCCCCGGAGATCCACGCGCCCAGGCGCGGCAGCACGTGCTTGAAGTAGAGCCGGTAGGCCGCGCCCAGCAGCGGCACCCGCGGTCGCGCACAGTCGAGCACCACGACGCGGCCGCCGGGCCGCACGACGCGCGCCAGCTCCGCGAGCGCCTTGACCGGATCGGCGACGTTGCGGATGCCGAAGCCCACCGTCGCGAAGTCGAAGGCCGCAGCCGGGAACGGCAGCGCCAGCGCGTCCGCCGCGACGAACGCCGGTGGCCGGCCGGCCAGCCCACGGCTCTTCGCCACCGCCCGCTGCAGCATCGGCTGGCAGAAGTCCGCCCCCACCACGCGCGCCCCGGCCCGCTGCAGCGCCAACGCCAGGTCGCCGGTTCCCGAACAGACGTCGAGGCCGCGCTCGCCTGGCACGACGCCGATCGCGGCGACGGTGCGCTGCCGCCACCGCACGTCGATGCCCAGTGACAGCGCGCGGTTGGCGCGGTCGTAGCCCGGAGCCACTTCCGCGAACATGCGCTGGATCACTGCACCATCGGGCATTGCCGCGATTCTGCGGACGCAGAACCGGCAATGCAAACGGGCTGCGCCAATGCGCAAGCGCCGACGTTGGCCAGCCGCACTCGGGCCCGCGCCGCAGCGGGCCAACGGCGTCGTTCGCCGTCCTCCTGTCCCCGCGTTGCGGCGCGGTCGGGGCAATGCAGGGATTCAGGTCGCGCCAGCGACCTGAATCACTGCCGCCAGTAGTTCGACACCACGCGCACGCCCGGCACCGGGATCGTCGCGACGCGCGTGCCGGTCTGGAACTCGAACACGTCGACGTTGCCGACGTCGGAGAGCGCGATGAACATCAACCGCGGATTCGCGCCCGCGATGAAGCCGCCGGGTACGGCCTTCAGCGTGTGCTTGCCGGAGTGGATGTACGGCGTGGTCGGGAACGTCGGCGCGAGCAGGCCGCCCTGGCCGGTGCGCGCACCGCTGTTGATCAGGTCGTCGGCGGCGAGGTCGATGATCGAGTTGCCCGACATCGTGTCGCGCACCGGCGTCGACGCCGACAGGCCACCGAAGCGCTGGACCACGGTCCACTCCTTCTGGCGGTAGGTCGGCGGCAGGATGAAACCACCCGCCACCGGCTTGGTCGGCAGCACGCCGAGCGGCGTCGAAGTCAACGACAGGCGGCTGACCTGGCCCAGCCCACTCTCGTCGACGTGGCCGATGAAGATGCCGCCGAAGCCGGCCGACATGTCGAACATCATCGCCCGCGCCCGCGGGAAGTTGACGTTGGTCACCGAGCCGATGATGTCGTTGAAGCCGAAGCCGTTGACGCCGTCCGGTCCCGACTCGTAGACCGCGATCGTGCCGTTGCTGTTGAGGATGTAGGCGTAGTAGAGACCCGACACATTGCCGGTGCCGAAGTAGCGTTCGGACACCACGATGTCGATCGGCGCATTGAGGAAGCCGCCGAGCCTCCGGCGCACGGTGAAGTCGAGCGCGCCGATGATGGTCAGGAAGTTGGAGTCGGTCGACACCACCAGGATGTCCTCGCCGTCCGGCTGCCAGGCGATGCCGGTCGGGCCGTTCTCGACCCGCGTCTCGGCGACGACCTGGTGGAACGTCGCACTCAGTGGGTTGATGTCGATGAAGCTGACCGAGGCGCTGGCGAAGTTGGTGACCGCCAGCCGCGTCATGTTCGGCGCGATCGCCATGCTGACCGGGTCCGACAGCTGGATCGTATCGAGCACCGTGAAGCGGTTGCTGTTGACGACGACGACCTGCCGGTTGTCGCGGTCGAGCACGTAGAGGAAGTGGCCGACCTGCTGGCGCGACGTGAACGGGCAGAACGGCGGCGGCGGCGGCGGCGAGCCGGGCGGCGGCTGCGGGCCGACGAACACGCCGTTGAGCAGCGTGCCGTAGATGCCGAGTTCGTTCTGCACCGACGAGAACGGATTGCCCTGCACCAGCAGGTTCAAGCCGACCGCGAGGCAACCCGCGGGCGGGCCACCGGTGATCAGCGCTCCGGGCGGGCCGAGCGACGACTTGACCGCCGGCTCCTCGCCGAAGATCGCGCGGTTCGGATTCGGCGGCGGGAACACCAGGCGCGGCGGGTTGGGCACCGGCGGCTGCGTGATCGTGTTGCCGACCATCGCGGTGCCGAGCAGTTCGTTGATCTGGTTCGACCGGCTGGCGTTGCGGTTGATGTTCTCGTTGTTGAACACCAGGTCGAGCGGCGCGCCGATGTGGATGTCGGTGACGTCGCCGACGACCGGATCACGCAACAGGCGCGTGCTGCCGAGCGTGTCCTGGGTCAACGTCAACACGCCGCGACCGCCGGCATCGAGGTTCGACGTGCCCGGGGCCATCGACGGCACCACGCCCGGCACGCCGATGTTCGGGTTCAGCGGCCACCGCGTGTTGCTGGGGTCGCCGGTGCCCTGGCCGAAGCCGTTCAGGTCGATCACCGACACGCCCGGCTCGGCGCCGCCGATGCCGACGTAGATCGCTTCCGGCGCGACCGGCGCGTTGACGACGCCCGGGCCCTCGCCGGTGGTGAAGCGCGTGGTCACCGCCTGGCCGATCAGGCTGCCCGGCAGGCTGGTGATCGTGGTCGTCTGCACGGTCAGGTCGACCACCGACTGCCCGGGCAGGTTGTAGGCCGGCTTGATCAGGTAGGTCATCAGGTCGCCGTAGCTGACCGGATCGGCGTAGTAGATCACCGGGAAGGTCGCCGCCGCGATCGTCACCGACAGCGATACGCCACCGGTCGGCGGCGTGAACAGGTTGGCGTCGAAGAACGTGCCGACCTCGTTGGGCTGCACCGGCTTGTTGAAGCGGATCAGCACCGAGCCGGTCGGATCGACGCCGGTGTCGTTGTTGCCGGGCGAGATCTGCGGCGTGGTCAGGTAACCCAGCACCTGCGGCGGGTTGTTGTCGGGACCGACGGTGGTCGCGACGCCGACTTCCTGCTCGAGGATGTCGTTCTCGGTGTCGCGCACGGCGTTGGTGACGACCAGCCGCAGCAACCGGTTGGCCGGGAAGGCCTCGATCGTCGCCAGGTCGTTGTCGGTGTCAGCGACGAACACGAACGACTTGTTGGTGACCAGGTCGGCAGCGCCGGCGTACGACGGGAAGCCGTTGGCGCGCGTATCGAGCACGTCCACGTTGTTGCCGTCGGCCTTGACCGCCTCCACCAGCTGCAGCTGGCCGTTGACATTGAAGTACGAGCGGCCGTTGACGAAGCCGCGGCCGCGCACCGGCAGCGAGGTCTCGGTCGACGGGTCGTAGGCCAGGATCGTCAAGGCGCCGCTCAGGCCCGAGTTCGCCTGGTCGGCGAGCAGGTTGCTGAGGATCGACTCCAACTGCAGCTTGTGCGTGAAGGTGAAGTGCAGGAACTGGTTGCCGGGCACGCCATCCGGCAGCACCGCGGTGTCGGGCAACGTCGCGACCGGCAGCACGCCGTTGTTGCCGTTCACGAACTGCCGCAGGGTCGCCTCACTCTCGATGTTGACGACGGTCGAGGTCGGGTTGCCGAACGAGTCGGTCGTGCGAATGCGGTACGGATAGACGCTGCCCGAACCGGTGCTGATGGCCGCGACCTTGAAGTCGCCGCGGTTGTCGGGATCGCCCTTGCTACCGCCGGTGCAGCCCGCGCCGACGACGGCGGCGAGCGCTACCAGAGGCAGGGAAGCGGCGGTGGCGGTGCGCGAGAGGAAGGGCGACCGCGGCGTGGGATTGGCGTTCATGGGATGCGAGATGCGCCCGTGCGGGGCGTCAGGGTCTACTCGGGGACGAGTCGAACCAGGGGAGTCGTAGCACCTTACTTCGAGGCATGTTCCATTCAAGCTGCTGCAGTCTGGTGGGACCTCGCGGAGTATCCGGTGCCAGTCGCGGCGACCGCCGCCGTGACACCGCTCCGAACGCAAAGGCAGTGCCTCGCCCGATCCGGGCTTCCTGCCGCGCCAACCGGGGCGATGGGAGCGCTCCGCCGCAGCCGCCGGCAGGCCTCAACCCGGTGGCCCGGCGTGGTTTGCATTCCGGCGACCGCAGGGCCGCGCGAACGGTGCGCCTCCGCTCAGCGTGCGGGATTGCACACGAGAAGGCTCGTCTCTCCTCGGCCACCCCGGGTGATCGCCCGTCCTGGCGCGCCCCGTCCCGTTCGCCACAATCCGGCCGACGCATGGTCGACCCGCTCGCCGAGTACCGCAAGAAGCGCGACTTCGGCAGAACACCCGAACCCGACCCGCAGGCGCCGGTCGTGCGCGGCAACGACTGCTTCGTCGTGCACCGCCACGAGGCGCGCAACCTGCACTACGACCTGCGGCTCGAACACGCCGGCGTGCTGAAGTCGTGGGCGGTGCCGCGCGGTTTCTCGTACGACCCGGCCGAGAAGCGCCTGGCGCTGCGAACCGAGGACCACCCGCTCGAGTACGAGCACTTCCACGGCCGCATTCCCAAGGGCCAGTACGGCGCCGGCACGATGAACCTGTGGGACCGCGGCCGCTACGAGCTGGTCAAGATCCCGAGCTGGGACAACGCGATCGCGCGGGGCGAACTGAAGGTCGTGCTGTACGGCCGGCGGCTGCGCGGCGAGTGGCACCTGGTGCGCACCCAGCAGGCGAAGAACAGCTGGCTCCTGTTCAAGTCGAAGGACCGCTATGCCGGGCCTGCGCGCGACTCGGCGCTGGGCATCGAACTCGACGCAGCGCCGGCGGCGACGGTGCCGCTCGCGACCGAGCCGATGCGTTGGCAGGGTGAAGCTGCGGCGCAGCACGACACCGACTGGCTGTTCGAGATGGAGTTCGAAGGGCTGCGCACCCTTGCCCGCAAGGACGGCGACGCGGTCGTTCTCGCCAACGTGCCAGCGCCGCCGTCCGCCCTCGCCGAGGGCTTCGCCGCACTGCGCTGCCAGCAAGCGGTATTCGACGGCGTGCTGGTGGCGCTCGATGCAACCGGGCGTCCCAGTCGAGAGGCGCTGCGCGAAGCACTGGCCGGCGCCCCTTCGCCGAGCCTCGCCTACTACGCCTTCGACCTGCTGCAGTGGGAAGAGTTCGACCTGCGCGCGCTGCCGCTGCTCGACCGCAAGGCCGCGCTGCGCACGCTGCTCGGCACACACCCTCGCGTGCTGTTCGTCGACCACGTCGCCGGCGACGGCCGCGCGCTGCTGGCTGCGAT
>JBASWX010000508.1:0-1718 GCA_049276695.1 Planctomycetota bacterium
CGTGCCGCTGGCGCCCGCGCGCCGTCCGACGCGCAAGCCGCAGGCGCGCGCGCTGTTCAGCTACTCGTCGCTGATCGCCGGCGGGGCGGCGATCGAGGTGCAACCCGATCGGGCCGACCGCCCGGCCGACATCGCACCGCCGGCGATCGCGCGCGGCATCTTCGCGTTCGCGCGCGGGCCAGCCGCCGGGCAGTGCCTGCACCACGTGTTGGAGCACGTCGATTTCGCCCGGCTCGACGAGCCCGCGACCACCGTACTGGTGCGCGACTCGCTCGACGCGTTCGGGCTGCTGGCGCCGGAAGCTCACGCCGGCGAGATCGATCCCGTCGCCGCCGTGGTGCAGAACCTCCGCGACCTCGCGGCCGCGCGCGTGCACGCCGGCGGTCCGACGCTGCGCGCGCTGTGCGGGGGCACCCGTGCCGTGGAATGGGAGTTCACGTTGCCGGCGAACGCCGGCACGCTGGCCCAGCTCGCCGAGGTGCTGCGGGGCAGTGCCAGCGCGATCGCCCGGGTCCAGGCCGAACGGCTGCGGGCCCTGCCGCCGTCCCGGCTCGACGGCTTCCTGGTCGGGTTCGTCGACCTGCTGGCCGAACACGATGGCCGGCACTGGGTGCTCGACTGGAAGTCGAATCACCTCGGCAATGCGGTCGCCGACTACGGGTCCGACGCGTTGGCCGGCGCGATGGCCGAGCACGACTACGTGCTGCAGTACCATCTCTACGTGCTCGCGCTGCACCGGCTGCTGCGCGCCCGACTGCCGGGCTACGACTACGACCGTCACGTCGGCGGCGTGTGCTACGTGTTCCTGCGTGGTGCCACGCCGGACACGGCGACCGGAATGTTCCACGACCGCGTGCCCCGCGACGTCGTGCTGGCGATGGACAACTGGCTCGCGGGCGGAGGTTCCCGGTGACCGACCCGACCACCGCACCACCCGAACTCGGTGACCTGCTCGCCGACACCCTGCTGGCACGCGCTCGCCCGCACGACCCGGCGCTGCTGCGCGCTACGATCGTGCTGCTGTGTCGCGAACGCGCGAACGGTCACGTCTGCGTGCCGCTGGCGGCCTGGCAGGGCCAGGCACGGGCTGGTGGCGCCGCGCCGTTCCCGGCGCCCGTCGCCTGGCGCGACCAACTGCTGGCCAGCGGCCTGTGCGGCGATGGCGACCCCGCCGCGCCGCCGCTGCCGCTCGTGCTCGACGACCACCACCGCCTCTACCTGCGCCGTGACTTCGTGGCCGAACGGCGCATCGCGCGCTGGATCCGCACCGCGCTGGCGACGCCACCGCGGCACGACGCCGGGCCGGTCGCGAACGCACTCGCCGCACTCGGATCGCTGCCCGCTCCAAGCACCGCGGCCGACTGGCAGCTGGCGGCGGTTGTCGCGGGTGTGCGTTCGCGTTTCACCGTGCTCACCGGTGGCCCGGGCACCGGCAAGACCACGACCGTCGCGCGGCTGCTGGCCTTGCGCCTGCAGTTGCAACCGGAGTCGGCCATCGCGCTGTGTGCACCGACCGGCAAGGCGGCGGCGCGCCTCGGCGAGTCGCTGCGCCAGCAGGCCCCGGGAATCGCCGAGCGGCTGCAGCCGACGACGCTGCACCGGCTGCTGCGCTACCAGGCCCTCGAGGACCGTTTCCGCGCCGGCGGCGACGAGCCGCTGCCGCACGACTTCGTCGTCGTCGACGAGGCCTCGATGGCGGACCCGGCGCTGCTCGCGGC
>JBASWX010000509.1:0-4332 GCA_049276695.1 Planctomycetota bacterium
GCGTCACCAAGGCCGGACGAACCCTGCTCACAGCCACCCTCGCTGCCCTCGATGCGTCCATAACCAAGCTCAAGCAATGCGCGTAGAAAAGTGTTGCGCCACGCGAGCCTTCAACGGATTAGCGGCCCATTGGGTGGGCGTCCGCGTCGCGCGGCACTGGAACAGCCTATGAGCGACGGGTCTTGCGCGCGCCCCTGCGGTGTCGAGCCGGCTTGCCCTGCGTCGTTGCGACCACCTTGGCCGGCTTCACTGGCGGGCACCGCCGGACCTTGTCTTGAGCGGGCTCGCCTGCGTCCAGGATCACGCCGAGCACGAGGGACTCGCCGTAGTAGTTGAGCCGTTGTCTGGAATCGCGCCTGGGGTTGCCTGCGCAGAACCTGACGAACGTCCAGTTCGTCGACTTGATGTCCTCGTGTCCGCCGTCGGGCAGATGCCGCTCGAGTCGCCAGAAGTTCATGCGCATGCAGAGGTCTCTCACGGTCTCGTATGGCAGGCTCTGCTCCTCGACATCCGGCAGTGGCAAGTACTCGCTCATCGGCTCACGCTCCTTGGCGCCGCCTTGTAGCCAGGCGCTCCGGCCTTGTCACGCGCCGGCCCCGCAAGCCGTAGTGCACGGAGTTGCCACCAGTGGCGAACACTGCCGCGCACGTCGGCCCTGGCCAAGGAGAGCTGCCTGGAACATGGCTCTGATCCGGTCGGTCCGTATCATGTTCGCCCCCCGAGCGCCGCGTCCGGCGCCCGGTCCCACCGAGGTAGCAATGCATCCGACCCGCCTGATTCCCCTCGCCGTCGCCGTGATCGCGCTCGGCGCCACGTTCCCGAGTTCGATGGCCCGCCCCGACGAGGGCATGTGGCCGTTCGATGGCCTGCCGTTGAAGGTGCTGAAGGAAAAGTACGACTTCGAGCCGACGGCCGAGTGGCTCGACCACGTGCGGCTCGGCAGCGTGCGCTTCGACACCGGCGGCTCGGGCTCGTTCGTGTCGCCGAACGGGCTGGTGATGACGAACCACCACGTCGCGCTGTCGACGATCCAGGCGGTGTCGACGCCGGAGAAGGACTGGGTCGAGCCCGGCTTCTCGGCGAAGAAGTACGGCAGCGAGGTGCACGGCAAGGACCTGACGCTGCGCCAGCTGGTCGAGATCAAGGACGTGACCCAGGAGATCCTGGCGGTCAAGGCCAAGGACGACGCCGTCGGCAACCAGTGGCGCGCGAAGCTCGACGAGATGTGTGCGGCGCTCAAGGACGACGCCAAGCACATCACCGCCGACCCGGTGGTGCTGTACGACGGCAACCAGTTCCGGATCCACGTCTACCACATCTACGACGACGTGCGGCTGGTGTTCGCGCCGGAGAAGCAGGTCGCATTCTACGGCGGCGACTACGACAACTTCACCTACCCGCGCTACTGCCTCGACTGCGCGTTCTTCCGCGTCTACGAGGACGGCAAGCCGATCGACAGCAGCAAGTTCTACTTCCAGTGGAACAACGACGGCGCCAAGACCGACGAGTTGGTGTTCGTGTCGGGCCATCCGGGCGGCACCGAGCGCGCGCTGACGCACGCCGAGATGGAGTTCCATCGCGACTACCGCGTGCCGCAGACGGTCGATCGCCTGCACCAGATGCTGGAGATGACCAGGAAGGCGATGGAGTCGGACAAGCAGAAGGCGTTCGAGCTGCGCGACCAGTTCTTCGGCATCTCGAACTCGCTGAAGGCGTACGAGGGGCACCTCGCCGGGCTGCGCGACGCGGCGATGCTGGGCAAGATGAAGGCGCGCGACGAGGAACTGATCGCGCGCTCGGGCAAGCCCGAGGTCAAGGAGGCGTTCGCGACGATCGCCAAGGCCTACGGCGAGTACCGCGAGCTGATCGAGAGCCAGGCGCCGCGCGAGCAGTGGCAGAAGATGCGGCAGAAGATCGACCGCGAGCTGACGCCGCCGGCCAAGGCGGTGATCAGCCAGGCGCGCTTCGACGTCTACGGCGCCGCCAACTATCCCGACGCGACGTTCACGCTGCGGCTCGCGTTCGGCACGGTGAAGGGCTACGAGGCCGGCACCACGCTGGTGCCGCCGAAGACGACGCTGAACGGGCTGTTCGAACGCAACACGTCGTTCGACAACACGCCGCCGTACGACCTGCCGAAGCAGTGGACCGACAAGAAGGGCAAGCTCAAGCTCGACACGCCGTTCAACTTCGTCTGCACCGCCGACATCATCGGCGGCAACTCGGGCAGCCCGATCCTCGACCGCAACGCCAAGGTCGTCGGCCTGGTGTTCGACGGCAACATCGAGTCGCTGCCCGGCAACTACTGGTTCGACGAGCGCGTCAACCGCTGCGTCGGCGTGCACACCGCCGGCATGCTCGAGGCGATGACGGTCATCTACGAGGAACTCGACCTCGTGCGCGAGCTGCGCGACGGCAAGTGACGCCGCCCGCGCCCGCCGGTCGTCACCGGTGGGCCGGCGGTGCGTTGGCGACCAGTTCGCTCCAGAACGCGCTCTCCCAGAACGCTTCCAGCGCGGCGATCTTCTGCTTGTCGTCGCCCTCACTGTCGCGGCGGGCGACGCCGAGCTGGTAGGCCAGCCGCGCGGCGACCGGCACGAAGCCGACGCGCGCCTTCGCGGTCTGCGCCGCCTCGCGCGCGAGCTGCTTCGCCAGGTCGAGCTGCAGCGACAGCGCCTTGCGGTTGGTCACGGTGAGCGCGCCGGCGTCGAGTTCGCAGCCGAGCGAGTAGTACTTGTTGACCAACGACGCGCCCTTCAGGAACGCCAGCGAGCCGGCGGCCAGCCGCAGCAGGTCGCTGCCCTGGCGGCCGAGCGCCATCGCCTCGACGCGATTCTTGGCCCGCACCGCGACCAGGTAGTCGTCGTCGCCGTTGGTCGCCTGCTCGCCGGTCAGCGACGCCAGGTACGCGAGCACGGCACCGGCGGCCGAGCCGTAGGCAGCGGCGGAACGCGCGATGACCTCGGCGGCGACCGGCGGTGACTGTCCTTCCTCGGTGCCGAAGTCGCGCTGATCGGCGGCGACGTCGAGCAGCGTGCGCGCGATCGAGAAGAACAGGATCGGCTGTTCGAGCCGCTGCTTCAGTTCCTTGAGCTCGGTCGCGGTCAGCTTGCGACGCTGGCGCTGCGCCAGCAGGTCGGAAGCACTCTCGAACGTCGCGGCGCCGAGCGTCGCGTAACACTCGGCGGTGACCAGCGCCTGGAACGCGCGCAGCGCGTTGATCTGGCCACCGCCGGTGGTGACCCGCGCCTGCAGGTCGACCTCCGACGACAACGCGGCGAGCTGGTCCTGCACCGCCGCCGCCGCTTCGACCTGCGCGACCAGGTCGTCGACCTCGTCGCGGGCCTGCAGGAAGCGCGCACGTTCCTTGGTGATCGTCGCGAAGATCGCGGACTGCACGTAGCTGTCATAGGCGGCGGCCAGGAAGTCGTTGCGCTCGAACTGCGACGCCCGCTTGCTGAACGCGTCGGCCTGCTGCGCGATCGGCTGCAGCGGGGCGCCCGCAGGCCCGAGCCCGCGCGCCGCGGCGGCGATGTTGGCGTTCTCGGTCTTGACCCGCGCCTTCCACTTCTCGTTCTTGCTGCGCAGCCGCATCGCGGTGTCGGCGTCGAGCTCCATCTCGTTCTCGGCTACCGGAACCGGGCGCTCGAGCCGGTCGCCGGTCAGGAACTCGTACGCTTCGAACACGTCGCGGATCTCGCGCGCCTCGAGCCCGAACTCCTTCGCCGCGTCGAGCAGATCGACGGTCTTGCCGTCGCGCAGGTCCAGGTGCGTGCGCGCGCCCATCGGGAAGCCGAAACGCTTGATGCCGTCCTTCGACGCCCCATCCATCTTCTGCACGATGCCGCCGACCGGGCCGGCCGAACCGTCCGGATTGATCGTGCCGGTCATCGTGGTGTCGGCGCGCGGCGTCTTGCCGCGCAGCATCGCGACCATCGTCGCGGTGATCAGCATGCCGGCAGACGGGCCGTCGATCTGGCCGCCGGTCCCGACCAGGAACTCGTAGTCGATCAGGTTCTGGCCGGTGGTCTGCGCGCTGCGGAACGCCGCCAGCCACGCCGCGGCCTTCCACTGCGGGCCGGTACCGCCGGCGAACTCCTCGACGATGCCGACGCGTGCGCCTTCCTCGTCGTTCGGCGTGATGCTCACGGTGGTTGGCGAGGTGCCGCCGCCGGCGTCGGGGCCCGGCGGCCCCCGGAACCACACGACCTTCACCGTCGCCTTCGCAGGGGCCCGCAGCTTCGGTGTGCGCTGGCCGACGCCGGAGCCATCGTCGCCCAGCGTGATCGCGGCGACGATGCCGAGCGTCGTCGCGGCCACGGCGAGCAACAG
>JBASWX010000510.1:0-9130 GCA_049276695.1 Planctomycetota bacterium
GGCGGCGCCGTCGCCGCCAACGTGCCGGTGATGCTGCTCGAGAGCGCGCTCAACGACCCGGTGCAGATGTTCCTCAACAACAAGCTCGGCAAGACCAGCCCGCCGCTGGCGTCGGCGCTGACCGCGCCCGACGGCACGTTCGCGCTCGGCCTGCGCAAGGTCGGCAAGGGCGTCGACCTGCGCGTCGTCAGCGAAGAGCACCCGGAGTTCCACCTGCAGCAGATCAAGGTGCGCGAGGGCGACTGGTACGACGCCAAGGACGTGCAGCTCGAGGCCGGCGTCGCGGTCAGCGGCCGGGTGGTCGAGACCAACACCAAGACTCCGGTCGCCAACGCCACCGTGTACCTGGCCAGCAGCCACCAGTCGCACGCGATGCTCGCGACGCCGGGCCGTGAACGCGGCGTGCCGACCACCACCAGCCCCGACGGTACCTTCCGGTTCGCCAACGGCCCGCGCCAGGGCCTGGTCAACCTGGTCGCCGAAGCGCAGGGGTACGCAACCGCGCAGATCCTGAACCAGCAGTTGCGCACCGACGGCGCCAACGACTTCACGCTCGAGGTCGAACTGGGACAGCCGATCGCCGGCGTCGTCGTCGACGCCAACGGCCAGCCGGTCGGCAACGTGACGGTCAACGCCAACGGGCTGTCCAGCAAGACGCCGCAGGCTGGCACGGCCGTGACCGGCAGCGATGGCACGTTCCAGTTCGCGAGCCTGCGCGCCGGCCCCTACCAGCTGACCACCGCCTCGCCGCAGCACGCCGAGGCGAAGGCGCCGCTGGTGATGACCGGTGAGATGGAGGTCAAGATCGTGCTGGCGACGCGCGGCAGCGTGCGGCTCAAGGTGCTGGCCGCCAACGGCCAGGCGCTGAAGTCGTACCGCGTCAGCCTGAAGCGCTGGTTCCCGAACAACCCGCTCGGCATCGCCAACGTGATGGACTGGCCGGACCGCTCGATCACGCCCGCTGACTACCCGACCGACTTCGGCGGCGAGTTCGCGCTGGTCAAGGGCCTGCCGGCCGGCGACTTCCGCTTCCAGCTCACCGACGCCGTGCACGCCAAGACGCTGTCGCCGGGCTTCACGATCGTCGAGGGCGGCCCGCCCGCGGAGGTGATCGCGACGCTGACGCTCGGCGGCGCGATCATCGGCACGGTGACCGACGACCGCGGCACGCCGATCGCCGACGCCGTGATCGCAACCGACATGAACGGCGGCATCGCCGCCGACACCGGCCTGTTCGACATCTTCCGGACGATGATGCCGGAGAAGCACACCAAGGCGACCGCGCGCACCGACGCGCAGGGCCGCTTCCGGATCAGCAAGCTGGCGTTCGCCGAGTACATGGTGCGCGCCTCGCACCCGAACTACTGCGAGGGCTCGTCGATCAACCTGAAGCTCGAGAACGAGGGCCAGGTCGTCGACGCCGGCGTGATCCAGCTGGCGCTCGGCGCGGTGCTCGAAGGCCTCACGTTCATCGGCGGCGAACCGGCGGGCCAGGTCAAGGTCACGGTGTCGACGCCGATGAACGTCGACACGCTGCCGAGCACGCCGAAGGACGGCACGCCCGCACCTTCGCAGCAGCCGTCCGGCCCGGCCCGGGTGCTGTTCAACGCCACCGTGCAGAGCGACGGCGACGGCCGCTTCCGGCTGTTGAAGCGCGTGCCGCCCGGCACCTACAAGGTCGTCGCCAGCCGCCCCGGCAGCGGCAACGACGTGTTCAGTTCGCTGCTCGACATGAAGGAGTCGGCGCAGGAAGTGACGGTCGCACCCGGCCAGGAAACGGTGACGCTGACGTTCAACCTCGGCCGGCGGTAGCAGCCCGCCGCGCTGCCGGCCGGGCCACTGTTCCGCTACGGGCCCGGCGGCAGAGCCGGTAGAGTCGGTCGCATGCAGCAGCGGCCAGCGAACTACTGGGACTACATCCAGGTCGAGCAACTGCTGGGCCTGCAGCGTGGCGTCGCCGCGAACGAGGGCGAACTCGGCGACGACGAGGTGCGCTTCATCGTCATCCACCAGATCGACGAGCTGTGGTTCAAGCTGGTGTTGCGCGAACTGGTCACCGCGCGCGACCTGTTCGCCCGGCCGCGCGTGCCCGAGGACGCGCTGGCGTTCGCGGTCAGCAGCTTGCGTCGGGTCACGCTGTGCTTCCGGCTCGCGGCGACGCACTTCGAGCTGATGGAGACGATGCGCACGCAGGACTACCTGGCGTTCCGCGACAAGCTGAGCCCGGCGAGCGGTTTCCAGTCGGCGCAGATGCGCGAGATCGAGATCCTGCTCGGCCTGCCCGACGGCGAGCGCATCCCGTTCGGCAACGAGGGCAGCTACCTCGACGCGCTGAACAGCCCGGACGGTTCGCCGTCGCCGGCGCGGGCGCGGGTCGACCGGCGCCTGCGCGACCTGCCGACGCTGAAGACGGCGGTCTCGGCGTGGTTGTCGCGCACGCCGATCCAGGGCAGCTCGGCCGGCGATGCCGGCGACGCCGAGGTCGTCGCGGCGTTCGCCCGTCAGTACCTCGCCGGCCACGAAGTGCTGTGCCAGAGGGCACTCGACCACGCGGTCGCGGTGCAGGCGCTGGCGCCCGCGGACGTGGAACGGCTGCGCGCGCGCTACCGCGGCCAGCTCGAAGGCGCGCGCCGCCACCTGTTCGCCGAGGACGTGCCGCCGGCACAGCGTGCGGCGACCGCGCGGCTGCGCGCGGCGATCCTGTTCATCGACAGCAACCGCACGCTGCCGCTGCTGAGCTGGCCCGGCCAGATCATCGACGGGCTGGTCGAGTGCGAGCAGGCGATGCTGGTGTTCCGGCAGCGCCATGCGCGCATGGTCGAACGGGTGATCGGTCGCCGCGTCGGCACCGGCGGCAGCGATGGCGTCGCCTACCTCGACCAGACCGCGCTGCACTACCGCGTCTTCACCGAGATCTGGGCCGCACGCACGCTGCTGCTGCCGAAGGACCTGTGCCCGCCGATCACGGACCCCGCGTACTACGGACTGGCGCGTTCGTGACGCGCGGGGACCGGCCCCAAGCGCCACGACTCAGGCCAGACGACCGGCGCGGGAAGGCGCGGAACAGTCGCCCACCGACAGGTTGCAGCACCATCGGATCGCCGGCGCCGCGGGTCGAATGCGTTGTTTGCCCGTGTCCTTCACCCGCGTTGCGCCGGCGCCCAGGGAATGACCTGCGAGAGACGACCGAGTGAGCGGCTGCGCCGCTCACTCGCGCGTCTCGCGCAGGTGCTTCTCGAACAGCATCGCGGCGACGCGGATCAGGTCGCGCTCGGTGATGATGCCGACCAGCCGGTTGCCTTCCTCCACCACCGGCAGGCTGCCGATCTTGTGGCTGCGCATCAGCTCGATCGCCTGCAGCGTCGGCGTCGCCGGCGTCACGGTGACCGGATCGACGATCATGATGTCCTTGACCGCGACCGGCGTGCGCGACGAGCCACGCATGCCCTGGCCGACCAGGCGCAGCAGCGTGCGGTGCGACACCAGGCCAACCAGGCGCCCTTCGTTGTCCTCGACCGGCACGTGCCGGATGTGGCGCCAGTCCATCAGGCTGGCGGCCAGGTCGACGACGTCCTCGGGGTGCACCGTGAACAGGTCGGTGGTCATGAACTGGCCGACCTGCACGTACGACTCCTGCCAGCCCTCGAACTCGCCGGTGTCGGCGAGATCCCAGGTGTGCACCGGCTCGCCGGCCTCCTGCCGCGACTGCATCGCGCGCACCAGGGCCCCCATGCGCTGGTCCTTGGTGCCCTTCTCGCCCATCGCCGCGAGCGAGTCGAGCACCCAGCGCGACCCGGTGCGGCCGCGCCGGCAGCGTTCGGCGACGATGCCGAGGTACCGCTCGATGTCGTCGCTGTCGAGCTTGGCGTTCTCGAGCCCCTGCTTGGCCATCGGCAGCAGCACGTCGGAGATCAGCGCCTGCGCCGAGTACTCGCGGCCGTGGAACCAGGTCAGGTTCGCCTGCAGACCGAGCCGCGCGGCGGCGACGAAGTTGCCCTTCGCGTCGTCGAACGACATCACCTTGCTGACGTCGTCGAACTCGTGCGAGACCGCCGCCATCAGCCCGAAGAAGAACGCGCCGGTCGCGATCTCGTCGACCACGGTCGGTCCGGCCGGGAACGCGCGCGCTTCGACACGCAGGTGCGGCTTGCCGTCGCTGATGCCGTAGCAGGCGCGGTTCCAGCGGTAGACGGTGCCGTTGTGCAGCCGCAATGCAGTCAGCGCCGGCACGCCATTCCGGGCCAGCACCGCCTCCGGGTCCTCGTCGATGTCGGTTGCCAGCACGACGCGGAAGCGCGCGATGTCCTCGCGGAAGATCTCGAGCACCGATTCGCGCAGCCAGTGGTCGCCGAAGTTGACGCGCGGCCGCCGGCCACGCAGCTGGTGCGCCGCCGAACGCGCATCGACCGACTGCTGGAACAGCGCGACGCGGGTCTCGCGCCACAGCCGCCGCCCCAGCAGCACCGGCGAGTTGGTCGCCGCCGCGAGCACCGGCGCGGTGATCGCCTGCGCGCAGTTGTAGAGCTTCCAGAACTCCTTCGGCCCGGCCTGGAAGTGCACCTGGAAGCTGGTGTTGCACGACTCGAGCATCACGTTGTCGTGCGTCATCTCGAACTCGTCGACGCCCTTGATCCGGAACTGGAACTCGCCGCCGCGCAGCTGCGAGATCGCGCGGTTGAGCGCCAGGAAGCGCGGGTTCTGGACCATCGACGCCAGCGACAGATCGGCCCGGCGCAGCGTCGGCAGGATGCCGGTCAGCACGATGCCGCCGCCCATCTCGCGCGCGGCGTTGCGCGCCATCGCCAGCAGTTCCTGCAGCTCGCCCTCCATCGCCGACAGGCACTTGCCGCCGAACACCTGCGGCTTCAGGTTGCACTCGAGGTTGAACTGCGCCAGTTCGTAGGTGAACTGCGGGTGCGCCAGCCGCTTCATCATCGCGTCGGCGCCGTTCCACGCGCGCCCGGTCTTGTCGAGCAGGAACATCTCCTGTTCGGCGCCGATGCGGCGCACGCCGGTCTCGAGCCGGTCCTCGTCGAGCATGCGTTCGAGCGCGTGCACGTCGGCCAGGATGGCCTTCATGAACGCGCGCAGTTGGTCGTCGGTGAAGCCGCTAGGCAGGTCGTGTCGGCCCATGCTGGTGGAAGGCTCGCGAGGTCGGCGAACCATACCAGGGCACGTGCACGGGCGCCCGCACGGCTCCCGTACGCACTCGCGGCCGCCCCGTGGCGGCCGCGCTCGGATCAGCCAACGACCAACGCGCGCGTCAGCGCACGAAGCCGTTGAACATGATCTTCTTCTCCTTCACCAGCGGGTGATTGAGGCCGACCACCAGGTCGCCCTTCAACAGCCCGGTGGGCGCCTTGTCGGAGATCACCAGTTCGACGATCAGCTTGTTGCCGTCCTGCCGCGAACCGACGGTCACGAACTCCTCGGGCATCGACAGCTTCTCGAACTTGGTGCTGGCCGCCGCGAGCTGGAAGCCGTCGTTCGGCTCGAACACGATCTCACGCTTCAGCTCCTTGCCCTTGCGGATCAGGCCGAGCGTCAGGAACGAGCCGGGCTTGACCTCGAGCGGGCCCTGCACGAACGCCAGCACGCGCACGTTGAAGGTCGCGCCGCCCTGCACATCGGTGTGGAACTTCAGCACGCCGCCGCCGGCCGTCTCGCCGTCGACCGGGCCGTACTTGCCCTTGATCACCCACGACGTGACGTCGCCGTTGACCGCCTTCTCCCAGGCGACTTCGAACATCTTGGCTTCGTCCATGCTCTTGATCGCCCAGTCCTTCTGCTGCGGCGAGGTCACCGTGACCGTGAAGTCGCGGGTCTCGCTCCAGGTCATCTTGTTCAGGTTGACCTCGGCCGGCGAGATCGTGAACAGCTGCGCGCCGGTGGCGTGGAAGTTCAGTTTGAACTGCGGCAGCGCCGGATCGGTCGTGTGCACGTCGAGGCTGGCCTGCTTGGGGCCGGTGATGCCGTTCATGTCGAGGTGCGCTTCGACCTCGCCCTCGGCGCCAGCCTCGATCGCGATCTGCTGCACGCGTTCGACCTGGTCAGGCTGGCCCTGGACCTTGGTGATCCGGTTCAGCTGGTTCGCCGCCGGCTTGCTCGACAGCTCGTAGGTCCGGCCACCGACCCGCACCACCACGCGCGCGCACTGGCAGCTGCCGGTCAGGTTGCTCCAGTTGATGGCCTTGTCGGACGGGTTCTTGAACTTGAAGGTGCCGGTGGCATCGCCGCTGCCGAAGTAGGTGCCGAGGTCCTGGTTGGTCACCGCGAACCAGGAGTTGCCGCCGGCCGGCATCGGCACTGCCGGAGCCACCGCCGGCTTGGGCACTGGTGCCGGCGCCGGCTTGACCTCCTGGGCGAGTGCCGGGGCGAGCACGGCCAGGGCACAGGTCGCGGCGGCGGCCAGAACGGCGGGCAGGGAAGTCGGCATGCGGGTATCTCGCGGTGGAAGCGGCAGTCTGAGGGGCGGGCAGTATAGCCATCGGCCACCGCAAAAACTCCCACGCAGCCCAGGCGGGGAATCGTCGGCGCCGTTTGCATCCGGCCGTCGCCATCGCACGATGCCGCGATGCGACCCTGGTCGTCCCTGCTCGCGATCGCGTGCCTGTTGCCAGCGGCGGGCTGCTGTTCGCTGGCGCGATTGTTCTGCGGCCCCGATCGTTCGCCGTGGATCTCGGTCGACTACCGCACGCCCGAGGCGACGGTGCGCACGCTGCTCGAAGCGCTGCGGCGCGACCAGCCCGAGGTGCTGTACGAGTGCCTGTCGGACGCCTACCGCCGGAAACTGGAGATCGACGAGATCACGTTCCAGCTCGTCTACCCGAAGCTGCGCGAGCAGAACCCCGGCCTGCACGTGGCGGGCTACGCCGAAGTGCCCGCGGCGGAACGACTCGGACCGGATCGCGCGCTGGTGCGCCTGCAGATCGAAGGCCAGCCGTTCGAAGTGACGCTGCGCCGCGAACGCCGTCAGGGCCTGCGTTGGACCCGCGCGAACGGCACGCCGGCCGAGCCGAGCCGCGCGCTGCCGACGTTCACCGGCGCGGCCACGATCGCCGTCGATCCGGATGCCGACACCACGCAAGTGACGCTGGCGCCGTTCGTGCTGCCGGGCGCTCCGGCGGAGCCGCCGGCGCCCGACGAACTCGAGTTCGCCGGCCTCGAGACCAAGTGGCGCGTCGACCTGCTGCGGCAGCTCCAGGCCCCGTGACCGCGATGCGCGCGATCAGGCGCGCGCCGACAACCCGACCAGCTCGCTCGCCCGGACGAAGCGGAAGCCCTCGTCGCGCAGCGCCAGCACCGCATCGAGCTTTGCCAGCACCGCCTGGCGCGCGTTCGCCAACGAGCGGTCGAAGTCGTGCAGCAGCACCACGCCGCCGCCGTCGGCCCGGAGCTCGGCGGCGAGTTCCGCCGGCGTCTTGTCGACGCCGAGCCGGGTGTCGAAGCTGTCGTGCGTCCACAGCACGATCGGCGTGCCCTGGGCTCGCACATACAGCATCGACGGCAGGCACAGCTTGCCGTACGGCGGCCGGAACGGGATGCCGCGCACGTCGACGCCGGTGACGTCGCGCAGCCGCCGCCAGCCGTCGCGGGTGTCGAGCACGCCGGCCCACGGCCAGCTGAACATGTGGTGCACGTGGCGGTCGCCGTGCGAGCCGATCTCGTGACCGCGCTGCACCAGCTGTTCGACGATGTCCTCGTTGCCGCGCACGTTGGTCGCCAGCAGGAAGAACGTGCCGACCGTCGCGGCTTCGGCGAGCCGATCGCTGACCAGCGGCGTCAGCAACCTGCCGGGCCCGTCGTCGAAGGTGATCGCGATCACGCGGTTGGCCCGACACAGCGCGGCGAGGTGGCGGCGGTGGGCCCGCAGCCACAGTTGCGGCCAGACCCAGTGCAGCAGCGCCAGCAGCGCCAGCAAGAGGCACGTGGTCAGGATCGTCATGGGTCGCGCACCGCGGGCCCCGAGGTCCGCCGGCACCCGGTCGTATCGGCCAGAACGCGCCGCCAGCGCAACCGGGCCTGCGCCGAGGCCAGGCCCGCCGGCGGCGGGCCGGTCAGGGCAGTGACTCGGTCGCCTTCACCGCGACCCGCGCCCCGGTCGGCAGCAGCCGGAACATCTCGGCGATGTCCGGAGCCTGCATCCGGAGGCAGCCCATCGACGACATCGTGCAGATCGTGTCGGGCAGCGGCGTGCCGTGCGCGCCGAAGCCGACGTAGGTGTCGTGCACGAACTTGATGAAGTACTCGCCGAGGATGTTCTTCGGATGGCCGTAGGCGTAGACCTGCCCGTCGGGCGAGGTCCAGTCCGGCCGCGGCTGCTTGACGCCGACCGTGAACTCGGCGAGCGGCGTGCGGTCGTTCTCGCCGTGCCCGACCCAGTACAGCCGCAGCAGGTGATCGCCGACGTACACCGAGAGCCCGAAGCTGCGTTTCTCCAGCACCGCGCGCAGCGGCGCGACGGGCACCTTGATCTTCTGGCCGGCCTGGATCGCGTTCTCGTTGTGGATGCGGTTCAGGATCGCCAGCGTGCCGTTCTCGACCAGGATCTTCTCGCGCCGGAAGCGCGCCGCGATGCGCGCCAGCGACTCGCCGCCCGCCACGGTATGGCTGCGCGCACCGGCGACGTTGGCCGGATCGCACAGCCAGCGGTCGACGCGGATGCGGTGCTGCCGGTACGCATCGTCGACGAACGCACGCACCGTCTCGTCGGCGCGCTGGATGCGGCCGCGCAGCATCAGTTCGAGCAGCCGCGAGCCGGCAGGCACCGCGTCGGCGTCGGGCAGCGCCATCGCGGCGGCGACCGCGCGCTTGCCGAGTTCACGGCCCTCGGCGCTGTGCAGGAACGCGTTGTGCGGGCCGAGCACAGCGAGCAGCGAGCCGAGGTCGCTGCCGGGCTGCGGCATCGCCGCGAGCACCCGCTGCTTCTGGTCCGGGGTGCCGGTGGCGACCACGATCCACGCCTGGCCGAGGTCAGCTGCTCCACCCTTGCCGAGTTCCGCGACCAGGGTCTCGACCGCCGGCGACGACACGTCGACGCGCGCCGGTGCTTCCGGAACCTGTGCGGCGAGTGGGGCCGCCGCCTGCAGCATGCTGCTCAGCGGCTGCGCGCGCGCCGCTTCCGCTGCGG
>JBASWX010000511.1:0-4128 GCA_049276695.1 Planctomycetota bacterium
CACCTGCGGTCGTTCTACCTGCGGGCCGGACGCGCCGCGGAGGCCGAACGGTTTGCGCCGGAGGAGCAGTCACCGCGGCGCTAGTGCGCCAGTTCCTCGCGATGCCGTTCGCGCAGGAACAGCAGGCCGATCACGAACGACAGTAGCGCTACCACGATCGGGTACCACAGTCCGGCGTACACGTCGCCGGTGAACGCGACGATCGACGCGGCGATCAGCGGCAAGAAGCCGCCGAACCAGCCGTTGCCGATGTGGTAGGGCAGCGACATCGACGTGTAGCGGATGCGCGTCGGGAACAGTTCGACCAGGTAGGCGGCGATCGGGCCGTAGACCATCGTCACGTACAGGACCAGCACGAACAGCAGCGCCAGCACCGAGAGCCGATCGATCGCCGCGGGATCGGCGGCGCGCGTCTTGCCATCGGCGAGCAGCACCGTCGTCGTGCCGTACCCGGCGGCATCGAGGGCGCGGTCGAACGCGGCACCGTCGTAGCCGGTTACCGCCGCCTGCCCGGCGACGTCGAGCACCAACGGCGCAGCGGGCCGGCCGGGCGCGAGCGTGAACGGCACGCCGCGGTCGTTCAGGTGCTTCCTGGCCCGGTCGTGCTCGGACGCGGCAGCTGCCGGCGGCAGCACGATCTTGCACGCGGCGTCGGCGACGGCGGCGAGCGCCAGCTCGACGTCGTTGCGCTTCTCGCCGCTGTGCAGCACGACCGGCGCTTCCTGCATCGTGCGCGCCAGCGCCGGGTTCGCGGCCGCGGTGAGCGCGCGGAAGATCGGGAAGTAGGTGAACGCCGCGAGCACGAAGCCGGCGAGGATCAAGGTCCGCCGGCCGATGCGGTCGCTGAGCCAGCCGCACAGCACGAAGAACGGCGTGCCGAGCAGCAAGGCACCGCCGATCAGCCAGTAGGCGTCGGTCCAGTGCACCTTCAGCGTGCTGGTCAGGAAGTACAGCGCGTAGAACTGGCCCGCGTACCAGACCACGCCCTGCCCGGCAGTGGCGCCGAGCAGCGCGCGCAGCACGATGCGCGCGTTCGTCCAGACCAGGAAGCTGTCGCGCAGCGGCGTGCGCGAGCCCTTGCCCTCGGCCTTCATCGCCGCGAACGCCGGCGACTCGTGCAACTTGAGCCGGATCCACACCGACACCACCAGGAGGCCGATCGACAGCAGGAACGGCAGCCGCCAGCCCCACGCCGCGAACTCCGCCTCGGGCATCGCGAATCGGATCGTGCCGATCACGACGAGTGCGAGCAGCAAGCCGATCGTCGCGGTGGTCTGGATCCACGACGTGTAGAGGCCGCGCTTGCCGGGCGGTGCGTGCTCGGCGACGTAGGTCGCGGCCCCGCCGTACTCGCCGCCGAGCGCCAACCCCTGCAACAGGCGCAGCAGCACCAGCAGGGCAGGCGCCCAGGCGCCGATCGACGCGTAGGTCGGCAAGACACCGACCAGTGCCGTCGACAGTCCCATCACGACGATCGTGATCAGGAACGTGTGCTTGCGGCCGACGAGGTCGCCGAGCCGCCCGAACACGAGCGCCCCGAACGGCCGCACCGAGAAGCCGACGCCGAACAGGCCGAGGCTCTGCAGGAACGCCAGCGTGTCGTCGCCGGGTGGGAAGAACAGCTTGCCGAACGACGCGGCGAGGATGCCGTAGATGTAGAAGTCGTACCACTCGAACACGGTGCCGAGCGAGCTGGCGGTGACGACCGTCCGGATCGAGCCAGGCTGCGGCATCGGGTTCACGCGCGCCGCCGCGCCGGTCGTTCGCCGAGCAGCACCGACGGCTTCGCCGCCGGCGCGATGCGTTCGCCGAGGTGCTTGCGTGCGCCAGCCAGCACCGCGGCGACCGCGGTGGGTACGTCGTCGGTGACGACGATGCGGTCGAGGTCAGCGCGTTCGATGGTGCCCTGCGCCAGCATCGACGTGCGCAGGAACTCGAGCAGCGGCGCCCAGTAGCCGGTGCCCATCAGCACCAGCGGGAAGTCCTCGATCTTCCTGGTCTGGATCAGCGTCGCCGCCTCGAACAGTTCGTCCATCGTGCCGAAGCCGCCGGGCAGCACGACGAAGGCGTAGCTGTATTTCACCAGCATCACCTTCCTGACGAAGAAGTAGCGGAACTCGACGAAGCGATCGAGCCACGGGTTGGGCCGCTGCTCGTGCGGCAGCGTGATGTTGCAGCCGACCGACAGGCCGCCGGCTTCGCGCGCGCCGCGGTTGGCCGCTTCCATGATCCCGGGGCCGCCGCCGGTCATCACCGTGAAGCCTTCGCGGGCGAGTGCGCCGCCGAGTTCGCGGGCGAGCGCGTACCAGCGGTTGTCGGCGGGAAAGCGCGCCGAGCCGAACACCGTCACGCACGGCGGCAGGAAGTGCAGGGCGCGGAAGCCCTTGATGAACTCGCCGAAGATCCGGATCGCGCGCAGCAGTTCGGCGAAGCGGTTGCGTGGGCCGGCCAGGAACCGGCGCTCGCCCTCGTCACGCGATTGCTTGCCCCAGTCGATCGGACCGCGGCTGGCCGGCATCAGCCGTCGCCCCGGGCGACCTTCACCATCTCGCGGAACACCACCATGCCGTCGCCGTCCTCGGGCAGGCTGCCGGCGGCGAGCAGCGTGCGGCGCCAATCGGGCATGTGGGTGGGCAGGTAGCTGCGGTCGGGATGCGGCATCACGCCGAGCACGCGGCCCGACTGGTCGGTCAGCCCGGCGATGCCGAGCGGCGAGCCGTTGGGGTTGTGCGGGTAGGTCTCGGTCGGCACGCCGGCGGGATCGACGTACTGCGCCGCGGCGAAGCCTTCGTCGAGCAGCACCTGCTGCAGCGCCTGGTCGCGGGCGACGAGCCGCCCTTCGCCGTGCGCCGCCGGCCAGCGCAGCACCAGGCCCGCGGGCAGGAACACGCAGCGCGACGCGCGGGTGCGCAGCGTGACCCAGCGGCACTCGTAGTGGTTGCTGAGGTTGTTGGTCAGCGTCACTTCCTCGTCGAGCCGGCCGGCGGTGCACGGCAGCAGGCCCAGGCGCACCAGCACCTGGAAGCCGTTGCAGATGCCGAGCACCAGCCCGCCGCGACCGAGGAACGCGAACAGGCGATCGGCGAGCTTTGCCTTCATCTCCTGCGCCAGCACGCGGCCGGAGCTGATGTCGTCGCCGTACGAGAAGCCGCCCGGCACGGCGACGATCCGGAACGCGTCGAGCTGGCCGGGATCGGCGAGCAGCTGCTGGATGTGCAGGAACTGCGGCGTGCCGCCGGCGCGGGCGAAGGCGTGCGACGTCTCGCGTTCGCAGTTGATGCCGGGGGCCCGCAGCACCAGGACCTTGGGCGAGCTCATCGCGCACCTCCGTTCGTCGCCGTTCCGGCGCCGAGCAGCGTGCCGTCGAGGTCGAGTGGCTGCTTCCACGCAGTCTCGGCGGCGGCAACCGGGACGCGCAGCACTTCCTTGCCGGCGTGCACGGCGACCAGCACCGGCTCCTGGGTCACTTCGCCGACCACCGCGAACGGCACCAGCCGCAGGTTCGCACGCAGGTCGTCGAGCTTGTCGGGCGGCACCTCGAGCAGGAAGCGGCTCTGCGACTCGCTGAACAGGATCTGCTCCGGACGCAGCGGGCCGGCGCACTTCACCTTCGCCAGGTCGATCCGGGCGCCGAGCCTGCCGCCGATCGCCATCTCGGCGAGGCCGGCAGCGAGCCCGCCTTCGGCGAGGTCGTGCGCGGCGAGCACGCAGCGGGCGCCGATCGCGCGGTGCACGCCGTGCAGCACGTCGGCCCCGAGGTCCTTGTCGACGCGCGGCACCTTGGCCCCGAGCTGACCCTGGGTCTTGTAGAAGACGCTGCCGCCGAGTTCGTCCTTGGTGATGCCGACCAGCACCAGCAGCGAACCGGCGCGCTTGCAGTCGGTGGTCAGCGTGCGCGCGACGTCGGCGATCACCGACATCGCGGTGACCAGGATGCAGCCAGGGATCCGGATCACGCGGTCGCCGGCGCGGAATTCGTTGTGCAGCGAGTCCTTGCCCGACACGAACGGCGTGCGGTAGGCGAGGGCAACCTCGCACAGCGCCTCGGTCGCGCGCACCAGTTCGCCGAGCGCCTCGGGATCGCGGGTGTTGCCCCAGCAGTAGTTGTCGAGGATCACCGTGTAGTCG
>JBASWX010000512.1:0-3956 GCA_049276695.1 Planctomycetota bacterium
GGACAACACGGTGGCCCTGGCGGCGGCCGCGAAGTGCGCATGCCACCGCGCCTGCGGCTACTGATCCTGCGGCACCTCGCCGAACATCGTGGTCACGGCAACCGTGCACCGCATGCGCAAGCGCCTCGGGAAGGTCGCGGCCGGCGGCACGACCGCGACGACGTCTGACTGCACGCGCGGCGCGAACCGCCGCGCGATCGCGGTATGTTGACGGAATGCCGTCGCCGCGACCGACCCCCCGCTGCCACGCGCCACGCCGCGCGTGAGCCGCGCTTGGGCGATCCTGTGCGGCGCGCTGGCCGTCGCG
Source organism: Planctomycetota bacterium (assembly GCA_049276695.1). GTDB lineage: Bacteria > Planctomycetota > UBA1135 > UBA1135 > UBA2386 > UBA2386. The sequence goes on from JBASWX010000512.1 coordinate 308, forward strand.
TTGTTCGGAGCAGCGCTGCGGCTGTCGTGGCTCAGTGACGACGCGTTCATCCTGTTCCGCGCCGTCGAGAACTTCGTGCAGGGGCACGGGCCGGTGTGGAACGCCGGCGACCGCGTGCAGTCGTTCACGTCGCCGCTGTGGATGCTGGCGATGGCGGGGCTGCGCGTGCTGACCGGCGACCACCCGATCACCGCGCAGGTCGCGGGCCTGTGCCTGTCCGGGGTCGCGGTGGCGCTCTTGTGGCGGTTGCCGGCGACCGCAGTCGGCATCGCGGTGCTGCTCGGCCTGCTGCTCGGCTCGCGCGCGTGGACCAGCTTCGCGACCTCGGGCCTCGAGACGGCGTTGATCTACGTGCTCGCGGCGCTGCTGCTGCTGGCGTGGCGGTTGCCGGAACCGGAACGGCGGCTGCGCGCAGTCGCGCTGGTGTGCGGTCTGTGCGGCGTCGCGCGCCTCGATCTCCTGATCCTGACCGGCCCGACCCTGCTCGCGGCCGCGTTGGCGGTGCCACGTGGGACCGCGGCGCGCGCGCTGGCGCTCGGGCTAGCGCCGCTCGCACTCTGGCTGCTGTTCGCGACCGTCTACTACGGGACCCCGTTCCCGATCACCGCCTACGCGAAGGCGTTCGCGCCCGGCGTGCCGGCGATCGACCTCGCTGCGCAGGGGCTGCGCTACTGGCAGCGCAGCCTGGTCGACGATCCGGTGACGCCGGTCGCGATCGTGCTCGGCATCGCCATCGGTCTTCAGCGACCCGGCCAGCGGTGCCTCGCCATCGGCGCACTCGCCTACTCGCTCTACGTCGTGAAGGTCGGCGGCGACTACATGCTCGGTCGCTTCCTGGTGCCACCGTTCCTGCTCGCGGTGGGCATCCTGACGCGCGTGCCGCAGTTCACGTGGCCGCGACCGGCGCTGGCGACACTCGCCGCGACCGCGGCGCTGACGCTGGTGCCCGGCGTGCCGGAAGCGGCGACGCCGGTGCTCGCCGCCGTGCCGCCCGAGACGATCCCGCCCGATGGCATCGTCGACGAACAGTTGCCGCGCCACCCGAACTACGGCCTGCTCGCACCCGCGCCGATGTGGTCGGAGCCCGGCACCGTCGGTGAATTGCTGCGCGCGAATGGCGTCGAGCACTCGTTCACCGTCTACGGCGTCGTCGGCTGGCTTGGCTACCTCAGCGGCCCCGCGGTGCACATCGTCGACCCATGGCTGCTCGATCCGCTGCTCGCGCGATTGCCGGTCGGCGATCCGCGGAACTGGCGCATCGGCCACTTCTATCGCCGCATCCCGGCCGGCTACCTCGAGAGCCTGGTCGCCGGCGAGAACCGGATCCCCCATGCCGGCCTCGCCCGCTTCCACGACGCCGTGTGTTCGGTCGCCCGCGACCCGATCTGGTCGGCGACGCGCTGGCGCAACATGGTCGGCCTGTGGACCGGCCAGTTCGACGACGGTCTCGCCGACTACCTCGCCACCGAGTACCGCAACCCGCCGCGCCGCGAAGTGGCGCTGTCGGCGCTCGCCGCACCCGTGCCGACACCGGGCTACTGGTGGGACAGCAGCGGCTGCAGCGCGCAGGCCGGCGGGTTGGCGGTGAAGCTGCCGTCGCCGTCGAGCGCGCCAGCGGTCGTCCTGCACGTGTCGGGCGGAGCGGAGTGGCGCGTCGGGTTCCGCCGCAGCGATCGCGAGGTCGGCGTCGCGACGATGGCGCCGAACGGACCGTCGCCGGACCACCTGGTTCCGCACCGCGTCGAGGTGCCCGAGGCGGCGCGCCCGTTCGACGCGATCTGGATCGATGCCGACGTCGCGTTGAACTGGCCGTGCGCGGCGTTCGTCGGCCGCGTCGAACTGCGGCCCTGAGGTTCGTCCGGGTCGCCGGCGTCACGCGCCGGCGGGCAACTCAGCTTCAACCGCCGCCGGTCTTGCCGCGTGGCGGCACCGCGCACGACGTCGCCTTCTTCGCGCCGCGCGCGTCGGCGACGATGCGTTCGGCCAGGCGGTCCGCGGCGTCGCTCGGCGGGATGCGCTCTTCCTTGGCGATCGTCCACAGCTCGCGCAGCGCCTGCGGGATGCGTTCGATCTTCGCCAACGACACCTTCTCGTCGTAGCCGCCGGGGTGGAACTCGACCGAGACGTTGATGATGCCGCCGGCGTTGATCACGTAGTCGGGGGCGTAGAGCACGTTGCGGTCGGCGAGCACCTTGCCGTGGCGCGGCTCCAGCAGCAGGTTGTTGGCCGCCCCCGCGACGATCGGCGTGTTCAGCTTCGGGATCGTCTGGTCGGTCAGGATCGCGCCGAGGGCGCACGGTGCGAACACGTCGCACTTCATCGTCATGATCTCGGCTTCGCTGGTCGGCACCACGCCGATCTCCTTCTGCAGCTGCGCCAGCCGTTCGGTGTTCTTGTCGGCGCCGTACACCTTGGCGCCGGCTTCGACCAGCCGCCGCGCCAACGCCGAGCCGACCGCACCGGTGCCCTGGATCGCGACCGTGCGGCCCTTGGGCGAGTCGTTGCCGAACGTCCAGCCGAGCGCCGCCTTGATGCCGAGGAACACGCCGATCGCGGTGTACGGCGACGGGTTGCCGCTGCCGCCGTCCTTCTTCTCGAGCCCGGTCACGTGCTTCGTCGCGCGGCGGATGATCTCGAGGTCGGCGACCGAGGTGTTGACGTCCTCGGCGGTGATGTACTTGCCGCCGAGCGAGTCGACGAAGCGGCCCATCGCCAGGTAGAGCGCCTCCGACTTGATCTTCTTCGGGTCGCCGATCATCACCGCCTTGCCGCCGCCGAGCCCGGTGTGCGCAACCGCCGACTTGAAGGTCATGCCGCGGCTCAACCGCTTGACGTCGAACAGCGCCTCGTCCTCGGACGCGTACGGCCACATGCGCAACCCGCCCAGCGCCGGGCCCAGCGTCGTGTCGTGCACCGCGATGATCGCGTGCAGCCCGCAGGTCTGGTCGACGCCGCGCACGACGCGTTCGTAGCCGGCGACTGGGAGATCGGTGATCTGAAGGGTGTTGCTCACGGGGGTTCGGGGGGCGGCGACCGCCTTGCGAGGGCGAGCAGGATAGCGAGCACGTTCGGCTGTTCCACACCGCACTCGTCGGCGGCGACCGCACCCGGCTCGTGGTCGCCATGCCTTGACGGCACCGGCACTTCCGTGCACCGGGCACCGCCATCGACGCGAACGCTTCACACCCGCGTGCAGCGCGCCAGGCCGCGTTCGACGGTGCGCCGAACCGCCGGGTCGGTCTCGGTGCGCAGCAGGTCGCGCGCCATCGCTTCGGCCGCAGCCCCTCCGGCCGCGAGCAGGACTGCGACCGCGGTCGCGCGCACCGCCGGCTCGGTGGCACCGAGGAAGCGGCCCGCCTCGGTGACGATCGCGGCGTCGCCGGCGCTGGCCAGCGCGCGCAGCAGCAGGTCCACTGCCTGCGGGTCGGTCGCGGTGCGCAGGGCCCCGCGCAACCGTTCGCAGCCCTCCCGGTGCGACGCTGGATCGGCCGCCCGGATCGCAGCAGTCGCGTGGCCGAACGACACCACCGCCGCAGCCGCACCATCGCCACCGCCGCGCACCTGCGCCCACAACGAAGCGAGCGACGCCGCCGTCGGCGCCGGAACGTCGGCGAACAGCCGCAGCGCGCGTTCGCGGTGCGCCCACGGC
>JBASWX010000513.1:0-16829 GCA_049276695.1 Planctomycetota bacterium
CCACGGTGCCGCGGTGCTCGCCGTGCCTGCCGCCGACACCATGAAGCGGGTCGCTGGCGAACGCGTCGTCGCGACCGTCGACCGCGCCGGGATCTGGCTGGCCCAGACGCCGCAGGTGATCCGGCGCGAGTTGCTGGTCAAGGCGATGGCGCACGCGACGGCGACGCGCTTCGAGGGCACCGACGACGTGTCGCTGGTCGAACACCTCGGCGCGCCGGTCGCGGTGGTGACCGGGACTGCCACCAACGTCAAGATCACCCGCCCCGAGGACCTGCCGCTCGCGGCAGCGATCCTCGCTGCGAGACTCGCATGAACGACCTGCCCCGCATCGGCATCGGCATCGACGTGCACCGGCTCGCGCCGGGGCGGCCGTGCGTCGTCGCCGGCGTGCGCTTCGACGCCGCGAAGGGACCGCTCGGCCACAGCGACGGCGACGCCGTGCTGCACGCCGCCTGCGACGCGGTGCTCGGTGCCGCCGGGCTCGACGACCTCGGCACGCTGTTCCCCGACCGCGATCCGGCCAACAAGGACCGGTCGTCCGCCGAGTTCTGCCGCGCGGTGATGGCGAAGGTGGCAGCGATGGGGCTGCGGGTGCTGTCGCTCGACTGCGTACTGGAGACCGAGGTGCCGAAGCTGATGCCGCGCCGCGCGGAATTGCGCGCGAGCCTGGCGGCCCTGTTCGCGGTGCCCGCCGACCGCGTCAACATCAAGGGCAAGACCGGCGAACAGATCGGCGAGATCGGTCGCGGCGAGGCGATGCGGGCGACGGTCGTCGCACTGCTGGGCCCGGCCTGATCGTCTCCCGCCGGGGCTGATCGGACCGTGTACGGTCGCAATCGTTTTTCCTGCGACACCGTCGAAATTGAGCGTTTTTCGAGGAACGCGATGGTTTTTCGGCGAGACTGCCGATCCGTGATCGGATTTCTTCGTCCGTAACGGTTTTTCAGCGATGCCCCCTTCCCGCGAAAGCACCCCGGCCGGCTACCTGGCTCTCGCGGACCACTTCGGCCTGAAGACCCTGCCGCTGGTCCACACCTCGCTGGTCCGGCGGCAAAGCGGGGTGCACACCGAGATCGAAGGCGGGCGGACCACGCGCACCTTTCCACCATCCTACGCCCCGGCCGGCGGCGTCCTCGGACAGCTCGAGTTCGCGCTGAAGTACGACGGTGTCAACCTCGAGTTGCTGCGTGCCGTGTTCGAGCGGATGGACGCCAACCAACTCGCTGCCGAGGTGCGGGCCACTCCGACTGGCAAGTACACGCGGCGGCTCTGGTTCCTCTACGAATGGCTGACGGCACGCACCCTCGATGTGCCGGACGCCGGCGGGGCGACCTACGTCGATGCGCTCGGCGACTCCTACTTCACCGCGGCGCCGCGAACGAGCACCCGGCATCGCGTGCGCGACGACCTGCCGGGCTCCCGCGCCTGGTGCCCGCTCGTGCGTCGCACCGAGATACTCGCGAGGTTCACCGCCAAGGACCTGGGCCGACGCGTGCGCGAACTGGTGGCACCGCACGATGAAGCCCTGCTGCACCGCGTCGCGCAGTTCCTCTACCTGAAGGAGACGAAGTCGAGCTTCGAGATCGAGCGTGAGCAGCCCGATCGCCAGCGCACTCTGCGCTTCGTCGAAGTGCTGCGCGCGACCAACACGATCCACGAACTGTCCGTGGCGAAGCTCGTCGACCTGCAGCGGGCGATCCTCGACCCCCGCTACCAGCAGGACGCTTTCCGCACGACCCAGAACTACGTCGGTCAGACGCTGGCCAGCTACCGCGAGCGGATCCACTACATCTCGCCGCGGCCGCAGGACGTCGCCGACCTGATGGACGGGTGGCTGCAGAGCAGCGCCCGGCTCGCCGCGTCCCGGATCGACCCGGTCGTGCAGGCCGCGGTGCTCGGCTTCGGCTTCGTCTACATCCACCCGTTCGACGACGGCAACGGCCGGCTGCACCGCTACCTGATCCACCACGTGCTGTCGCGCAGCGGCTTCACGCCGGCCGGGCTCGTGCTGCCGGTCTCCGCGGTGATGCTCGCCAACCAGCGCGCCTACGACACCTGCCTGGAGACGTTCTCCGCTCCGCTGCTGCCCCTGCTCGACTACACGCTCGATGCGCACGGCGCGCTCACGGTGCACACCGACAGTGCCAACCACTACCGCTACTTCGACGCGACTGCGACGGCCGAGTACCTGTACGCGACCGTCGAGCGCACGATCGAAACCGACCTCGCCCACGAGATCGACTTCCTGGTGCGCTACGACGCGGCCTGGCGCGCGCTGCGCGACATCGTCGACATGCCGAATCGCCGGCTCGAACTGTTCCTGAAGCTGTGCCTGGCGAACAAGGGCCGTCTGTCGTCAACGAAGCGCGGCCAGTTCGCGGAACTCAGCGACGACGAGATCGCGCGCATGGAACAGGCACTGCGCGACGCAACGGCGTGAGGCAACGACGGAGCCCGGTCACTGACCGACGATGAACCCCGCAGCGTCGGTGGCCACCAGACCGAGCGCGTTCGCGCCCGCATCGAAGGAAAGACCCTGGGTCCAGCACTGGAGGCCGAGCAATGCCGGGCTGCCCGGCACGGCGAACTGGAACGTCGCGGTGCCACCCGCTCCGGCGAGCAGCACCGCGGCTTCCAGGTTCGCGTGCACTGCACAGCCGGGCGCTCCGAGCGCCGCGAGGTCGAGTGGCAACGGCCCGAAGGGCGACGTCGTGTTGCTGAAGCCCCACCAGTAGAGCACGAGGTTCTGGGCCAGGTTGGTGAGGTCGACCAGCATCGTGTCGCCGAGTGCGGGGTGGCGCCGGACGACGTTGCCGGGCACGCCGGCGCTGCCGGCGCAGCCGAGCGCGAAGACGCCGTAGCCACCCTGGAAGTTGAGCGACCAGCGCGTGTAGTGGAACGCACCGTTCCATTGCCGCGGCGACAGCGCGTTGCCGCCGAACAGCGCCGTGCGCGCAATGCCGGGCGCCGTCGCCGGGGAAGGGTGGAACACCAGGTCACTGCCCGAGTACGGGCCGGTGCTGGCGAGGCTGAATGCGGCGTAGGCCCAGCCGTACGGAACCGTGTGCCAGATGGCGACGCCGTAGCTGCCGGCAGGCAGGTAGAACGGCGCGTCGAGCGGGACTTGGTTGATGCTCGGCGTGATCACGGTGCCGCCCGCCATCGTGCCGCGACCGGTCGCGACGCGGCGCCAGACCGCAGGATTGGTGTCCTTGCCGACGTAGGAACCGGGCGTGATGTAGACGTCGACGTCGTAGGGGCCGGAGCCGAAGAACGTCGCTGTGGTCAGTCCGCAGACGAGCACACCGTCGCCGGGCAGGACCTGCAGGTCGAACAGCGTCCCGACCGTCGACGAGACCTGCGAGGTCGTGCCGGTGCCGGCGAGCAGGGTGGTGCCGTACGAGACCGGCGCCTGCAGCACCGCAGTCACCGCGGTGGACGTGCGGCAGAAGCGCGTCGCCAGCAGCCGGATCGATCCGCTGCAGGCGCTGCCCAACGGCGCGATCGGGTTCTGCTGCGTCGAGTCGGTGACGCCGTCGCCGTCGAAGTCCCACGCCCAGGCCGTCGCCGGCGGCATGGTCGCGTCGGAACATTGCCAGGCGCCGGCACCGAGCGGCGTCAACGAGAACGCGGCGGTGATGCGGTCGGTGCGCACCAGGCCCGGGCGCGTGCGCGTCGACGCCGGGTGCACGCCGTCCTGCACGGTGAGGCTGACCGTGAAGTCGCCGCATCCCGTGTAGAGGAACGTCGGACTCGGCAGCGTCGAGTCGGTGACGCCGTCGCCGTCGAAATCCCACTGCCACGCGATCACGCCGCCCGGCACATTGGTCCAGGAGTGGTCGGTGAACTGCACCGAGAACGGCGACGGCCCCGCGACCGCGGAGGTGGCGAATGCCGCCAGCAGCACGTTCACTGGCCGCCAGGTGAACTCGCAGACCGCGACACGACCGGCACCGACGATTCCCGTGGTCGCGGTCGCCCCGGCGGTGCTGAAGACGTTGGTGCCGAGTGCCGGCACCGTCGAGGTCGACTGCACGAAGTCCGCCTGGCAGGCGACGCCGTTCCAACCGGTGCCGTCGAGCTGCACGTCGACGACGAGATCACCGGCCGATGGGTCGTACGGGAACGGCGCTGTCAGCAGCAGGTCGATGTGCCACGGTTGCGGGACGCCGATGGTGGTACAGGCACCGGGAGACACCACGACCTCGCCTTCGAACGCGGTGCGGGCGTCGCTGCCGAGGTTGCCGGCGAACGACGCACCGACGGTGAGGTGGTCGGTAGTGCAGGTCGCGAGGTCGATGCGCACGGCAGGCCACGAGCCCCCGGGCCAGTTCGCAATGGCCGCGTCGGGCCGGAAGCGCAAGCGCTCGATCACCACCGGAGCCGTCACCCCCTGCAGCGTGAAGTTCGTGCTGTCGTACACGAACTGGATGCGCATGCTCTGCGAGCCGACGTTCCACGGGTAGCCGCCGTTGTTGTTGCCGTCGACCGTCGCCAGACCGTTCGGGGCGACGAGCGCGGCTTGTCCGGCGGCGGGCAGGGCGGCGAGCGCCGCGGCGATCACACAGGCGAGGGAACGGCTCGGCATGGTGGAGATCGGGTGAGTGGGGACGGCAGTATCGCCGCCCGCGGCAGACAGTCGGGCCGCGGCAGCGAGGCGGTGTGCCCGATGGGGGTCGGGTTACTGGGCCCCGCTGGAGGCCCCTGACCGCCGCGACTGCCGTTCGTACATCGCACGATACAGCCCGTCGTGCGCCAGCAGCTCCGCGTGGGTGCCGGACTCGGCGACGCGGCCCTCTTCGAGCACCACGATCAGGTCGGCGTCGACGATGGTCGACAGCCGGTGCGCGACCACGATCGAGGTGCGGCCGGCGCGCAGCCGCTGGATCGCCTTCTGCACGATCTCCTCGTTCTCGGAGTCGAGCGCGGAGGTGCCCTCGTCGAGGAACAGGATCGCCGGGTCGCGCACGATCGCGCGCGCGATCGTCAGGCGCTGGCGCTGGCCGCCGGACAGGTTGCTGCCGCGTTCGCCGACCAGGGTGTCGTAGCCGTTCGGCAGCGTCAGGATGAAGTCGTGGATGTTGGCGGCCTGCGCCGCGGCCTCGATCTGCGGCTGCGTCGCCCCGGGCCGGCCGTAGGCGATGTTCTCGCGCACCGTGGTGTTGAACAGGAACGGCTGCTGGTCGACCGACGCGGTGTGGGCGCGGTAGTCGGCGAGGCGCACGCTGCGCAGGTCCTTGCCGTCGACCAGCACCGCGCCCTGCTGCGGGTCGTGGAAGCGCTGCATCAGGTCCATCACCGTCGACTTGCCCCCGCCGGACTCGCCGACCAGCGCCACCGTCTGGCCGGCGCGTACCCGCAGGTCGAGGCCGCGCAGCACCGGCAGGTCGTCGTAGGCGAACGCGACCGAGCGCAGCTCGAGGTCGCCGCGCACCACCGGCAACGGCTCGCCGCCGAGCGCGGCGTGGTCGACCCCTTCGTGCAGGATCACTTCGATGCCGCTCAGCGCGCCGGCGGACTCCATCAGCACGTGGTACGAACGGGTCAACCGCTTGATGTGCTGGTAGGTCGTCGCCAGCGGTGCGATCACGAGGGCGACGTCGTCGAAGCCGATGCGCCGTTCGACCAGCACGACATAGCCGAGCAGTACCAGCAGCACGCCGAAGCCGACCTGGTAGCTGACGAACGTCTGCGCCATCGAGCGGCCCTTCGCACGCAACATGCGGTGGGCGCGGTCGAGGAACGTGCGCGTGCTGGCCTGGAACGCCTCGAGCATCGTCGGCTCGAGCTGGAACGCCTTCACGGTGCGCACGCCGGTCAGGATCTGGTTCAGCGACTCGGTGGTGTCGCCCATCGCCTGCAGGCTCCTGGTGCTGCGCTTGCTGACCTGGCGGCCCTGCTTGTAGAGCGGGATCACCATCAGCGGCACCATCGCCAGCAGCACCCAGATCGCCTCGGGCACGAACCACGCGAGGATCGCGATGTTGCCGAGGATCATCAACGGGTCGACGACGATGTTGTCGGCGGCCAGTTCGAACGAACGCTGCATCACCTGGGTGTCGTTGGTGACCTTGCTGATCAGCTCGCCCATGCGCTGGCGGCCGTAGAAACGGATCGGCAGGGCGAGGAAGTGGCGGGCCAGCTCGGTGCGCAGGTCGGCGACGATGCGGATCGCGAAGAAGCGCGAGATCGTCTGCACGAAGTAGATCGTCACCGCGCCGAACAGGCCGCAGACCGCGGCGATCAACCCGCAGACGACGACCACGTTCATTCCCGGGTGGTCGAACTGGAAGCCGAGCGCCTGCGCAACGTCGCCGGCCAGCGTCCGGAACCACTGGTTGAAGTCGTCGAGCAGGCGTTCGCTCCACGACGGCTGGCCGGGGGCTGCCGGCTGGGCCGGCGACGGGCCGGGTGCCGCCCCCATCTCGGCCATCAGCGGCTTCACCAGCACGAACGGCAGCTTGGTGAACAGCGCCTCCAGGAAGCCGAAGGCGAGCATGGTCGCGACCATGCTGCGGTAGCGGACCACCGCCTCCCACAGCCGGTGCAGCAGCGCGCGCAGCGCCGAGCGGGAATCAGCAGGTTCGCTCAAGCGCGCGCATCGTAAGGCGCGGGGCCGTAGTTCGCCCGCGCCACGTCGCCATCAACTCGGGCGAGGCGGCCTACCAGCAGACGCCGCAGCGGGGCCAGATCCGTCTGATCTCGCGTTCGTCGGTCCCCGCGTTGCGGCGTCGCGGCAGGGTTGAGCCGCGTCGCCCCGCGGGCGAGGCGGCTCACTCGAACTTGGCGCGGCCGATCACCTCGCCGGCCCAGGTGAAGAAGCGGCAGGTGATGAAGTCCTCGCGCACCAGCTCGCGCTCGCGCTCGACCTTGACGTCGATCTTGCGACGCGCGGGCGTGCGGGTGTTGACGCGGGCGATGAACCAGCCGTCCGGGCCCTGGATCGGGCCGAGCGTCTTGCCGACTTCGGCTTCGAAGAACAGGTACTCGGCCAGCGAGAAACCGTCGAGCATCTGCGTGAACTCGCTCTCGCGCAGCTGCTGGCGCAGCTGGTTCAGCGGCAGCATGCCGAGCCGCCCCTTCTTGTCGTCGTTGGCGAAGAACTCGGTGTGCTTGTCGAGCGCCTGGTCGAAGGTCAGCTCCTTCTTCTCCAGCGCCGCGAACACCGCCTCGCAGCGGGCCTTCGCCGCGGTCATGCCGTCCGGTTCCCACGCGCCGGTCTTCGGGTTGCGCGCCTGGAACGGGATCAGGTTGCAGTCGAGCTGGCCGTCGGCGAAGAACGCGCCGCGCTTGTCGGCGTGTGCCTGCAGGTTCTCGTCGTTGATCTCGGCCTTGATCATCTCGGCGTAGGAGGTGATCAGGCGCCAGCGCGAACGGAACGCTTCGAGGCACGGGTAACCCTTGAAGCGCGTCGCGATGACCTCGACCGTGAACGGCGTCGAGTCGTACGGCTGCCGGTACTCGTCGTAGCGGCGGGTGAACTCCTCGTCGCTGACGTAGGCGCCCTTGGCGATCAGTTCCTGGCGCAGCGCCTCGCGCGCGACCACTTCCTGGACCGCGCGTTCGAGGTCCTGCACGTAGAGGCCCTTCTTGATGAACTCGAACGCCTCGTCGGTCTTCCACTCCAGGTCGTTGACCTTCAGCACGACGTCGGCCGGCAGGCCGTGCGAGGCGTAGCGGATGTCGCTCCAGCTGCGCAGGCCCTTCTGCACGAACTGGCGCATCATGTTGACCCAGAAGTCCGGCAGCTTCTTCGGCTGACCCTTCTCGTCGGTGCCCTCGGTCGCCTTCTCGAGCTGCTCGAGGAAGCGCGGCCCCTGGTCGCTCTGCGTCTGCGCCTTGATCGCCTCCTTGGTGATCGCCGGCCAGTCCTTCGGCGCGCCCGGGAAGAACACGCGGTCGAACAGCAGCGACTCCTTGCGCTGCTCGAGGAACGTCTCCTTGCTCAGCCCGTACTGCGAACGCACCACCTGCCAGAAGTCGACGCCCGGGTTCTTGCTCTCGAACTCGGTCTTCATCGGCGCCAGCTGGTCAGTCACGTCCTGCTCGCTGACCAGGAACTCCTCCGGCTTGCGCTGCCCCGACTCGACCTGCTTCTTCACTTCCTCCAGGATGAAGAAGTTCGCCACCTTGGCCTCGACCAGCTTGCCGCCCGTCAGATAGACGGCCTCGCGCATCACTTCCTTGGCGTCGAGCTGCTTGCCGTTGACGCGCAGGTCGGTCAGCAGCCTGGCGCGCTCCTGGACCAGCTGCTCGGCGAGCTGGTCGACCTCCTTCTGCAGCGCCTTGATCTGCGCCTGGTCGTTCTGGGCGATGAGGGAGGCGGCGGTGACCGCCACGGCGGTGGCAACGGCGAGGACGCGGTGCATCGGAGTCTTCAGGTTGGCAGGAAGGGGCGAAGAGTCTAGCAACGGGCGCGCGCGAAACGAGCCGCCCAGGGGATTCCTCCCACAATCCCGCCGATCGGCCCGGCCCCCGCTGACCCGGTGCGATGGCGCCCTTAGCATGCGCGCTGCATCGATGACCTACGATCCGCGCACGATCGCTTTCGCCGCCGAGATCCTGTACCCGCCGCAGAACCTGCGCGCCGACCTGGTGCAGACCATCCACAACGCCCTGTGGCGGCAGCCGGCGATCGGCTACCAGAACTTCCAGGTCGCGCCCGACGGCATCCACCTCAGCAACCTGCCGCAGGCGCCGGGCCAGGTGTCGATGGCGACGTTCACGTGGGATCGCCTGGTGCTGCGCGAGGAACTGCGCGGCACCAGCGTCGACGACTTCGCGACGCGCGTCGTCAACGTCACCTCGGCGGCGTTCCAGACGCTCGGCGTCACCACGTCGCTGGCGCAGCAGTTCGTGGTGCGCTCGCTGATCGCGCCGCGGCACTACCGCGACGGCCGCGAGTTCCTGAGCCGGCGGCTGGTGGCGCCGGGCGCCGACGCGTGGCAGTCGTTCGACCGGCCGCTGCAGCAGCTCGGCGTGCGGCTGGTGTTCCCGCCGCCGCCGAACGGGCGCGAGACGTTCCAGGCGCGCATCGAGACCTGGCCGCAGGACCCGCGGTCGCTGTGGCTCGAGAACACCGGCAGCTTCGCCGGCCCGGTGCCGACCAGCGAGGCGCCACAGCTCGCCAACCTGCTCGACACCACGTACCGGTTCGTGACCGGCCCGCTGTGCAGCTTCCTCGCGACGCTCGACACGCCGTGAACTGGTTCCGCCTGACCCTCGGCGCCGCTGCGGTGGCGGTCGCAACCGGCCTGCTGCTGACCAGCTGCGGCGCCGACGCGCCGGCCGAGGAGCAACGGCTGCTGGTGCTCGACGGCATCGAGATCACGCTCGCCGATGTGCAGCCGTACGTCGCCTTCTACGACTCGTGCGTGCCCGAAGGCGGCAGGAAGACCAAGGTCCAGCGCGTGCTCGAGGAACACCTGATCCCGTTGCGGCTGGCGCAGCGCGCATTCCCGGCGGAACGCGCCGAGCAGAAGGCACGCGCCGAGGCGTTGGTCGCCACCGCCGGCAACATCCACGAACTGGAGAAGCAGACGGCGCTGCTCGACACCAACAAGGTGCGGCGCAACATGACCCGGCTGCAGGCCATGCTGCCGATCGCGATGTTCCTGTTCGACCCGCAGCGCGTCGGCGCCACCAGCCCGCCGCTCGAACTGCCGAGCGGCTTCTGGGTCGCCGCCGCCTACGAGCTGAAGGAATCGCCGGGCCTGCAGCTCGACGACTACGTCGACGCGCTGCAGGTCGCGTTCGTGACCCATCCGTCCGGCGACTTCATGCAGTGGTACCAGCAGCAGAAGCAGGCGCTCGCCGACAAGGCCACGTTCGTCCATCCCGACCACCTGACCGCGATGCCGCCCTGGATCCACCCGCCCAAACAGCCGTGACCACGATCCACCTGCCGCTCTTCCTGCCACCGCTGCTGGTGCTGGCGACGACCCTCGCGGCCGGAGCCGCAGCGCAGAACCCGACGCCGGTGCCAGCGCCCGCGACCGCCGACAAGCAGGGCCAGGCGGCGACGACCGGCAAGCTCGCCGAGTGGCCGGCACTGAAGGACACCGACAAGGACCGGGCGCGCGCGCTGGCCGGCCAGTTCAAGAAGCCCGACGCGAAGCTGTACCCCGAGGCGAAGCGCGGCCTGCTGCAGCTGGGTGCTGGCGCCGCCCCGATCCTGATCCAGCAGGTCAGCGACCGCGTCGACAGCATCAACGCGTCGCTGTTCGGCGTGCTCGACGAGATGCTCGACCGCTCGCACGCAGCGCTGATGGCGCGCGAGGCGAAGCGACCGGTGGTCGAGTTGCGGCGCTACCTGGTGCACCGGCTGTGCCGCTTCGGCGACGCCGAGATGGCGCCGCTGTTCGAAGCGACGCGCAAGGACAAGGACGAGCAGACGGCGTTCTACTGCGAGCTCGGATTGCTCGCGCAGAAGCGGGCCGACGCGCTGACCCCGGTGCTGGTGTACTGCAAGGCGCACTGGTCGGAGATCGCGGGCCTCGTCGCCGAGGTCCTGCCGGCGGCGCGCTGCCCCGGGAGCGGCACCCTCGTGTTCGAGGCGATCGCGAAGGCCAACGCCGCCGACCAGATGAACGGGCTGCGCCTGCTGCGCTACCTGATGGCCAAGGAACAGGGCATGCTGCTGCGCCGCTACCTCGAGGCCAACGATCACCCGGTCAAGCGCGAGGCGGTCAATGCCGCGCGCGTGCTGCACGGCGAGCCGCCGATCGACAACCTGTCGGTGTTCCAGGCGATCGAACACGCGAAGACCTGGCTGCAGAAACTGTGACCGCGGAATCCCTCACTGCGGCCGAACCCGACCCCGCCCGCCAACCGTTCGTGATGCGCATGCACCGTCCGCTCCTCCCGTCCACGATGCTCGTGCTCGCGCTGCTCGCACTGCCGGCGGCCACCGCGGCCCAAGGCGACAAGCACGACAAGCTGCCCAAGTGGCGCATCGACCCGTACACCAAGAACGACCCGGAGCTGATGGCGAAGCTCGGCTACGAGAGCTACGGACCGTTCCCGTTCGGCAACATCGCCGACAAGCCGATCAGTTCGCAACAGGTCGCCGACGCGCTCGAGTTCGTGCAGATCCTGTGGGTCGAGACGAAGCACTACCGCATCGGCCTCAACCTGCCGGCGTGGCCGGTGCCGCTCGACCCCGAAACCCGCGGCAAGATCCGGCGCGAGCTCGAGGAGCTGCAGAAGGTGTTGCCCGGGATCAACCCGAAGGTGCGCACGCTCGATCCGTGGCTGCGCCTGCACCTGACCGCGATGCGGCTCGAGAAGCTGTATGCCGACACGTCGGAACTGTTCGGCGTCAAGGACGAGGACTTCCCGGCGTCCCCCGACAAGGTGATGGTTGCGCCGGGCGGGCGCTACATGGGCTACGGGCCGTTCCTCGGCATGAAGGACAAGTACCTGGTGTTCGTGACCGAGAAGGCCGGTCCCTACCAGGGCTACATGAAGGGCTTCATCGGGCGCGACACCGTGCACCCGCAGCGCTGGCACTTCAAGGAGACCAGCTCGCTGCTCGCCGGCATGACGACCGAGTCGAACGAGTTCCCGCTCAAGCACGACACCGCGCTGCACTGCTCGCTGGCGTTCAACGTCAGCCAGAACCTGCTCGACGGCTTCCGCTACTACTCGTACGACCTGCCAGTGTGGATCAAGGAGGGCTTCGGCCACTGGAACTGCCGCCGCGTCAGTCCCGAGTGGCCGAGCTTCGACCAGAACGAGGGCTCGATCGCCGACATGAAGACGATCGAACGCTGGGAGCCGTACTGCCGGAACCTGCTCAATGGCAACAAGGTCACCGCGTTCCCCGAGGTCGCGACCTGGCGCGACTTCGGCAACATCAAGTTCGACGACCACGTCGCGGTCTGGTCGCGCATCGACTGGCTGCTGTCGCAGGGGCCCGAGAAGTGGCAGAAGTTCCTGTTCACGGTGAAGGGCCGCGTCGACGCCAACTGGGCGCCGGACCAGACCGACCTCGTCGGCGCCACGCGCGAAGGGCTGCTGGCCGCCTACGGCGTCACGATGCTCGACTTCGACCGCAAGTGGGCCGAGTGGGTCAGGGCGCACTACCCGGCGCAGTGAACGGCGCCGGCAGGCGGCCGGATCACGACGGATCCCACAGCACGAAGCGGTAGACGCCGAGCAGCGCCAGCAGCGAGCTGCGCACCCACGCCTCGCCGTCCGGCCCCATCGCCACCGCGTCGTCCTTCGGCAGCTGCCGCTGCACGTGCAGCCAGTGGTTGCCCGGCGTGTAGTGCCCGAACATCTCCTTGACCTCGCTGGCCTTCGCGGACGCGCACCAGTGGTCCTTCTTCCAGTCGTGCAGCTTCAGGTTGAAGCCGCCCGGCAGCGCGCGCAGCAGCGCGCAGAACTCCTCGAGCTTCGCCGGGTCGCCGAGCACCTTCTTCTTCAGGTTCTCACCGTCCCACCACGCCTGCGGGTGGATGCGCAACGCCGCCTCGACGATCTGGTCATCGAGGCACGCTTCGAGCACGGTCTGGATGTAGTGCGTCTCGGCGTCCTTGCCGAGCGCCTCGCCGAAGAACGCCGCCAGCTGCTTGCGTTCCTTGGTGCCGCGGCACAGGTAGGCACGCTGCTCGCGCACCCGGTAGCTGTTGAAGGTGTACGGCCGGTGCAGCCCGGCCTGCGCACTCAGCTCGACGCCCGCCGACTTCGCCTCCTTGACCACCTGGTCGACCATCGCCTTCAGCTTGCGGCGCACGGACAGCCGCAGCGCGTCGAACTCCGGGTCGTCCTGGCGGTGCCGCTCGTAGGCCTTGAAGTCGCGTTCCAGGAACACTTCGCTCATCGGCGACACCTTACGAATCCGTCCGGGCGCCGCCACCGCGTCGTCTTCGATCGCGCGGCGCGCTACGTTGCCGCCCCATGCGCGGCTCCGCCCCGACGTCCCTCTGCCTGTTCGCGCTCGCCGGCGGCTGCACGTCGACCGTGTTCGCCGAACCGCGCATCCTGGTCTCGCCGTACTTCACCAACTACCAGGTCCGCGGCGAAGTCGCGGTGCAGTCGCAGCAGGGCCTGCTCGGCCCGATCGTCGACAACGCGCCGCAGCCGTTGCGCTCGTTCGGCCAGGACCACTACCGCGACGACATCGGCGTGCGCGCGGACATCGGCGACGGCTTCGGCGGCGTGCGCTTCGACTGGTTCAAGCTCGACCAGAACTCGGCGCGGCCGAACGTGCTCGGCGACGACTGGGGCAACCTGCTCGCGACCGACCTCGTGCGCATGCAGGTCGAGATGGACGAACTGCGCATCGGCTACGTCGAGCCGCTGGCCACCGTGCGCACGACCTGGCGCAACCAGCCGCTGGTGTTGCGCGGCGGCCTCGGCGGCACGTTCGTCTGGCGCGACCTGGTGCTGCGCGCCCGCACCGACGACGGCGTCCGCGCCCAGAACGTCGGGATCGACGGCGAGATCGTCGCGATCGCCGGCCGCTTCCGCGCCTCCTGGCGCGACTTCGCGTTCGACGCCGACTACGAGGTCTCGCCGCAGATCGTCATCGGCGGCGACTTCGAGGGCCTGCTACAGGACCTCGAACTGCGCGCGAGCTGGACGATGACGCAGCACGACGTGACGTTCTTCGCCGGCTACCGGCTGTCGACGTTCGCGGCCGCCGGCAGCGCCGGCGGCTTCGCCTACGACGCCGACCTGACGATCGACGGCTTCCAGGCCGGCGTGTCGGTGGTGTTCTGAAGGCACCGCGACGGTTTCACCAACCGGCCGCCGCGGCGAGCTGCTGCACGAACGCATCGGCGGCGCCCTTCGCCGCCGCCTCGTCGCAGGTGAAGTCGTTCAACATCACGCTGAACACCAGCGGGGCAGCCGTCGGATCCGGTCGCGGCACGTAACCCGACAGGCACACGACGCGGCTGATGAACCCGGTCTTCGCCCGCACGCGGCCGTGGGCTTTGCCAGCGGTGAACCGCGTGCGCAGCGTGCCGCTCCTGCCCGCCAGCGGCAGCGCGTCGACGAACGCTGCGCGGTGCGGCGAGCGGTGCATGGCCAGCAGCACGGCCGCGAGTTGCCGCGGCTGCACCAGGTCGCGGCGCGACAGCCCGGAGCCGTCCGCGAGCACCATGCCGGCGGTTGGTACGCCGAGACCGTCGAGCACCGCCCGCGCGTGCTTCGCCATCGCCGCGGTGCCGCCATCACCGATCGCAACCCGCGCGGCGATGCGCGCGACCTGCTCCGCGTACAGATTGTCGCTGTCGGCGAGCAACGGGCGCAGCAGCTCGTGCAGCGGCGGCGACGGCACGCTGGCGATGCACACCGGCTCCCCACCGATCGCTGCGGCCTCCGGCGCTGGCTGCACCAGGATGCCCGCGGCCTGCAGTTCTGCCGTCAGCACGGCTGCCGCGAACGCCGCCGCGTCGGGCACCGTGACCGCCGCACTCCAGGCCGGGGCATCGGCGGCGATCGTGCCCGCGAGCTCGATGCGCTGCGCCCCGAGCCCACGCCGCACCGTGATCCGGGTCGGACCGCCAGCAGCGACCTGGCGCAGGTCGGCGGCGACCGGCAACAGCGGCGGCTCGACCGTGACCGATGCTCCGCCGTCGCCGGGTCGCACTCGCACCGTCACCACGTTGCCGCGGCAGCACAGCCCACCGAACGGCGCCGCGTAGTCCTCGTCGAGGTAGTCCCACTGCCAGCCCAGCCCCAGGTGCTCGCCGCCCAGCCACGATCCGTCGCCGGCGATGCGACCGGCGATGTGGTGGATGCCGCGCTCGCGCAGCGCCGCCACGAACGTGCGGAACGCCGCGCGCCCGGCTTCGCCCTTGCCGAAGGTCGGGTCGCCGTGGCCGCGCAACACCAGTTCGCCGTGCAGCGTGCCATCGCGCACCTCGCCGCGCAGCCACAGTTCCGTCGTCGTGCGGTGCTCGGAACCCAACGTCGTCAGGCCGACCGCCGCGGTGATCAGCTTCATGTTCGACGCGGTCGCGAAGCCGCGGTCGTCGTCGTGCCCGGCGAGCCGTTCCCCGGTCGCGGCGTCGACCACGCACACGCCGATGCGCCCGCCCGCGAGTTCCGGCTGCGCCAGCAGCCCGGCGAGTGCCTGGTCGAGCCCGCGCGGCAGCGCCGCTGGCGGCGCGGTGCACGCGGCGAGGCACAGTCCGGTGAGCAACGTCCACGGCACGGTCTTCATCGTGCCGGATTGTGCGCGGCGCATCGCAGCGCGCCACTGGCAGCCGGTCAGAGCTTGCCGATGCGGACGTGCAGGCCCGGCGAGAAGTACGCGAACTGGTTGGGCGCCGCGGGGTCGACGTAGAAGACCTGGAAGTAGGCCGAGATGCCGGCGAAGTACGGCGCCGGCGGGATCGTGAACACCTCCTGCGCGGTGCCGGTCGCCGACGTCAGGCCGGCGTACACGCCGAAGACCGACGTCGGCAGCACCCACAGGTCGATGCCGGAGATGAACGGCTGCGGCACCCAGGGACTGAGCCCGACGATCGTGCGCTGCTCGGCGCCGGGCAGCGCCCCCTTCATCTGGATCACCAACGACCGCGGCTGGGTGTTGTCCTGCAGCGGCAGGGTCGGAGTCTGGATCTCGAAGTGGCTGCCATTGCCGGTGCCATAGAGCTCGACCAGCGGCGCGGCGGCGGCCACCGTGTCGACCGCGAACAGCACCTGGAACGAACGCACCTCGAACGGCTGCAGCGTCCGGTTCTGCCATTGGAAGGCGCCGGTGTAGTCGCCGACGAACGGTGCCAGCGTCGCCGGCAGGTTGTCCGCCGCGGTATCGAGCAGCAGGTTCCGGATTCCCGGATACGGAACTGCGGCCGCGAGGTCGCTGCCGAGCGCCCGCACCTCGATCTGCACCCCCGACGCGTCGGTCACGAAGTGCGACTGGGCGGTGCCGGTCACGACGTCGTCGCCGAAGGTGTCGGCGACGTCGAGATCGGTGTAGCAGTAGACGTTCACCGTGACCGGCGCACTCGAGATGTTCATCAGGGTCAGGCGGCTGGTGCACACGCCGCTAGCCGGACCGGCGTCGTAGATGTCCAGATCGTGGCTCGCCTTCAGCAGGCCGCGGTTGTCGAGGTTGGCGAAGTCGCGATCGCCGTGGTCAGGCGTCGGATTGCCGACGACGACGGCGCCGAGCCGACGCAGCGCGTATTCCCGCCGGTCGCCGACGATCCGGAAGTACCACCCGTGTTCGCGGCCGTGGTCGGTGGCGAGCGCATCCGCTCGCAGCGCGAACGGCAGCGGCGCCTGCGACACCGACGACGGCGCGCCCAGTGCGACCTGCATGTTGCCGTCGGTGACGGTCAACTGGGCCGGCACGGCGGCGGCAAACAACACGGCACCAGGAAGACAGCGAGTGATCGACATGGTGGGGATCCCCCCCTTGCCCCGTGTCGGGGACGCTCGTGACGCTGGTTTCACAACTGCCCACCAGTCGGGCCATCGGTTGGCCGGAGTGCACTTCGAGACGGCTCGGCGCAATTCAGGGGATGTCGCTCACAGCCAGGACTGATGACTCGAGTGGGCCCGCCACCATCGGTGGTGTTCGAGAGTCCCGCGCCGACCGAGCGCTTGCGTGCCTGGCGAACCAGTCCACGCAAGTCACCACCCCTGTCACAGCCCCAGTGCGCGCCAACGCCGGTAGAACGCGCTGCGCGACAGCCCGAGCTTGTGCGCCGCGGCGACCTTGTCGCCGTCGTACTCGCGCATCGCCTGCACGATCGCCTGCCTCTCGATCGCATCGCGCTGGCTCTTGAGGTCGGCGGCGGCAGCGGCCCGGTCCGGCTCGCGATCGCCCGCCGCCGGCCGCTGCACCGGCGTCGGCCCGAGGG
>JBASWX010000514.1:0-3038 GCA_049276695.1 Planctomycetota bacterium
GCCCGGGCGGTCGCCTCGGCGAGCGCGCCGTCGTCGGGGCGCACCGCCAGTTCGCCGGTCGTCGCGTCGAGCACCACGACGTCGCCGTCGCGCAGCAGGCGCGCCAGGTCGCGGATGCCGGACACCGTCGGGATGCCGAGCCCGCGCGCCAGGATCGCCGCGTGCGAACTCATGCCGCCTTCCTCGGCGACGATGCCCTCGACCTTGCCGTTGGCGAGGTCGAACATGTCGGCGGTGGTCAGCTTCTTCGCCGCCAGCACGTACGGGCCGCTCGGCTGCGCGGCGCCGCGCACCGTGTCGGCCTCGAGGTTGCGCTGCAGCCGCGTCGCGACGTCGCGCAGGTCGCTGGCGCGCTTGCGCAGCAACTCGCTCTCGACCAGCTGGAAGATGCGGTCGTACTTGTTGAACACCAGTTGCACCGCGTCGCGCACCGGCAGCCGTTCGTTCAGCACCTGCGCTTCGATCTCGGTGACGAACATCGCGTCGCCGAGGTAGGCGAGGTGGGCGTCGAAGATGCGCAGTTCGGCCTCGCCGAGGCGGTCGGCCTGCTGCTGCTTGATCTCCTCGATCTGCCCGCGGCTCTTCTGCAGCGCGTCGCGCAGCCGGTTGAGTTCGGTCTCGACCTCGTCGGCGGCGATGCGGCGCGTCGTCTGCTGCGCGTCGAAGCCGCGCAGGAACACCGGCCCGACCGCGACGCCCGGAGCAACGCTCTCGCCACGAACGTGCGTCACGAACGGGCCCCCGCCGGCCGGGATCGCGCGGGGCAACGGGACGACAGTGGCGAACGACGGGGTCGCGACGGAGCCGGAAACATGGCGAGAGTGCGAAGTGTCGTCGCCGGCCCGCAACGGAACCGCCGACGGCAAGGACGACTGCCGGCGAGCGGCCGGAGGCGGCGCGGACGCGCGGAGCGAAAGGTAGCGCCGGTCCGGCGACGCTGGTAGACATACGCGCTGGCCACACGTTCCGAACGCACGCCGAAGACCTCTCGATGGGCATCCACCCGACCGCGATCGTTGCGCCCGGTGCCGAGCTCGGCGAGAACGTGGAGGTAGGCCCCTACTGCACGATCGGACCCGCGGTGCGCATCGGCGACCGCACCAGGCTGGTCAGCCACGTCGTCGTCGACGGCGACACCTGGATCGGCGAGGACTGCGAGCTCTATCCGTTCGCGACGATCGGCTGCAATCCGCAGGACAAGAAGCTGAAGGCCGGCGAAGCGGTCGGCCGGCTGCGCATCGGCTCGCACAACCGCATCCGCGAACAGGTCACGATCCACGGCGGCACGCCGTTCGGCGGCGGCACCACGACGATCGGCGACCACAACATGCTGCTGATCGGCGCCCACATCGGTCACGACGCGACCGTCGGCAGCCACGTCGTGTTCACCAACGGTGCGATGGCGGCTGGTCACACCTGGATCGGCGACCGCGCGATCCTCGGCGCGATGGCCGGCGTGCATCAGTTCGCGCGCGTCGGCAAGCTGGCGATGGTCGGCGCTGGCGCGATGGTGTCGCACGACGCGCCGCCGTTCGCGATGGTGCAGGGCGACCGCGCCAAGCTGGTCGCGGTGAACCTGATCGGCCTGCAGCGCGCGGGCTTCACCACCGCACAGAAGGCTCTCGTCAAGCGCGTCTTCCGACTACTGTTCTGGCGTGCCGGCACGATGCACCAGCGGCTCGAGTTCGTCCGCGCCAGTTCCTGGCACAAAGATCCGATCTGCCGCGAGATCGTCGACTTCGTCGCGGCCAGCAAGCGCGGAGTCTGCAGCCCGCGGTCCGGACGCCAGCAGCGCGCCGAGGGCGGTGCTGCGCACGCGGATGGCGCCGCGACGGCGTGACCGGCGCCCGGGTGGGAGCTGGTTGCTCGCGATCGCGCTGACGCTGCCCGCGGCCGCTCAGCAACCGGCCGCCGCCCAACTACCGGTCGCGACCTTCACCGCACCGGACGGCAGCCGCTTCGTGTTGATCGCCGATCCTGGCGTGCCACAGGTGCACTGGGCGATCGCGAGTTGGATCGACGGCAGCGACGACCCGCCGGGGCTCGAGGGTCTCGCGCGCGCCGCGATCCACGCGGCCCAGGGTGGGACCTGGCTGACCGGCAGTCGGGATGCCGAACGGGAACGCAGAGCACTCGACGAGCGCGACGGGCTGCTGGCGCAGCTGCGCGGTTCCCCGGACGACGGGCCGCTGCGCCAGCAGGCGGCCACGCTCGACGACCGGTGCCGGCAGCTGTTCGACCCGACGGTGTTCCCGCGGGTGCTGGCAGCGGCCCCGGGCCACCGCCTCGAACTGCACGAACGCGGTCCGGTCGCGGTGCTGGCGGTGACGACCATCGCGGCGGCGATCGGCGAGGTCGGGCGCCTGCTGGTCGAACGGCGCGAGCAGCAACCGCTGCGCGGCGTCGACGCCGAGTGGTCGCGGCTGACCACCGCGCGTGCCAAGGCCCTTACCGCCGACCCGCACCGCGCGCTGCACGCCGAAGTACTGGCGCTGACGATGCCGGGGCACGCGCTGGCGCGTGGCCTGCAGCTCCCGGGCGGCGGCAGCCCGACGCGCAGCCAGGCGCTGGCGGCGTGGGCAGCGAGCCAACGCCCCGAACGCACCGTGCACGTGTTGCTCGGCGACTTCGACGCCGCCAGCGCCGAGGCGACGCTGCGGGCGACGTTCGCCGTCACCAGCCTGCCGCCACGCACGGCCGCGCCACAGCCACCACCGCAGCCGCTGGCTGGCGTGCGCCATTCCATCGTGCCGGGCACGCCGCGGCCGGCGGTCGCGATCGGCTGGGTGCTGCCGGCGACGGTCGACGCGAACGTGCTCGCCACCGCGATGGCGTGGCTCGGCGACGGCGACGACAGTGCGTTGGCCCGCGAACTGCAGCGCGCCGGTCGCACCGACTGCCGGATCCGCTGCCGCGCGCCGTGGCCGGCTGGCGAAGACCGCGGCCTGTTCCTGGTCACGGTCGAAGCCGAGCGCGACGAGGGGCTCGCCGGGCTGGTGCAACGCGCGGTGCGTGCCGCCACCGCCACGCCGCCGGAC
>JBASWX010000515.1:0-6035 GCA_049276695.1 Planctomycetota bacterium
AGCAACCACAGCGCGGCGACGGTCGCTGCGCCGCCGAGGCTGCGCGCGGCGGTCACCAGGTCGACGCCGAGCGCGCCGAGCCCGGCGGTCGCCAACACCCACAGCAGGTTGCTGTAGCCTTCGACCGCTTCGCCGTCGGTCCACGTCAGACCGTCGCCGGCGAGCAGGCGCTGCGCGTAGCGCAGCGAGATGAACGCGTCATCGCTGAAGAACGGTGCTGGCCAGCCCGCCTGCAGCGTGAGCAGCACGACGCCCGGCCCGCACGCGAGCGCCGTCCATGGCCACGTTCCGGGTCGGGTCGACGGCGGTGGTTGAGGCGTCATCGCGGCGGGCCGGCTTCAGTACAGCAACGAGCGGCGCACGCGCTGCCACCAGTCGATGGGCGGGGCTGCCAGGGCGTCGAGTTGGCTCAGCGGCCGTTCCCCGTCGACGAACTCGCGCACTGCCGGACCACCAGCCAGGATGTCGATCGGCGCCAGCGTCGCTTCGTACTCGTACGGCGGCTGCCGCCACGCGAACTGCTGTGGCCACAGTTCGCGCAGCGCGCGCAGCAGTACCAACGCCGTGCGGTACGGGAGGAACGAGTCGAGGTCGGTCGGGTGCAGGAACAGCCCGCCGCAGACCTTGCCCTGCCACTTCTGGAACGTCGGCTCGAAGTGCACCGGCCGCAGCGCGACCCCGCGCACGTCGTGGGCGGCGAGCAGCGCCAGCAGTTGCCACGGCTCGATCCAGGGCGCGCCGAACTGCTCGAACGGCGTCGTCGTGCCGCGCCCTTCGCTGACGTTCGTGCCTTCCAGCAGCACCTGCCCCGGATAGACGAACGCCGACTCGGCGCGCGGCAGGTTCGGCGACGGCGGCACCCAGACGCGGCCGACGTCGGCCCAGGTCATGCTGCGGCGCCAGCCTTGCATCGGCAACACGCGCAGGTCGGCGCCGAGGCCCATCACGTCGTTGCACCAGCGCGCCAGCTCTGCGATCGAGAGGCCGTGGCGCATCGGCATCGGCGCCTTGCCGACGAAGCTCTGCCAGCGCAGGTCCAGTGCCTGGCCCTCGGCGATCTCGCCGCCGAGCGGGTTGGGGCGGTCGAGCACGAACACCGGGATGCCCTTCTGCGCGCACGCTTCCAGGCAGTAGGTCAGCGTCCACGCGTAGGTGTAGACGCGGGTGCCGACGTCCTGCAGGTCGACGACCAGCACGTCGAGGCCGGCCAGCATCTGCTGCGTCGGCTTGCGGGTGTCGCTGTACAGGCTGTGCACGGGAATGTGCAGCCGCGGGTGCATCGCGTGCCCGGTCTCGACCATGTTGTCCTGATCGGCCGACCACAGCCCGTGCTGCGGTCCGAACAGCGCCTTCAGCTTGCCGGGGAAACGCTGCGCCAGCAGGTCGGCGGCGTGGCGGAACTGGCGGTCGACCGAGGCCTGGTTGCACAGCAGGCCGAACGCGCGCGAGCCGCGCAGCACGTCGGGCGGCGACTGGCAGCAGAGCTCCAAGCCGAGGTGCACGGGCGACGACATGATCACTCGTAGAGCAGGAACGGCTTGCGCCGGATGCGGAACAGCTCGAGGTCCTTGCGCCAGCTGGCGACGATCTCGTCGGCGGGTTTGCCGGCGAGGATCGCATCGCGGGTCGGCTCGTGCTTCAGCAGCCAGTCGAGCTTCTTCGTGTCCCAGGCGTCCGGGTGCAGCGCGCGCAGCGCGCAGGCGACGTGGATGCCGGTGCGCACCGCTTCGAACGTTCGCCAGTCGGTGATGACGACGTTGACGCCCGAGCACCGTTCGCCGCGGAACTTGCTGGCGTCCGGCGTGAACGCGATCGGCACGAAGGTCACGCCGGGCAGCTTCGCCGCGCGCAGCGCCGCCGCCAGGGCGCGCCCGTCGAGCCAAGGCGCGCCGAGTACCTCGAAAGGCGTGCCGGTGCCGCGGCCGACCGACAGGTTGGTGCCTTCGAGCAGGCCGATGCCGGGATACAGCAGCGCTTGCGTCAGCGAACGCATGTTGGGCGACGGATTGATCCAGGGCAGCCCGGTCGCATCCCACAGTTCGGCGCGCGACCAGCCGGTGACCGCGACGACCTGCAGGTCGACCTGCACGCCGTCTTCGCCGGCGATCATGCGGGCGAGTTCGCCGGCGGTCATGCCGTGGCGCAGCGGGATCCGGTGGGCACCGACGAAGTCCTGGCGCTCGGCCGCGAGCACCGGCCCCTCCATGCGCACGCCGCCGATCGGGTTCGGCCGGTCGAGCACGACGAAGCGCAGCTGCTTCTTCGCCGCGACCTCGAGGCAGTTCCGCATCGTCGACAGGTAGGTGTAGAAGCGACAGCCGATGTCCTGGATGTCGAACACCAGCGTGTCGATGCCGGCGAGCATCGCGTCGGTCGGGGTGCGGGTCTCGCCGTAGAGGGAGTACACGGGCAGGCCGGTCGCCGCGTCCTTGGTGTCGGCGACTTTGGCGTCCAGCGCGCCTTCCCAGCCGTGCTCGGGGGAGAACAGTGCGACCAGCGTCACGTCCTTCGCCTGGTGCAGCACGTCGACCGTGCGCGCGCCAGCGGCGGTGCGGCCGGTGTGGTTGGTGATCAGCCCGACCTTGCGGTTGCGCAGCGGCTCGCAGCCGTTCGCAGCGAGCACGTCGATGCCGGTGCGCACCTGCGCGTTCGCTGCTGTCGTCAGCAGCACCAGGGCGCTGACGGCGAGCGCAGGACGCAGCGGACGGCAGCCGACGGGCATCGCCGGATCCTACGGGCGCGCCCTCGCTACGGCGACGTTGGCGTCGGTGTGGTGCTGGAGCACCGCACAGCGAACCGCTACCCTCGGCAAGCATGCGGATCCGGCGCCTTCGGCTCGAGAACTGGAAGAACTTCCGGTCCGTCGACGTGGCGTTGCCCGCGCGGGTATTCCTCGTCGGTCCGAATGCGGCGGGGAAGTCGAACCTGTTGGATGCGGTGCGCTTCCTCGGCGATGTCGCGCGCACCGGCGCCGGCGGGCTGCAGGCCGCGGTGATGAACGAACGGCGTCAGGGCATCAGCCAGATCCGTTCGCTGCACGCGCGCACCCAGAGCCACGTCGTGGTCGACGTCGAGGTCGGCGACGACGACGGCACCCGGTGGCGCTACCGGCTGGAGATCGATGCCGGCAAGCGCGGCCCGGTGGTCGTCGCGGAGGTCGTGGAGAAGGACGGCAATCTGCTGCTCGCCCGTCCCGATGCGCGGGACCAGGCGGATGCGGCGCTGCTCGGCCAGACGCACCTGGAACAGTTGAGTGCGAACGCCCCGTTCCGCGAACTCGCCGACTTCCTGGCAGCGATCTCGTACCTGCACCTCGTGCCGCAGCTGCTTCGCGACCCGCAGCGCTTCGAACTGGTCGGCGGGGACCCGCTCGGCTCCGACTTCCTGCGCCGCGTCGCCAACACGACGAAGAAGTCACGGGATGCGCGGCTGCGCCGGATCGCGAAGGCACTGCGTGTTGCCGTGCCGACGCTGCAGGAGTTGCAGATCGAGAACGACAAGTCGGGAGTGCCGCACCTGATGGGGCAGTTCAAGCACTGGCGCCCGAACGCCGGGTGGCAGGACGAGCGGCAGTTCTCGGACGGCACGCTGCGCCTGGTTGCGCTGCTGTGGATCCTGACCGAGGACGAGGCCCCGCTGCTGCTCGAGGAACCGGAGCTGTCGCTGAATGCGGCCGTCGTGCGCGAGATTCCACGGCTGCTGCACCGCGCCAGCAAGACGAGGCCGCGCCAGATCCTGGTCAGCACGCACAGCGCCGACCTGCTGGCCGATCGCGGCATCGACCTCGACGAGATCCTCCTGGTCGTGCCCGACAAGGAAGGCTCTCGCGTCGAGCCGGCGTCGGCGCGCAAGGAGATCGCGGTGCTGCTGCAACAGGGGCTCGATCCGGGCCATGCGGTGTTGCCGCAGGTCGCGCCGGCGGGAATGGCGCAACAGCCCCTGCCGTTCCCGGCGTGAGTGCGTTGCATTGGACGATCGCCGTCGAAGGCGAATCGGATGCCGCCGTCGTCGCCGCGGTGCTGCGCACGGTCGGGCACGCCGTGGGGATCGTGCACATCTGCGGCGGCAAGGGCCGGCTCGACGCCGGCCTGCGTGGCTACGCCGCGGCGGCTGCGTTCTCGCCGTGGCTCGTGCTGCGAGATCTGGACCACGATGCCGACTGCGCAGCGTCGTTGCTGCGTGACCTGCGGCCGGCCGGAGTGGCCGGAGTGGCGGGCTGTGTCCGGATCGCCGTGCGCGCCGTGGAGGCGTGGTTGCTGGCCGATCCGTCAGCTGCGACCTGGCTCGGAGTGTCGCGCGCGACCCTGCCTGCCGAAGTCGAGGCGGTCGCCGATCCGAAGCGGCTGCTCGTCGAACTGGCGCGCCGGTCGCGATTGCGTTCCATTCGCGAGGACATCGTTCCGCGCCGCACGGGTGCGATCGGCCCCGGCTACGTCGATCAGGTGCGCAGCTTCTGCGGCAGCCGCTGGGATCCGCTCGCCGCCGCGAAGCGGTCCGACAGTCTGAAGCGCTGCCTCCGCTTCGTTCGCAGCCAGAGGCCCTGATGGCCCGGTCGGCAGTCCGTCACGGCAGGGTCAGGGTCGCTCCCCCAGCCGGCAGAGCGAACGAGCGCCGCGCCGGCGCAGCGCTGCCGGTGTCGATCGTCACGACGAAGTCGCCCGGCGGCAGGTCGACCGTGAAGCCCCCGCGCGAGCCGAGGTCGCCGCGCTGCACCGGTACGCCGCGGGCGGTCGCGATCTCGAAGCTGGCGACACCGGCGCCGACGCGGTTGTCGATGCGCAGCGGCGCGCCGGGACGCAGATCGAAACGCAGCGGGCCGGGCGGCAACGCCGCAGTGTCGAACTCGCGCCAGGCGACGCCGCGTCTGCCGCGCGCCAACGCAGCGTAGCGGCCTGGATACAGCGAGGCCTTCTGCAGCGTTCCGTTCTGCGCCGAGTGGTAGCCGTCGCTGCTCGCCGAGCGCGAACCTGGTGGCGCGTCGAGCCACAGCAGCCGCACCGAGCCATCGCCGCCGAACTCGGCGAACGAGATCTCCACCTCGACGGCCGGACGCAGCGTCACGTCGCCGAAGTCGACGTCTTCTCCCGGCCCGAGCTCGGTCTGCAGCGGCGGCATGCGCAGTCCCTGTTGGTACACCGAGACGGTGACGCGGCCGGGCACCAGGTCGCGGGCGACGTAGCGGCCCTGTTCGTCGGTGACCAGCTTCTCGCTGATGCTGAGTCCGGTGGTGCTGCCGACGTGGACGCGGGCGCCGATCACGGGCGCGCCGGCAGCGTCGACGCAGCGCACGCGCACGGTGCCGGTCTTCGCCATCACTGCCGCCGGCGCCAGCACGAAGGTCAGCGCTTCCTGACCCGGCGTCGCGGCCTGTTGGGCCAGCACCGTCGCGCCGAACAGCAGCGCCACGTGCGCGGATTGGCCGGTGGGCAGCGTCAGTACGCCGACCGTCTGCTTCGGCAGCGGCTTCTCCCGGGCTTCGCGGAAGAACGGTTCGTTGCCGCGGTAGCCGCCGAGACCGGCTTCGATCTCGGCGTGGACCCCGCGCGGCAGGTCGTTGGCCAACCGCTCCGGGAACGCCAAAGCGCGCAGCGTGCGGTACAGCATCGGGCCTTGCTGCTTGCCGATCGCCTCGACCAGCGGGGCACCGTCGGTGGTGACGACGTTCACGTGCAGCAGCCAACGCGCCGGCAGTTCGAGGTCGAGTCGCGTCGTCGGTGCGGTCACCATCACCTCGCGGTCGAGCGCGAGTTCGTCGGCGATGCGCGAGGTCAGGCGGTGCGGTCCAGGCTGCAGGCCGGCGAACGCGAACGTGCCCTCGGCGAGGTTCTGGGTGCCGACCTGCTTGCCATCGCGCTGCAGCCAGCAGCCCCCGAGGCTGACGAGCGTGCCGTCGGCGCGCTTGACGCTGCCGAACAGCACCGCGGTCGTCGCGACCGCGGCGCCTGGAACTGCGACCGACGTGTCCGCGGTGGGTGCGACACCCGCCGCTGCCGGCGTCGGCGCGGCGGCGGCATCGGTGCCCGCGGGCATCGTCG
>JBASWX010000516.1:0-2101 GCA_049276695.1 Planctomycetota bacterium
CTGCTAGGGTGCCGGGTGTTCCGCGCCGACGGCACGGTGCAGCGACCGGCGCTGCAAGGCGCGCGGGTGCGGCTGCCCGACCTGCGCCCCGGCGACGTGGTCGCGGTCGAGGGCCGCGTCGACGATCTGGCGCCGACGTTCTTCGGCGACTACTTCGGCCTGGTGCACACGTTCGGCAGCCCCGATGGCTCGCCAGTGCGCACCGACGACCTGCTGGTGCTGGCGGCCCCCGGCCGCGACTACCGCTGGCAGGCCAGCAATGGCGCGCCGGAGCCGGAACGGTCGACGTTGCCCGACGGCACGCTGACGTTCCGCTGCACCCTGCGCGACCTCGCGCGCGACCGCCCCGAGGTGGCGCGACCGCTGCAGCGCGAGCTCGAGCCGACGCTGCGCCTCACGACCTTCGCCGATTGGGACCACTTCGCGGCGTGGTGGTGGAACCTGATCAGGAACCAGCTCGAGGTGACGCCGGCGATGCAGCGCACGGTGCAGGAACGCTGCGCGAACCTGACGACGGTCGACGCCAAGATCGCCGCGCTCTACCACTTCGTCACCACCGACGTGCGCTACGAGGCCTGGGAGTTCGGCGTGCACGGCTACAAGCCGTACGCGACCTCGGTGATCCACGAACGGCGCCACGGCGACTGCAAGGACAAGGCGCTGCTGCTGTGCGCGCTGCTCGGCGAGATCGGCGTGACCTGCCACCCGGTGCTGATCTTCGCCGACCCGCAGCGCAGCCTCGACGACCTGCGGCTGGCGATGGTCGAGCAGTTCAACCACTGCATCGCGTGGCTGCCGCCGCAGCAGGGCCGCCCCGGACGGTTCCTCGACGGCACCGCGACCTGGCACCCGACCGACACGCTGCCGGAGATGGACCAGGGGGCGGAAGTGCTGATCGTCGCGGCCGGCAAGGCCGAACTGCGCTCGGTGCCGTGGGCCGAAGCGGCCGCCAACCTGGAGCAGATCGACAACGTGATCGAGCTGCAGGCGGACGGTTCGGGCCGGCTGCAGGCAGCGCTGCGCCCGCTCGGCAACCAGGCGGTCGAGCTGCGCGCGACGCTGGCGACCGAACCGGCCCGCCTGCGCGAAGAAGTCGAACGGCGGCTGGTGCGCCAGTTCGGCAAGGCGACGCTGAGCGAGGTGACGCCCGGGCTGCCGGCCGATCCGGAGCAGCCGGTGCAGCTGCAGACCGGAGCGCTGCTGCCCGAGCTCGGCCAGCGCACGGCGACGAGCTGGCAGTTGCCGAGTTCGTGGGACGACGGCGGCCTGATGCGCTGGACCGCCGACAGCGAACGGCAGGCGCCGCTGCTGCTCGGCGTGCCGCGCGGCGAACGCCACCGGCTGCGTTACGTGCTGCCCGGGGGCTGGCGGGCCGGCGAACTGCCGGCGCCGGTGCAACTGGACGCCGCGTTCGGCAGCTTCGCGATGCGCTGGCGCGCCGACGGCGACGCGGTCGTCGTCGAGCGCGACCTGCACCTGACCCGACCGCGCATCGCGCCGGCCGAGTACGCCGCATTCCGCGACTTCGTCGGCGCGATCAAGGCCGCCGACAGCCAGCTCGTGCTGCTGCAGACCGGAGGTGGCCGATGAGTGCTTTGCTGCGACGCTGGCTGCTGGTCGTCTGCGCGCTGCCCGCCCTGGCCGCCGCCCAGGACGATCCCCGCACGTTGGCGCAGGCACTGGTGACTGCCCAGGCACCCGCCACCGACGACCCGGACGCGACCGCAGGCGAACTGGTGACCGCGGCGCTGGCGCAACCGCGCTCGCCCATCGCGGCGCTGTTGGTCCGCGAAGCTGGCCGCTGGCTCGGCCAGCTCCAGGACCCGGCGGCGTTGCTCGCGTTGCTGCCGGAAGCGCCCACCGAACGGCGGCACGGATTGCTCGCGCAGGAGTGCGCGGTGCTGCGCTGGCGGTTGCAGCGCGCAACGAACCCGGCGCGGGGCGAACGGCTGCCGCTCGCCGGCCACGCCAGTTCGCTGCTCGCCTGCGGCCCGTTCGGCGACGCCGGCGACAGCTTCGTCGGCGTGCCGTTCGCACCGGAGCTCGACTTCCCGGCCGCGGGCGCTTCGCTGCCGGGCCGCGGCTGGCCGGCGCGCTGCGT
>JBASWX010000517.1:0-8787 GCA_049276695.1 Planctomycetota bacterium
GTCACCGCTCTCGGGCCCGCGCATTCAACCGCCGAGGCGGTCGTGTAGTGCCAACGATCCCGGCGCGGCCGCCAAACCCGCGAGATCCCTGGGGGCTGTCCGGCAAACTGTCGAAAATGAGTCAAAGACATCGGCGATCCGTGCGCTGGCCCACCCCTCCGGCAGTTCGTCGCTCATCCCCGAGCTGCCTTCATCTTGGGATTCGCTTCGTCGCTGTTCTCCAGCAGCGCCAGCACCGCACCGAGCTCTCCAACGGCCTCCTCCAACTCGGCGATCGCGTCCGTCGCCAGTTCTTCCGGCGGTGGCAGGTCATCCGCGTCCTCCAGCGACTCCTCCTTGAGCCACTTGAACCCGTCGAGCTTGAACTCGCGTTCCGCCACCTCGGACAGGTGGAAGCTGCGCCAGCGGTCGTCCTTCGAGTCGCCAGCCTTGCGCCTCCCCTTGCCGTTGGGGTCCGTGCCGTAGCACTTCACGAATTCGGCGAAGTGCTCGCGCGTCAGCGGCCGGTCCTTCTTCGTGATGCCCGGCACGTTGGTGCGGGCGTCGTAGATCCAGACGTTCTCGGTCGGGTAGCCCTTGGTGAAGAAGATCACGTTGGCCTTCACGCCCTGCGAGTAGGGGGTGAACGTTCCGCGCGGCAACCGCAGCACCGTGTGCAAGTCGCAGTCCTCGGCGAGCAGCTTCATCACCTCGCCAGCCTGGTCGGCGAACAGCACGTTGTCGGGCAGCACCACCGCCGCGCGCCCGCCCGACTTCAGGATGGTCAGCACGTGCTGCACGAAGTTGAGCTGCTTGTTGGAGGTCGAGATCGTGAAGTCGTCCCGCTCCGGCGCCTGGTTCGCGCCCTTGGTCCCGAACGGCGGGTTGGTCAGCACCACGTCGAACCGCTCCGGTGCGGCCGGTTCGTAGATCGTGTCGCCGAGCCGGATGTGCGGCTCGATGCCGTGCAGGAACAGGTTCATCAGGGCCATGCGGCGCGGGCGCGCCACGAGGTCCTGGCCGAAGTAGGTGCGCTGGCGGATGCGCTTGGCGATGTCGCGGTCGAACGCGCCCTTCACCGCGTCGCGGATCCACTCGTAGGCACACACCAGGAAGCCGCCGCTGCCGACACCCGGGTCGCAGATGGTGAAGTCCGGCTTGGTACGCGGGTCCGGCTTCATGCACTGCACGATCGCCTGGATCAGTACGCGCGGCGTGAAGAACTGGCCCGCGCCCTTCTTCCCTTCGGCCGCGGCCTTCTCCAGCAGTCCCTCGTAAGCCGCTGCCTTCACGTCCACGTCGAGCGCCGTCCACTGCGTCTCGTCGATCAGCGCGACCAGCTTCTTCAGGTTGACCGGGTTGTTGAAGCGCGACAGCGCGCCCGAGTAGATGTCCCCGAGGATGCCGGGCGTCTTGCCGAGCTTGCGCAGCACCTCGATGTAGTGGTCGGTGAGGTCGGTGCCGCTCGCGTCGCGGATGGTCGGCCATGTGCAGTCTTTCGGGATGGCGACGCCGCGCTCGTCGGCCATCTTGAGGAACAGCAGGTAGGTGATCTGCTCGATGTAGTCGCCGTAGTCGATGCCGTCGTGGCGCAGCGTGTGGCAGAACCCCCAGAGTTTCTGAACGACGTCGGTCATGCGGCGATGGCGCTGTTGAGGTCGTGGATCAGGCGGTCGAGCCAGTCGGCCGCGAACACGCGGCTGACGACGGGCAACCCGCCGATGTCGGCGAAGATCGGGATCAGGTCGAAGTCCTCGCGGTCGATCGAGAGGTTGCTGTGCATGTGCTCGCGGATTCGGTCGAGCCATCGCTGCTGCTCGGGCGTGAACTGCACACCGGACGTCACCGTGCAGAACGCCCGCTCGACACGCTCCTGCGCGGTCAGCAGCGGCTGCTGCTCGTCGGCGGCGTGCTTCACCATCGAGACGATGTCCACGAGTGCCTTGCCGTAGCGCACCTCGTGTGCCTTTCGCAGGTTGTCCGGCGTGAAACGGTAGCGGCTGCGCGCGAGTCTCTCGCGTAGCTCGGACAGGACCTGAGGACTCCAGCCAGCCGGCCGGTCGAGCAGGATGCGTACGGCCTCGATATGGTCTTCGTTCTCCCGGACGAACTTGCCGAATGCCGCGAGGTAGTCCTCGGGCTTGTACTCGTTGCCGGCCACGTCGCGAAACACGACCGTGGACGTCACGGTGTCTGGCTGCTCGGGCGCGATGATGAACGTCCGCGGTGGGCGCTGGTAGCTGACCAGCAGGGTCTGGAAGTCCTTGTTGCGCAGCAAGCTCATCGCGTCGACGAAGTTGCCGCGTAGGGCCTGCGGGAGGGAACGCGCGTACTTCGCGAGGTCGCCTTCGGGCACGAACGCCGCGAACGCCTCGCGGGCCTCACCGCTCATTGCCTTGTCGATGCGCTGGAGGCGCTTCACCAAGCATCCGACGTTGTAGTCGCGGTCCTTGTTCGCCCACACGTCCTCGATGACCTCGGCGATCTGGCGCGACGGCGGGAGCGGCTCCTCCGCGGTGATGCCGGTCGAGTTGCGGAAGTACTGGAGCAACGTGCCATCGAAGCAGTCGAAGACCGTGAAGTGGTCCTTGTCGGGGAATCGCTCGCCCTTGCGCGTGCCGCGGCCGAGCATCTGTTCGAACAGGATGCGGCTCTTCACCGGCCGTAGGAAGACGATGAACTCCAGGTCGGGGATGTCCACGCCCGTGGTCAGGAGATCCACGGTCACGACGATGCCCGGAGCTGGGCGGTTGCGGAACTCGCGGATCTTCTGCAGCGGTCGGTCGATGCGACCCGTGATCTTCTGCACGAACGAGTCGCCGCGCCCGAACAGGTCGCGAGCGAGGTCCACGAGCTGGTCGGCGTGGCTCGTGTGCCCCAGGTCGTTCGCCGCGAAGATCAGGGTCTTGGGGAATCGGCCGGTTCGCTGTTCGTGCTCCAGCGCGTGCTTCTTGATCTCGGCCAGGATCAGGCGGTTCGACTCGGGTGCCGTGACCTTCGCCTCCAGCTCTGATGTGTCGAACTGGCGCTCGTCCTCGAGCTTGTCCATCTGCGAGAGGCCGGTCTGCGGATCGACCACCTGGACATTCTCGCCGGCATGCAGAAACACGCCGTTCATGCGTACGTCTGACTTCACCGTCACCACGTCGTAGTCCACCAGGTGCCCGTCGCGCACCGCCTGTTCGTAGCTGTACTCGAAGACCTTGTTCGTGAAGTAGGCGGTGGTGTGGCTCGCGGGCGTCGCGGTCATGCCGACTTTGATGGCGTCGAAGTGCTCCAAGGTCGAACGCCAGGTGCTGACCTCCTGTGCCGTGTACCCCCGGTGGCACTCGTCCGCGATGATCGCGTCGAAGGCGTGGATCGGGATGTCCAGTCGGTCGGCGTCGTCGTCGATGTGCTCGTCACCGAGGCCGAAGATGGCCTGCCGGCCGAGCAGGTTGATCGCCATCCGCTGGATCGTGCAGACGTAGACGAAGGCGTGGCCAGGCTTCGGGTCGGTCAGGTAGCCCTGCGGCAGCACCTTCGGATCGAACTTCTCCTCCTCACCGAAGTCCTCGGTCTGGAAGCGCGACGAGTAGACCTCGTAGACCTGATCGAACTTCTTGCCCGGTTCGACCTCGAACGACGAGAAGGCGCGCACTGCCTGGGCGGCCAGCGCACGGCGGTCGACGAAGAACAGCACGCGCCGCGCCACGCCCGCCTTCATCAGGCGGTAGATCTGGTTCACGCACGTGAACGTCTTGCCGGTGCCCGTGGCCATGGCGACCAGCAGGTTGCGCTTACGATCGGCGATGGCCTTCTCGACGGCGGCGTTCGCGTCCTTCTGGTACGGACGCAGCCGCGGGTGGTCGTGCGGGATGGTGGCGAGGCGCTCGCACTCGGCGTCGAAGTCGCGGCCCAGCATCTCGGCGATCGCGTTCGGCGTGTGGACCTGGGCCACCCTCCGCGAGCGGTTCAGCGGGTGCCGCACGTCGTGGAACCAGGTCACCTCGCCGCTGGTCGAGTAGAGGAACGGTGCGCGCAGGCCGCCGAAGTTGAACGGCGAGTCGGTCAGGCCGCGGGCGTAGCGCTCGGCCTGTGTCAGCACGTTCTGCGGGCCGATCGTCACCTTCTTGGCCTCGACGACCGCGACGATCCTGCGATCCTGCCAGAGCACGTAGTCGGCAGGGCCGTTGGCGGTCTCGTGCTCCTCGGTGCGGTGCGGCTTCGGCGAGGTCGCGCCCTGGCCACGTTTCCAGCCGACGGCATCGAGGCGCGGGTCGATCCGTTGCTTGCGCGTCGTCCACTCGCTTTCGTCCGGCGGCGGCATCACAGGCCTCCTGGCCTTGCGTCGTGGCGCTTCGACTTGGCCATGGAGTGGTGTCGGCGACTCAAGGTAGGGGGTTGGAAGCCGCCGAGCACGGATTCCGAGACAGTTCGCAGGCCGGAGAGCCCGATGGAAATGTACATGCGGCCATCGATTCCAGTCCTCGCCCTCCTCGTAGCCTGCGTGTCCCAGCCCCATCAAGCGGCGCCGTTGCCGACGCCGGCACCAATGGCTGAGTCTCGCCCGAGCTCGATGCCCTGGTATGAGGGCGGCACTCTGCACCGCGCGACCTTGCGCGAGTGGAAGGCGGCGACGAAAGCCAACCGGCTCGCCACGGCTGCAGACTTCGCCGCCACCATCTTCAAGAGACGCCAACTGTCGCTCGACCAACTCCGGCACAAGGCTGTGGAACTGGTGGCAGCGATCGCGCCGAGTGCCGATGACGCGACGTTGGGTGACCTCGCGGTCAGCGAGGTGGCAGCCGCCAGCGCTGTCTTGCTCGGCTGGTAGCCGCTGCAGGCGCCGACTGCGGACTTGGCGACTGCTCGGCGCCGGCGATACGATGCCGGCAGTTCGAGCCCTCTCTCCACGCGCACCTCCAAGCGGCTCCCAACCCTTGGAGGTCACCGTTGGAAACGCCCGCGCCGTCCCGCTCTGGGGTCCTGAACATCAGGACCGTCCCGCTCGACTCCCTGCACCTGGACCCGAGCAACGTCCGAACGCACGACACCCGCAACCTGGACGCGATCAGCGCGAGCCTCAAGCGGTTCGGCCAGGCCGAGCCCCTGGTCGTGCAGCGGCAGACTGGTCGCGTGATCGGCGGTAACGGTCGCCTGCAGGCCATGAAGCAACTCGGTTGGACCGATTGCGAGGTCGTGGAACTCGACCTGGATGACCTGCAGGCGACCTCGCTGAGCATCGCGCTGAACCGAACGGGCGAGCTGGCCGGCTGGGACGAGCCTGCCCTCGTCCAACTGCTCGAGCAGCTCCGCCGCGAAGACGGGCTCGAAGGGGTCGGCTTCACGACCGACGACATCGACGCGCTGGTCGCGCAGCTCCGCGAGGAAGAGGAGCGCCAGCTCGTCGACGAAGGCCCCGACGAGCCGCCCGCCGTCGCGATCGCGAAGACCGGCGACCTCTGGCAGCTCGGCGACCACCTGCTGCTCTGCGGTGACTCGACCTCGCTGCAGGACGTGCGGCGGGTCATGGGCCAGGACAAGGCCGCGCTCGTCGCGACCGACCCGCCGTACCTCGTCGACTACACCGGCGAGCGGCCGAACGACTCGGGCAAGGACTGGACCGCGACCTACCGCGAGATCGACATCCAGGACGCGGACGGCTTCTTCCGCTCGGTATTCGTGAACGTGCTGGACGTGCTCGGGCCGAAGGGTGCCCTCTATTGCTGGCATGCCCATAGGAGGCTCGGCGGCATCCAGCGCATCTGGCGCGAGCTCGGCCTCCTGGACCACCAGCAGATCATCTGGGTCAAGCCGACGCCGGTGTTCGGCCGCAGCTATTGGCACTACCAGCACGAACCATGCGTGATGGGCTGGCGCCAAGGCGACATGCCGGACCACGACGGTGTGCACGAGTACTCGAGCGTTTGGCAGGTCGACTGGGACGGGAAGGCGCGCGTCGTCGGGAACGAGCACCCCACCGAGAAGCCCGTCGAGTTGTTCGTGCGCCCGATCAAGAAGCACACGAGTCCCGGCGATGTCGTGTTCGAGCCGTTCTCGGGCAGCGGCTCGCAGCTGATCGCGGCCGAACGCACGGGCCGCCGGTGCCGCGCGATCGAGATCTCGGCGCCCTACGTCGACGTCGCGATCAAGCGCTGGCAGAAGGCGACGGGCAAGGACGCGACGCTGGACGGCAAGACGTTCGCCGAGGTCGCGGTCGAGCGGGGCCTCGCGTCGAAGGAGTAGACCGATGCGTTCCCACGACATCCGCCTCGACCACCTGCGCCGCACGCTCGCGAAGACGCCGGTCCTGCCACACATCGTGGGCGAGGCGTACGAGTGGTTCTGGATGTTCGGCGAACTGCCGGACGACGAACACGTCGCGGAAGCAGTCGTGCAGCGTGCGCTGCGGGGCGGCCAGATCACCTACACGGTCGACGACCGCGACCCGCACCCGTACAGCGTGCGCGACCGGCTGTTCCAGGAGGCGCTCTACGAGCCGCATCCGCACCGCGACATCGCGCGCTGGGCGATCGCGGTCGAGGTCGCGTGGGGCGGCAACGTCCAGAGCCCGGGCTTCGCGGCCCGCCACGGCATGCCGATGCACGGCAGCGTCGCGATGCACATGCTCGGCTACCCGAGGAAGTGGGTGCGGCCACCCTACGAGGAACAGGCCAACCGGCTGTTCGCCCGCGGAGACGACATCCGGGCGCGCCTCAACCACGACAACGCCGAGTGGTTCGGTCGCTTCGCCGAGAAGATCGAGGCGTTCAAGACGAAGGGCACGCTGCCTGACGACGACATCGAGGTCGAGGCGCTGCTCGCGTTCGTCGAGCTGGACGCGATCATCGCGCACAAGAAGGGCCGCGACGTGGCCGAGGTCATGAAGCTGTACGACGAGATCGCGCGCAGCGACGACGAGCAGCGGGAGGCGGCGCTGGCGCGGCTGTGCGCGATGGCGAAGGAAGGGCGGGTGCCGTAGCTCGGCGGCCTCCGGCGTGATCGACTTCAGCGCCTCGCTATAGTGCTCCTGCCTCTCGCCTGCCGCGCGAGTGTCCCATCCCCGGTCGACGCCATGCTCGCAGAGATCCTCCCCGTCGCGCTGATTGTCACCGTCGTGGGTTTCTTGTGGCTTTCAGCTTGGTGGCTACTCGAGGTGACATTCCCCATCAGCCTTTGGCTGGCCGTCGCCTTGTTCTTGCGACGATTCCTCGCGTGGGAGCTTCGACGCTGGCGGTCCAACCACGGACGCTACCGATCCCGATGGTTCGCTGAATGGCACGGCCGTCTCGTGGCCTCCCTCATCGAGGTTGTTGGCGCATTCGTGCGCGGCCTCCTGTGGGCAGCCGTGGTCGTTGCGGCTGCTAACCTCCTCACGGTTCCCGGCGGCCTTCTTGAACCGTTCGAAGGCTTGCTGCTGGACATCCGGTTGGCGATGGAGTGGGTAGGAGTGACCTGCATCGCGTTGCTCTACCTCCTTGCAGCTTGGTTCCGCGTGTTGCGCCGGACGTTGTCGCTCAAGGCGCGGATCGACAAGGGGCTGACCGCGCTCGTTGCGGCGACCTCCTTCACGATGTTCGTGGCGGTCGTTGGCGTCGACGAAGGCGCGCGAACGGCAGTAGTGCGCGACCGTCTCAATCAACGAAGCGTGCAGCATCGCACGAACCTGCTCGCCGAGGATTGGCTGCGGGAACTAATGACGAGGCCACAGCCCGACGGCACTGCCGCTCCGCACGCCGAGTGGCGGTCCATCGTGGAGCGGCATCACGAAGGCCGCGGCCAGGGTTGGCGCACTGCCGCGCAGCAAGTTGGGAGCAGATTGCCGTTGCCGATCCCGACGGCGGAGTCAGCCGAGCGGGTTCCCCAAGCGACGCGAGGCGCGGTGGCGCCTGCGACCCAACCCCTCGTACACCCGAACAAGGGAACGGGCACCCACGGGCAGTTCGGTAGTGGCGCACCACCGAGCAGCCCCGCGCGCGAAGCGCTCGTCGATGTCCTTGCGGAGGCGCTCGAACTACCGATCGAGATGCACGCGAGCGCGCGAGAAGTTCTCGCCGAGGTCAAGTCCGTTCTCGTCGAGCGCATGGTCGCTACTTGGCCGACGGCGCTTCGAGCGGGTGTACTGCGCCTCGTTCTCAGCAACGCACCGTTGCGCCCGTTTGGGAGCCCGCTTCCTGAGGCAAGACCGGCGACCGCCATGCACTCGAGGTGGTTCTTTGCTGCCAGGGGTCCCTGGGCCGCGGCCGGCGAGGTTTGGCAAGAATGGAAGCCGTGCAACTGGTGAGCGCCCGACGGGCGCCCCGGGATACCCAACGTGAGGATCAGGGAACGGCTACGTCTGGGTGGCCTGCGACCGAGTCGTAGTGCCGACGCCATTGTCGCGGCGTACGCCCGCCGAGCGTGAGCGTTCCCACCGGACGAGTGCGCGTGGTTGGGACGGACTGCATCATCTGGCGTGATGCGCTACCGCGGCTTCGTCGTCGAGGCGTTCAACGATGTCATGACCCAGCTCGAAAACGGGTGCCGCTCCATGTGGACCTTCTACGAACCCGTGCCGAATAGCGCGCGGCAGATTCCCCTTGGAATGTAGGCACTCCGCGGATCCCGGTGGTTCGACGATGTGGATCTGCCTTTTGGAGACACGAAGAAAACCAGCAGTCGGTATCCAAGCTCTCTTAGAGAACTGCCTCGGACCAGAGCACTAGTCCTAAGACAAGCGAATGAGGCGGCCTGATCGTGAGCCTCTCCGCTGCTCGACCCCGTCAAAAGATTGGCGGAGTGCTGCCTTCCGCCGCGAGCGGGCGAGTTCTTCGTCGAGTTGCGCAT
>JBASWX010000518.1:0-4573 GCA_049276695.1 Planctomycetota bacterium
CTCGCTGCCGAAGGTGCCGCCGGACCGCGATTGCTGCTGCTGTATGCGGCCGGCGATGCGCCGGCGCTGCGCGACGACGCGCTGCAACTGGGC
This sequence comes from Planctomycetota bacterium, assembly GCA_049276695.1. GTDB lineage: Bacteria > Planctomycetota > UBA1135 > UBA1135 > UBA2386 > UBA2386. The sequence continues at coordinate 94 of JBASWX010000518.1, forward strand.
GTGCAGGTCGTGCACCGCAAGGTCGACGTGAACCTGATCGTGGTGCCCGGCGGCACCACCGCGGCGGGATGGCTCCGGCTCGGCCAGGACGGCGACCTGATGCTGCCGGTGCTGCGCGCCTTCGTGTTGCCGTGACCGTCAGGTCGCCGGCGGCGCCAGCACCGGTGCCGGCAACGCCCAGCCGTGCGTGCGGCAGGCGTCGACGAACGCCTGCTGCATCGCGCGCCGCAGCGTGAAGTACAACGGCGCCGCGGTGCCGTCGCAGTCGGCGGTCGCCAGCAGTTCGAGGCCCTGGTTCTGCACCGCGGCGAACTCGACCCGCAGCGCGCGCAGCCCGGTCGGCAGCAGTGCCGCCAGCGCCGTCTGCACGTGCCGCTCGAGCCGTTCGCGCACGCTGGTCGCGACGTCGGCCAGCCGGTCGCGGGCGACGGCGAACGTGGCATCGACCGAGAAGCCGCGCGACAGGTTGCGCGGCGACAGCTTCAAGAACTCGGTGGTCGCGTAGCTGCGTTCGGCGCCGAAGTGCTCGACGACGACGACCTCCGGGGTCTGCGTGCGCACGCGGCCGAACGCGCCATCGGCCAGCAGCACGACTTCGCCGGTGCGGGTCGGGAACCACGGCTCGTCCGGCGCCTGCTGCCGCGAACGCTTGCCGACCAGGAACTGCAGCGGCACGCGCAGCGTGCCGCCTTCGAGTTCCGGGTTCTCGAGTCGCGTGTAGAAGCGCAGCGCCGCGACGCGGAACGGCAGGCCGTCGACGACGATGCGTTCGCCCTCGCGCACGCCGCCGACGTTCAGCACCAGCCGGATCTGCTCGACGAACTGCGGCGCCATGCGCATCGCGACCCAGCCGGCGCCGAGCAGGAACACGATGCCGACCGCCAGCAGGAACCAGTCGTTGCGCGCGTACGGCACCACCAGCATCGCGGCCAGCGCGACGACGATGCTGAGCACGCGCAGCACGACTTCGAACAGCCGCAGCGAGAAGCCGCGGCGGCGGTCGCTGCGCCGCAGCAGGCGTTCGATCACGAAGCGCAGCCCGAAGAACACGCCGAGGAACACCGCGAGCGCGAGCAGCAGGCTGAGCCCGCTGTTCTGCACGAAGCCCTGGAGCGCCGCGGTCAGCCCTTCGAACAGCGACTGCTGGTTCTCGCGCAGCCGCACCAGGTTGGCGTCGAGCACCAGGATCTCGTCGCGCAGCGCCTGCACCGTGCCCCGCCAACGCTGCGTCAGTTCACGTTCGGTCTCGGCGCGTGCCGCCGAGCCGGCGGGCAGCAGATCGCGCGTGCGTTCCGCCGCCCGCAACGCCGCCTCGGCGGTGCGCTGCCGGGCCTGCAGGAACTCGAGGCGCGCCTGCAGGTCGGTGACCTGGCGCGGTCCGGCGGTGGCGTCCTTCAGGCTGCGCAGCGCCGGTCGCAGCAACTGCTCGATCTCGTCCTTGAGGTCGAACTGGCGCGGTTGCGGCGCTTCGAAGTCCTGCACGTCGAGGCGCGCGGCGAGACCGGCGAACTGCCAGCCGAGCGCCTGCAGTTCGGCGTCGGCGGCGGCGACCGCGGCGCCGTCCTGCCGCGCGGCTGTGGCATCGCGCTGCGCGCGCTTGTCCGCCAGTAGCGTCGCCAGCCGTTCGAGCGCCTGCGCGGTGGTGGCGTCGAGGGTCGCGGCCGGCACCGGTGCTGGCGGCACGGGATCCTGCGGTCGGGCGGCGACGGCGAACGCGGCGGCGAGCAGGGCGACGGTCAGGAGGCGGGGGACCGGCATGGCGGGACGCTACCGGGCCGCCCGGGTGCGGGCACGCCTACCAGGTCCAGGTCAACGGAATCACGACGTCGGGCAGGATGGCTGGCGACAGCCGGCGCGTGGCCGTGCGTACGAGTTGCAGCCGAGCACCGTCGTGCACGAACTGCAGCACGCTGCGGCGGGCGCCGTCGACCAGCCACAGCTCGGGCGTCCCGGCCGCCTCGTACCGGCGGCGCTTCTCGTGGCGATCGCGGGCTGCGGTGCCCGGCGTCAGGATCTCGATCACGAGGTCGGGCGTGCCGCGGATCCGCGAGTTGGTGATCCGACGGTAGTGGGAGGGCAGCACAACGAGCAAGTCCGGCCGCACGATGTCGTGCGGCAGCAGTTCGCAGTCGAGCGAGCCGAAGACGCGGCCGCGCCCCGTCCGGTACACACGGCCGACGAGCTCGCAGCCGAGTTCGGCCTGCAGTCCCTGGTGGAAGCTGCCGGGGTTCGAGCTCACGACCACTTCGCCGTCGAGGATGTCGTAGCGGAGCCCGTCGTCGGGCAGTCGTGCGTACTCCCGGTAGGTGAGCTTGGTCGCTGGCACGCTCAGGGCCCCCTCAGTCGGTGGCGCGCGCCGGCCAGATCTTGGCCAGCTGGATCACCACGCCGGGCAGGATCGCCAGTTCGAGCGAGCGCTTCGACCGTCGTCCCGGTGCGAAGCGCTTGCCGTCGAGCACGAACTGAGTGACGGTGTGCGTACGTTCGTCGACCAGCCACAGTTCCGGCGTGCCCGCGGCCTGGTAGCGGCGGCGCTTCTCGTGTCGATCGCGGGCGGCGTTGCCCGGCGACAGGATCTCGACGACGAGGTCGGGAGTCCCGATGACCCGGGTCTTGGTGATCCGGTCGTAGTGCGCGCGCAGCACGACCAACAGGTCCGGGCGCACGATGTCGTGCGGCAACAGCTCGCAGTCGAGGTCGCCGAAGACCTGACCGAGATGGCGGTCGTGGATGCGGGCCAACAACTGGCGTCCGAGCAGCAGCTGAACGCTCTGGTGGGGACTACCGGCGGAGGGGCTCACGACCACCTCGCCATCGAGGATCTCGTAGCGGCGTCCGTCGTCGGGCAGCTTCGCGTAGTCCCGGTAGGTGAGTTTGGTGGCGGGCACGGGGATGGTGTCGGGCATGGCAAGCGTAGGCGTCCTCCTGGCGCCGACAAGGGCGCCCGAATGCTCAGTGCCCCGGAAGAGCCGTTCGGTTACAGGCGCGCCCCGAAATCGCAGTGGTTCGCGAGCGAACCGGCGACCTCAGTCGGTTCCGCTCGCCGGCCAGACCTTGTGCAGCTGGATCACCACGTTGGGCAGGATCGCCAGCGCGATCGAACGCTTCACCCTGCGCCCAGGCGCGAAGCGCTTCCCGTCGTGCACGAACTGCGTGACGGTGCGCCTGCGTTCGTCGACGAGCCACAGTTCGGGCGTCCCGGCGGCCTGGTAACGCAGGCGTTTCTCATGCCGGCCGCGAGCGGCGTTGCCAGGCGACAGGATCTCGATGACGAGGTCGGGCGTGCCGATGACCCTGGTCTTGGTGATGCGCTTGTAGTGCGCGGGCAGCACGACCAGGAGGTCGGGGCGCACGACATCGTGGGCCGCCAGCTCACAATCGAGGTCGCCGAAGACGCGGCCGAGACCGCGGTCCTGGATGCGCGTCGTCAGCCGGGTGCCGAGCGTCATCTGGACGCTCTGGTGCGGGCTGCCGGCGGCGGGGCTCACGACCACCTCGCCATCGAGGAGCTCGTAGCGGAGGCCGTCGTTGGGCAGCCGGACGTAGTCGCGGTAGGTGAGTTTGGTCGCGGGCACGGGGATGGTGGTGGGCATGGCAAGCGTAGACGTCCTCCTGGCGCCGACAAGGGCGCCCGAATGCTCAGTGCCCCGGAAGGGTCGCCCGGTTACAGGCGGCTCAGGAAATCGCGCCGTCGCGTCGTCGCCCGCCGCCGGACCAGCCGCTACACCATCGCGCGATGAGCGAGATCTCGACCAAGCCGCCGGGTGGCATGCGCGACTTCCTCGCCGCCGACGTCGCGCGGCGGCGCTTCGTGCTGGCGGTGGTGCAGCGCGTCTACGAGTCGTTCGGCTTCGTGCCGCTGGAGACGCCGGCGATCGAGAACCTGACCACGCTGCTCGGCAAGTACGGACCGGAAGGCGACCAGCTGCTGTACCGGATCCTGCACCGCCGCGAACGGCTGCAGCGCGCGCTCGCCGCCGGGCCGGCGACCGAGCTCGAACTCAGCGACGAGGGGCTGCGCTACGACCTGACGGTGCCGCTGGCGCGCGTCGTCGCCAACCAGCGCGACCTGCCCGCGTACTACAAGCGCTACCAGATCCAGCCGGTGTGGCGCGCCGACCGGCCGGCGAAGGGCCGCTTCCGCGAGTTCTGGCAGTGCGACGTCGACATCACCGGCACCACCAGCGTCGTCGCCGATGCCGAGGTGTGCGGGGCGGTCGCGATGGTGCTGCAGCAGCTCGGCTTCGCCGACTTCCAGCTGCACGTCAACCACCGCGAACTGCTGCGCGCGTTCGTCGCGCAGGCGGGGCTCGCCCCCGAACAGGAAGCGCCGGCGCTGATCGCGCTCGACAAGCTCGACAAGGTCGGCTGCGACGGCGTGCTGGCCGAGCTGGCGGCGAAGGGCATGGGCGAAGGCGGGCCGAAGTTGCTGGCGGCGCTCGAGGCCGCGCGCGCGCCCGACGCGCTGGTGGGACTGGCG
>JBASWX010000519.1:0-4781 GCA_049276695.1 Planctomycetota bacterium
CAGCCGTGCTGACGTTGCGGCGGTCGCCGGCGCCGTCCAAGGGCCACGCGGTGACGCCCCTGCCCGGGGCTGCCGCCGATGGCATCGATCCTCCCGGCCAGGACCATGCCGAACCTCATGCCGGGCCGGAGGATCCGGCCGGACCACCCCCGCGACGGCCGGCCTCGCTCCAGGGCGAACTGCGCGCGATCCTGGTTCTTTATGCGTGCCTGTGCGGACTTCCCCTTGTCGTGGGGGCCTGGCGCGGGTGAAGCAGGGGTTGTCGCCCGGGTGCCGGCTGTCTACGGTTCCCGAGTTCTCACCGAGGTCTGCCCATGAACGCGAATCCCGAGGTGATGCCGCCGGCCGCGAACTCGTCACCGCGACCGAATCCGGCGGGCAATGTGGTGCGCGATCCGCGCGCCACCGATGTCCGCGCCAAGGCGCCTGCGACCCCCGGCGAGCCTCGCGTCAGCGAGGACCCGATGCGACGGACGGATCGCTACCGGCTGGTGATGCCCTGGTCGAGTCGCGTCTGAACGCGCCGACCGCCGCCCGACGTTCCGCGAGTTCATGATCGGCGCCGCCGCGTGTCGATCAAGGGACATGACCCATGACAACGAACGCCGCCGCGCCCCGCGCGTGCGCGTCGCCGCCGTGGCCGCGCTGGAGACGAAGGGTTCGCTGAGCCCGAACAACCAGGGCCTCGGAGTCGTCAAGAACGTCTCGCGCACCGGCATCGGTCTCGAGACCGGGCAGCCGCCGATCCCCGGCCAGACCGTGATCCTGCGCCTCGCCCTCGACGATCAGACCCACGAGCTGCGCACCCGCGCGACGCGCGTCGACCGCCGCGGCACCGGCCACTTCTTCGACGTCGGGCTCGACTGGGGCAACTGCACCACGGAGCAGCTGGCGTTCCTCGATGCCGTGCTGGCGGTCGTCGAGAAGCAGCCGCTGGCCTGACGCCGGCGCGCTCAAGAACCGAGCAGCGCCGCCATGTCGGCGGGCAGCGGCGATTCGAGCCGCATCGTGCGCCCGAGCATCGGGTGGAAGAACTGCAGCGTGTGCGAGTGCAGCGCATGCCGCGACAGGCCCAGTGCTGCGCGCTGTTCGTCGCCGAGCCGCCCTTCGACCTGCGCCAGGAACAGCTGCTCGTCGCCGCCGTACAGCTTGTCGCCGACCAGCGGGCACCCGATCGCCGCCATGTGCACACGGATCTGGTGCGTGCGGCCGGTCTTCGGCATCACTTCGACCAGCGTGTGGCGGCCGTCGCTGCGCATGACGCGATAGTCGGTGACCGCCGACACGCCGTCGCCGGGTTCGCCGGTCGTCAGCTTCAACCGCACCGCCGACGTGCGGTCCGGCACCAGCGGCAGGTCGATCGTGCCCGCGTCGGTCGCCGGGCGACCACGCACCACCGCGAGATAGCTCTTCGCCACCTGCCGTTCCTCGAACTGCCGCGACACCAGCTGGTGGAACTGCTCGTCGAGGCCGACCGCGACCAGGCCCGAGGTCTCGAGGTCGATCCGGTGCAGCAGGCGCGGCACCACGTCCTTCGCCGGCTCGCCGGGATTGCGGTAGCGCCGGTGCAGTTCCTGCATCAGCGTGCCTTCAAGGTGGCGCCCCGACGGGTGCACCGCCATGCCAGGCGGCTTGTCGACCGCGACCATCCACTGGTCCTCGTACAGGATCGTGAACGCCGCGGGAACGTCGGTCGGGGCCGGCACCGGGCGCGGCGGCAGTTCGACGACGATCGTGTCGCCAGCGCGCACGCGGCGCGAGGCCGGCAGGTCGCGGCCGTCGACGCGCACGAGGCCAGCGTCGATCAACCGGTGGATGCTGGCGCGCGAGCGCCACGTCAGCACCGCGGCCAGCGCGAGGTCGAGCCGCTGCCCGTCGAGGCGCTGGTCGACCAGGATCCGCACCGACTCGACCGCCTTGCTCAGGTCGCGCGGCGCGTCTCCCGGGAACTTGGGCAGCATCGGGTGGTCGCACCCGGCGAACGGGCGCCGCGCGCCGGTCGCGCAGCGGGTGGCCCGCTCGCGCAGCGGGGGCTCGGCTCTCCGCCTATCCTTCCGACTTCTGGATCGTCGTGTCAGCCGTCAGCGGGTCGAAGTCCGGCTGGTCGTTGTTGCGACGGTCGTTCGACTTGCCGGGCTTGGCGCGGCGCTTCTTGTTCGACCGGCCCACCGGCGCGCCGTTGCCGCGCTTCCGCTCGGCCATCACGATGTTGCGCAGCCGCTCGCGCTCTTCGCGGCGCCGGCGATCGCTGGTCTTCTCGTGGTAGGCGTGCTTCTTGGCGAGACGGAAGATGCCGGCGTAGTTGCACTGGCGCTTGAAGCGCCGCAGTGCCGCTTCCAGCGGCTCGTTCGGACGGACCTGGACTCGGATCATGCGCAGGGAGGAATCGCTCGGAACGGACAGATCGGGAACGGAAGCCGGTCCCAGGCACGGTTGGCAGCCGCGAACCGCGTCGCGTAACGTGGCGCGGCTCCGCCTGGACGGCGAAAGGGCGCGACACCATACCGGATCGCGCCCGCAGGGCAATGCCGCCCTTGGCCCGGCCGCCCGCGCCCACCCACCGCGCATGACCAAGGATCCCGCCGACCCGGCCGTGACCGTGCGCGGCACGATCGAGCGCTTCACGTTCCGCAATCCGGACACCGGCTACGCGGTCGTCAAGCTGCTCGACGAGGCGACCAAGGCACCGGTCGTTGCGGTCGGCCCCATGGCTGAACTCAAGGAAGGCCAGCGGCTTGTGCTGTCGGGCGTGCGCACCAACCACCCGCGCTTCGGCGACCAGATCAAGGTCGAGTCGTTCGAGGCGATCGCGCCCTGCACCACCGAAGGCATCGCCGCCTACCTGGCGTCGGGCCTCGTGCGCGGCATCGGCCCCGCGACCGCCGAGAAGATCGTCGCACGCTTCGGCGCCGACACGCTGCGCGTGATCGAGGAGGAGCCGCAGCGGCTGCGGCAGGTCAGCGGCTTCGGCCAGAAGAAGGCGACCGCACTCGCCGCGGCGGTGAAGGCGCAGAAGGAACTGCAGCACGTGCTGGTGTTCCTGCGCACGCACGGGCTCGGCGCCGCACTGGCCGCGCGCATCGTCAAACGCTACGGCGCCTCGGCCTCGGCACTGATCCAGGCCAACCCGTTCCGGCTCGCCGACGACGTCGTCGGCGTCGGCTTCCGGATCGCCGACCGGCTCGCCAGCCAGCTCGGCATCGCGCCCGATGCGCCGGAACGCCTCGACGCCGCGCTCGAGTTCTGTCTCGGCCAGGCCGCGAAGGACGGCCACTGCTTCCTGACCGAGGACGAACTGGTGGCGCGCACCGCCGCGATGCTCGACTGCGGCGAGGAAGGGCTGCGCACGCGCTTGCCCGAGATCGCGACCGCTGGCCGCGTCGTGCGGCAGTTGCCGCCGGGTCCAGTGCTGCTGCACGCAGACCGGCAACCGATCGTCTATCCGCGCACGCTGGCACTCGCCGAGGACGGCACCGCGCGCGCGCTCGACCGGCTGCTGGCGCGCGGCCCGGGCAGCCTCGGCGTCAAGGCGCCGGCGGCGGTCGCGTGGTTCGAGCAGACCTCGGGCATGACCCTGCCCGAGGGCCAGAAGCAGGCGCTGGTGCAGGCGCTGACCGAGTCGGTGTCGGTGATCACCGGCGGCCCCGGCGTCGGCAAGACCACGATCGTGCGCGCGTTGGTCGCGGTGCTGCGCCAGAAGCAGAAGAAGCTGCTGCTCGCCGCCCCCACCGGCCGCGCCGCCAAGCGCCTCGAGGAGTCGACCGAGCACGCCGCCTCGACGCTGCACCGGCTGCTCGAGTGGAACCCGATGGGTGCTCAGTTCGCGCGCAACCAGGACAACCCGCTCGAAGCCGACATGCTGGTCGTCGACGAGGCGTCGATGCTCGACATCCAGCTCGCGCACTCGCTGCTCGCCGCCGTTCCCCCGGGCATGACGCTGGTGCTGGTCGGCGACCGCAACCAGCTGCCGTCGGTCGGCCCCGGCAACGTGCTCGCCGACGTGATCGCGTCGGGCCGCGTCGCCACGACCGCACTGACGCAGATCTTCCGGCAGCAGCAGGGCTCCGACATCGTGCGCGTCGCCCACGGCATCCTGCACGGCGAAGTGCCCGCCAGCGGACCCGACGGCGGCGACTTCTACTTCGTCGAAGCGAAGGACGGCGCGCATGCACGGGCCCTGATCCGCGAACTGGTCGTGCAGCGCATCCCCAAGCGCTTCGGTCTGGACCCGCGCGCCGACGTGCAGGTGCTGTGTCCGATGTACCGCGGCGACACGGGTGCCGACACGATCAACCGCGACCTGCAGGACCTGCTGGTGCCGGGCCAGCTCGAAGTCGAACGCGGCGGCAAGCGCTACCGCGTCGGCGACCGGGTGATGCAGATCCGCAACGACTACGACCGCGAGGTCTGGAACGGTGACGTCGGCCGCATCACGTACCTCGACACCGGCGCCGCGAAGGCGTTCGTGCGGTTTCCGGAACGCGACCACGAGTACCGCTTCGAGGACCTCGACGACCTGGTGCCGGCCTGGGCGATCTCGGTGCACCGTTCGCAGGGCAGCGAGTACCCGGCGATCGTGATGCCGGTCACCACCGACCACTTCCTGATGCTGAAGCGCAGCGTGCTGTACACCGCGATCACGCGCGGCAAGCGGCTGGTCGTGCTGGTCGGCACCCGGAAGGCGCTCGAGATCGCGGTGCGCAACGACGACGACGGGCGCCGCAACTCGGGCCTGTGCGAACGGCTGCGCGACCTCGCGCGCGACGGCGGCGGCGCTGCGC
>JBASWX010000520.1:0-6733 GCA_049276695.1 Planctomycetota bacterium
GCGCCGCCGAGTGCGCTGGCGTCCGCCCGCTCCAGCGGCAGCTCCAACCACGCGGCGAGCTGTGCACGCGGCACCAGGCTGATCGCGCAGCGGCCGAGCGGGCCGCGCCACGGACCCCACAGCCGCAGCCAGATGAACTCGCCGCCGAGCGTGCTCTGGTCGAGCCACTCGCGGTGGTAGCGATCGAGCCGCGCCGGCAGCAAGTCGTCCTCCCACTCGTCGGCCGGGAACGCGCCGCCGGCGAACTGGTACAGCACCTCGGCCAGCCCGCGCGGCCCACTGCGTTTCGTCTCCGGGGTCGCGCCTTGCCAGGCGCGCAGGAAGTGTTCGAAGTCGGCCTGGCTGACCGGCTGCACCGCGGCCCGCAGCCGTTCCAACATCGCCGAGCGCACGCGGGCGAGCAGGCGCCGGTGCGCCCACAGCGTCCTGCCGCCGCACTTCGCCTGCATCGCGACGCCTTCGGCCTGCAGCGAGCGCAGCGCGTCGGCGTCATCGGGTGACAGCTCGTCGGCCCATACCGGGATGACCGCTTCGAGGCGACCGCGCCAGCCGGCAAGCCGGTCGCGGCTGGCCTCGGCGGCGAACCATGCCTCGCCGTCGCGCACGGCGCGGCCGTCGCCGGCGAGTTCCGAAAGCCACGGCCGCCAGTCGTCGGCGACTTCGGCGTCGGCGAGCCAGCCCATCCACCCGAGCGCTTCGTGCAATTCGGCCGCCGACCGCGGCTCTGGCCAGCACTGCTCCTTCACGACCTGAAGTGCCGTTGGCTCGAGTTCGCTGTCGCCGGCGTTCGCCCCGCCCGTCGGGCGCGCGCCGCGCTGCATCGTCGTGACCGCTTGGGTGCGCCGCTCCTCGAGCGGCGCGTCGTCGAGGAAGCCGTACGGCATCGCGTGCAGGATGCTGGCGGCGAACGGCGAGGGCGAGCTGGCGTCGACCTCGCGCAGCGCGATGCCGCCGTCGCGGATCCGGGTCAGCAGCGCGTGCAAGCCGTCGAGGTCCATCGCCTCGTGCAGCGTGTCGTGCACCGTCTGGCCGACGACCGGGTGTTCGAGCGGCACCGGGATCGGCCCCGGCGGCAAGGTCTCGGGACAGGCCTGCGCCTGCGGGAACGCGGCGGCCAGTGCGTCGTCGGCGCGGAAGCGCAGCAGCGGGGCGGGGACCCTGCGGCCGCTGCGGAAGCGTTCGACCAGCAGCGAGCGCGTCGCGTTCCACCGCCAGCGCGCCTGGAACATCGGCGAGATCAGCATCGCCTGCACCAGCACGTCCGCGACGGTGTTCGGGTGCAGGTAGCTCCAGACGTCGGCCAGCTCGAAGCTGTGCATCGGGCCCAGCGAGATGAGCAGTGCCTCCTCGTTGGCGGCTGCCTGCAGTTCGTAGCCGAAGCCGACGCAGAAGCGCTTGCGCAGCGCCAGTCCGAACGCGCGGTTGATGCGGCTGCCGAACGGGCTGTGCAGCACCAGCTGCTGGCCGCCGGTCTCGTCGAAGAAACGTTCGAGCACGAGCTGGTCGCGGCTCGGCATCGCGCCCAGTGCTTGGGCCCCGTCGCGCAGGTACGCGGCGAGCTGCTCGGCGGCCGCTTCGTCGAGGCCACACTGCTCGCGCAGCCAGGCCGGATCGCTGCCGTGCGTGCGCACATTGCTTACCGCGGCACACAGCTCGGCGGAACGCGATGGCCCCTCGGCGACCCAGAACGGCAGGCTCGGCGGCACACCGTGCGCGTCGGCAACGCGTAGTTGCCCGGAGCCAATGCGGCGCACCTGCCAGCTCGCCGTTCCGAGCTGGAACACGTCCCCGACCGAACTCTCGATCGCGAAGTCTTCGTGCACGGTGCCGACCGGCGTGTCGTCGTGGTCCAGCACCACCTGCCAGTCGGCGACGTCGGGGATCGCGCCGCCGCAGGTCACTGCGGTGAGGCGCGCCCGCCGCGTCGCCCGCACCGTGCGGTGGATTCCGTCGCGGTGCAGCAGCGCCGCGCGGCCGCCGGCGTGCAGCGCCAGCACCGCGTCGAAGCGTTCACGGTCGAGTTCGCGGTACGGCCACGCCCCGCGCACCAGTGCGAACAGTTCATCCTCGGCGATCGTCTCATCGCAACAGTGCGCGACGATCTGCTGGGCCAGGATGTCGAGCGCGTTCGTCGGCTGCACCGTGCGATCGAGGTCGCCCGTGCGCACTGCGTGCATCAGAGCTGCGGCGGCGACCAGTTCGTCGCGGGTCAGCGGGAACAGCCGGCCCTTCGGCGTCTTCGCCAGCGCGTGCCCGGCGCGACCGACGCGTTGCAGGAACGCGGCGATCGTCGGCGTCGGTCCGATCTGGACCACCAGGTCGACGTCGCCGATGTCGATGCCGAGTTCGAGCGAACTGGTGGCGACCAGCGCCTTCAGTTGCCCGTGCTTCAGCCGCTGCTCGGCATCCAGGCGCCGCGCCTTCGACAGCGAGCCGTGGTGGCTGGTGACCTGATCCTTGCCGAGACCGTCGCCCAGGCGCGCGGCGACACGTTCGGCCATCTTCCTGGTGTTCGCGAACACCAGCGTGGTGCGGTGCGCGGAGATCAACTCCTGGATGCGCGCGAACGACTCCGCCCAGATCTCGCCGGAGCAGATCGTGTCGAGCGGCGCGCGCGGAACCTCGACCGCGAGGTCCAGATCGCGGCGGTGACCGACGTCGACGATCGCGCACGGGCGGCCGGCCCCGGCGAGCAGACCTGCCGTCGCTTCGATCGGCCGCTGCGTTGCCGACAATCCGATGCGCTGCAAGGTCCCGCCATGTCGCGCGACCAGCCGGTCGAGCCGTTCGCAGGTCAGCGCGAAGTGGGTGCCACGCTTGCTGCCGGCCAGCGCGTGGATCTCGTCGACGATCAGCGTGCGCGCCGTACTCAGCATCGCGCGGCCGCGCATCGTGGTCAGCAGGATGTAGAGCGACTCCGGCGTGGTGACCAGGATGTGCGGCGGCGTGCGAGTCATCGCCACGCGTTCGTGCGCCGGCGTGTCGCCCGAGCGCACCTGGACCCGGACCTCGGGCAGCGACGGATCGCGTTCGCGCAGTTCGGCGAGCGGCTGCTGCAGGTTCTTCTGCACGTCGTTCGCGAGCGCGCGCAGCGGCGACACGTAGACGACCTGCAGCGCGCCCGGCAGCGCCGGACCTTGGCGCAGCAACCCATCGAGCGCGTGCAGGAACGCGGCGAGCGTCTTGCCGGAGCCGGTGGGCGCGGCGATCAGCACGTGCTCGCCGGCGGCGATGCGCGGCCAGCCCTGCCGCTGCGGCGCCGACGGTTGGCCCAAGCGTTCGGCGAACCAGCGCGCGACGGTCGGGTGGAAGGTCTCCAGCACGGCGCCGAGGATACGGCGCCCGCCGTCGGATGCCCGGATCGGGCTTGCCAGCCGATGCGCCGAGCCGCGCTTTCCACGCGATCGGTGACGGATCTGAAGGGGACCGGTGAAGTCCCGCCGGCCCCCGACCCCACTTCCGGTCCCTTTCGATGCACCGAGCCGTCCTCGCGTTCCTGTGCGCCGCCCTTCCCGTCGCGGCCCAAGCCTTCCCGCCGCCGCCGGCTCCGCCCGGCAATCCGGTGACCCCGAACAAGGTACTGTTGGGCATGGCGCTGTTCTGGGAGGAGCAGATGTCCTCGACGAACACCGTGGCGTGCGGCACGTGCCACATCTTCGCCGCTGGCGGTTCCGACCCGCGCTCGTTGACCGCCATCCACCCGGGCGCGGACGGCCTGTTCGGCACGGCCGACGATGTGCGCGGATCGCCGGGCGTACCGAGGTCGCAGGCCAGCGGCGCCTACGTGGCGAGCGTGTTCGGAATCCGCGCGCAGGTGACACCCCGGAAGGCACCGACGGTCGTCAACGCGGCGTACCTGCCCAAGCTGTTCTGGGACGGCCGCGCCGAGAGCGGCGTGTTTCGCGATCCGGTCACCAACCAGATCATCCTGAACTCGGGCGCCGCGCTCGAGAACCTCGTGGCCCAGCCGCCGGTGAACGAGATCGAAATGGCGCACACCGGCCGCTCGTGGACCGACGTGGTGGCGCGGATCGGTGCCGCGAAGCCCATGGCGCTGGCCACGAACCTGCCGGCACGGCTGCAGACGTTCGTGCAGGGCCAGAGCTACCCGCAACTGTTCCAGACGGCGTTCGGCTCGGCCGGCGTCGACGCGGGACGCATCGTCATGGCCATTGCGACGTACCTGCGCACGCTGGTCGCGGATCAATCGCGCTTCGACGACTTCCTCCGCGGCACCGCGACGTTGACGAGCACCGAGATGTTCGGGTTCGTGCACTTCGAGGGTAACTGCCGCACCTGCCACACCGAGGCGAACGCCTCGGCCTTCCTCGCCGGCCCCGTCGTCAACGACTTCCGGCGCACCGGCGTGTCGGCGATCCCCGAGGACCTCGGGCGCGGAGCCGTCACCGGGCTGGTCGCGGACAACGGCAAGTTCCGCGTGCCGACGATGCGCAACGTGGCGTTGCGGGCGCCCTTCTTCCACGACGGCAGCGCCGGCACGCTCGCCGACGTGCTCGCGTTCTACAACCGTGGCGGCGACTTCCACGTCGGTCAGGATCCCCTGGTGCCGGCGCTCGCGGGCCAGGTGCCCCCTGCGCTCGCCAACCAGATCATCGCGTTCCTGCAGACGCTGACCGATCCTCGCGTCCAGAACGAGCAGCTGCCGTTCGACCGGCCCCGGCTGTGGTCGGAATCGGTGTACGTGCCGACGGTGCTCGGCACCGGAACCCCGGGGACCGGCGGCGCCGCGCCGCGCGCGGTCGCGATCGAGCCGCCGTTCGTGGGCAACCCGCGGTTCACGATCGGCGTCGACCGGACCGTCGGCGGCGCGCTGCACGTGCTCGGCTGGGACGTGTCGGCGAGCGCGGCGGGCACCACGGTCATCGGGCTGCAGGTCCATCTCGGCCTGACGCCGGCCTTGACCCTGATCACCGCGCCGACGCCGACCGCGACCGGGCCGACCGGCGGCTACGGCTCGATGACGTTCGCGCTCCCGCCCAATCCGCTGCTGGCCGGTGTGACGGTCTACGGTCAGTGGCTGGTCGCCGATCCCCAGGGCCCGAACGGCTTCGCCACGTCGGATGCGTTCGCGCTGACCCTGTTCTGACCCGGGTCGTGACCCACACCGGCTCGCGCTCGGGTGGGTCGCGCCGGTCGCGAGCATAATGCGCCGATGACCCCGGATCCCCACGCGACGTGGTTGGCGACGGAGTTCCTCAAGCGTCTCCGCCACGACGAGGAACGGCACGCGCGCCGGCCGCTCGCGGACTACCTGAAGGACTATCCGGGTCACGAGGACCTCATCGCGCGCGAGTACGTGCTGGCGAGCGACGACGGTCCGCGACCGGGCGACGACGCCGCCGACCAGTGCATCGGCCCGTTCCGCCTGCTGCGCGAACTGGGCCACGGCGGGCAAGGCGCGGTCCACCTCGCCGAGGACACGCGGCTCGGCCGCCAGGTCGCGCTGAAGGTGCTGCGTGCCGGCGGCGACCACGCCTCCCGTCTGCGATTCGTCCGCGAGGCCCACGCCGCCGCGCGGCTGCACCATCCGGCGATCGCGACGGTGCTCGAGACCGGCACCCACGACGGGGTGGCGTGGCTGGCGGTCCAGTACGTGCCCGGTCCCTCGCTCGCCGGGCGCCTGCTCGACGTCGGCCGTCTGCCGCTCCGCGAGGCCGCCGAGCTGGTGGCGCGAATGGCTGAAGCGCTCGAGGTCGCGCACCGCGCGGGTCTGGTGCACCGCGACGTGAAGCCTGCCAACGTGCTGCTGGGTCCAGATGGGCCGGTCATCCTCGACTTCGGCCTGGCGCACGACCGCACCCGGGACGAGCCGACGTTGACGAGTCCGGGCGATCTGTGCGGCACGCCGGCGTACATGGCGCCGGAGCAGATCGCGGGGCGGCAGACGGTCGACGCCCGCATCGACGTCTGGGCGTTGGGAGTCGTGCTGTTCGAGTGCGTGACGGGCAGCCTGCCGTTCGCCGCGCCGACCCAGCAGGGCGTCTGCCACGCGGTACTGCACCACGTGCTGACGATCCCGGCGCGCCTGCCGCGGCCGCTGCAGGCGATCCTCGTCACCGCGCTGCCGCGCGACGTCGACCGTCGCTACGCCAGCGCCCTGGCCCTCGCGGCCGACCTGCGCTGCTGGCTCCGGGGCGAGCCCGTGTCGGCGATGCTGCCGAGCGCGCTGGAGCGGGTGCGTTCCTGGGCGCAACGGCACCGCGCCCTGGCAGCTTCGATCGCGGTCGCCGTCGGTGCGACGCTCGGCGCCCTGGTGCTGACGCTGGTCTTCCTGCGCAACGAGACGGTTCTGCGCGAGCGTTTGCAGCTCGCTTTCGCCGACGTGCGCGGCATCGCGCGCACGCTCGCGTTCGACGTCGTCGAGCAGCTGCAGGCCGTGCCCGGAGCCACGTCGGCGCGCCACGTGGTGCTCACGCGCGCCAACGAGCTCTTCGAGCGCCTCACACCGGACGCCGCCGAGGACCCACGTCTGTTCGTCGAGGTCGTGGGGGCGATGATCCGGCTCGGTGACGTCCTCGGGCACCCGGGAACCGACAGCCTCGGCAGGTACGAGGAGTCGTGGCGTTGTTACGCGCGAGCCGCCGCACTCGCGGAGCGCCGGTGGTCGCGCTGCGAAACGGCCGAAGAAGCGGCGACTGCGCTGAACGCGTTCGTCAAGGCGGCCGACGCGCAGCGGGCAGCCGGTGCCGGCGCCGCTGCGTCAGCCTACGAA
>JBASWX010000521.1:0-2994 GCA_049276695.1 Planctomycetota bacterium
GCCACCAGCACCGGCGCCTCGCCGATGTCGCCGGTGTTCGTCGCGGCGGCGAGGCGATCCCGCAGGGCGGGCGCCAGCCAGTCGTAGCGGTCGATGAACAGCGTGCCGCTGCGGGCCCGCTGCACCAGGCCACGGCCTCGGGCACCGTCGCCGAAGAGTTCGAGTTCGTGCCGGCTCGTCGGGACCCGCACTGCGTTCCACGGCACGAACGCATGCTGGCGACGCGGACTCTCGGCGTGCAGGTAGCGAGCCAGGTCTTCGAGTTCGGTGCCCTCCTCGCCGAGCAGCAGCACGGGGTCGTCGCCGCCGGCGAGTTCGCGCAGGCTCTGCCGGACGTCTTGCAGTCGCGTGCTCGCCAGCAACGCGTTGTGCGCGGCCGAGCCGTGGAAGCGCAGTCGCTCCAGCTCGTCGCGCAGGCGCTGGCGTTCGGTCGTCTCCTGCAGGCGGTGCCAGACGACCGCGCGCAGCGATCGCGCCAACCGCAGCAGCGTCTGCCCGGCCGGCGCCTGGGTCGTGGGTCCCTCGAGCAACAGCAGGCCGTCGGGGCCATCGCCGAGCGGAATCACCAGCCGCTGCGTCGAACTGTTGCCCTCGCGCGTGCCCAGCAGGTGCGGCCGGGCGATGCGCCGCGCTTCGAGCAGCACCGTTTCCGGAACGTGCAGCGGCCGCGGTTGTTCCGAAACGTCCAGCGTGGCCAGCGGCTCGACTGCACCCGAGCCGGAGAAGCGGCCGAGCCAGCCGCGCTGGTGCCCGGTGAGGTTGAGGGCGAGTTCGAGCAGCGGCTCGGCGGCGTGGTGCAGGTCGCCGAGGTCGGCGAACGTCCACTCGATGCGGTCGAGCACCCGCGACGCGGTGCTGGCGAACGAATCCGCGGCGTCGTCGGCGACCTCGTCGTCGGCCACTTCGCGCGACAGCACGACGGTCGGCTGGTGGCTGGTCGCCACCGGGGCCGGTCGCGCGCGGGCTTCGAGCATCAGGCGGGTGAGGCCGATCGCCAGGGTCTGGCCCGGCAGCAGGCGGCCGCCGGCGGTCGCCGTGCCGTCGAGCAGGACCGGGTTGGCGCCGCCCAGGTCCCGGAACCGGAACCCGTCGCCGTCGCGTTCGAGCAGGAGGTGCCGGCGACTCACCGTCAGGTCGCGCAGGGGCACCTCGCAGTCAGGCGCGCGGCCAACCACCCAGCGGGAGCCCTGCAGCGGCAGCGTGCGGACGGTCCCGTCACCCAGGACGAGCAGCCGGTACTCGCTGTCGGTCGGTAGGTTCTCCACTTGGCTCGCGTCCTTCTCGCCGAAGTCTCCGGAAATCGGAGAGTCGTTGCAATGGCAGTGTATACCGACTCGGAATCGATGAGCGCCGGTTGACTCCGCTGCTGCAGCGCCACTAGGGTCCGGCGCGGGCGGAAGGCGTCAAGTTCCGCCGTCCCGACAACCCCCTCCCGCAGCCTGCGGGCTTCCTGCCGCGTCGCCTGGGCGGTTCAGGTCGCGCCGCTCCGCGGGTCGATAGCCGCTGCCATGTGGCTTTGGCTGGCGGTCGGCTGGGCGGTTGCTGCGTTGGTCGTCGCTGCGGTTCACCACCGCTGGCGCCGCTTGGCTGCCGCGGCGAGCCCCGAAGTGGCGGCCTTCGGGTTGCGTCTCGAGAACGAACTGACGCAATGCCATCCCGGTGTCGCGTTCCTGGGCATGCTGCCCGATCGCTTCGCATGCCTGCTGCAGGTCGACGGCCAGGAGACCGTGGTGTCGCTGCACGAACTGTTCCGCCACGGCCAAGGCGATTGCGATGCGTTCACCCGGTCGGTCGCGACCCTGGTTGCCGAAATCCGTGAAGTCGGCCTCGACGCCGTGACCGACCGCGACTTCGCCGCTGCCGCCCCGCTGCTGATGCCGCAGGTGCGCTCGCGCGCGTGGCTCGATTCGCGCGGCACCTTCGGCGACTCCGGCCTCGTGCACTCGCCGCTGGCCGAGGGCCTCGTCACCGTCTACGTCGTCGACGACCCGACGACGATGGTGTTCGTGTGCCGCGAGCACCTGCGCCGCTGGCGCAAGGCTGTCGCCGACGTGCACAACCTCGCGGTGCAGAACCTGGCGCGGCGCGGTGGCCGTTTGCAGGACGTGCGCAACGGGGCCACGGTCGTGCACACCGGCGATGGGTTCGATGCGGCGCGCGTGCTGTTGCTGCCGGAGGACGAGGGCCTCCTGGTCGCGATCCCGGACCGCGACACGCTGTGGGTGGGGCCGGAGCAAGGCCAGGATCTCGCGCGGCTGATGGCGACGACCGCGGCAGTCGCCGAGGCGGCGCTGCACCCGGTGTCGGCGCAGGTCTACCGGCTCACGGCCGGCCGGCTCGAGGCGCTGCCAGGTTCGCGCTGAGCACGAGGTCGGCGTCGCCCGGGATCGTGAACGACTGCCGCCGCTCCGGCGACAGCGGGTCGAACAACTCGTAGGCGCCGGCTCCTAGCCACAACCGTCGCGCGCCGCCGGCGGTCAGTTCCAGCCCGGATGGCAGCGTGCCGATCGGTATCCAGTGCGGGTCGTCGGGGCGCGCGAGCAGCAGCAGCGCGGAGCGCTGCGCCCCGGCCGGCAATCGGAACGTCGCCTCGACCACCGCGGCGTCGATCGCAACGGTGGCGGTCGCGGCGCTGCACGCCAGCGTCTGGCGGGTGAGGTAGCCGTGGGCGCCGGATTCCGGCGACAGCGCGAGGTGGAAGACGTGATCGCCGGCTTCCGCGAGCTGCGCCGTCAGCACCACGGCGTCGCTGGTCGCCGAGCCGGTTCCTCGCCACGGCAACCACAGTTCCCCATGTCGGCCGTCGGTGCGGGCAACCAGCACGCCGCCATGCCCTTCGCGCAGCGCCCGAGGCAGTCCCCGCACCGTGATCTCGAGTGGGAACGCCGGTGCTTGACGCTGGCTGGTGGCCGGCACCGGAACGCGCGCCAGGCCAGCAACCCGCGGCAGCCGCTGCGCCGGCGGCACGGCGGGGGCGGCCGGATGCTGCGGGCT
>JBASWX010000522.1:0-2455 GCA_049276695.1 Planctomycetota bacterium
CTTCTGATCAGGTCGGAGCGAAGCAGTTGCTATGGGCCGAGCCCGCCGGGCAGATCCGGCTCGTCGCCGTCGGTCAGCACCTTCTTGAAGCACCAGAAGGTGAGCCACGTGACGCTGCCGCAGGACAGCAGCATGAAAGCCCAGCCGAGCGCATCGAGGTTGGCGAGCATGGTGTCTCCCTTCAGTCCTTGGCCGGCAGGCGGCCGTCGAGGTCGAGTCCCTGGGCGCGCCAGCGCCTGGCGCCGATCGCCGTGATGGCGACGAGTCCGCCGATGGTCAACAAGATCACTGCCCAGGCGATCTGCGCGTCGCGGTTGTCGATCAGTCCCCGGATCTCGCCCCCGAGGTTCTGGACGCAGAAGCCGACCAGCACGACGGCGAGATAGAGCGGGCACACGTACTTGATCACGACCTGGAAGAAGACCGGGATGCGCAGCCGGGCACCTTCGTGGGCTTCGGCGATGCCGCGCTCGAGTCCGAAGATCCAGCCGAACGCGATGATCTGCACGGCGGCCACCACCAGGATGAAGAACGTGCCGACCCAGAAGTCGATGGTGTTGAGCACCGTCGTGTTGGCGGTGAAGTACAGCACCACGGCGTTGCCGCCGAGGCCCCAGGCGGTGACCAGCAGCGTCGACTTCTTCTTGTCGATGCCGAGCGACTCCTCGAAGAACGCCTTGGTTGGCTGCAGCATCGACAGCGAACTGGTGATCGCGGCCAGGAACAGGATCAGGAAGAAGGCGGCGCCGAAGAAGTCGCCGCCCGGCATCCGCGCGAACACCACGGGCAAGGTGTTGAAGCCGAGGTCGAAGGAGCCCTTGGATCCCTGCACGGCGGTGATGCCGAGGAACACGACCGCGGCGGTGATCGTGATCAGGCCGCCCAGCACCACCTCGAAGAACTCGTTGGTCGCAGACGCGGTCAGGCCGGACAGCACGACGTCGTCCTTCTTCTTCATGTAGCTGGCGTAGTTGATGATCACGCCGAAGCCGACCGACAGGCTGAAGAAGATCTGGCCGGCGGCGGCCAACCAGGTGTCGAACTCTCCGAGGGCTTCCCATTTCGGGTTCCACATGAACCCGAGCCCGCCGAGAACGCTCTGGTCGGGAGCCGCCGCATCCGGCGTACCCAGCGTCAGCACGCGCACCAGCACGATGATGCCGAGGATCGCCATCACCGGCATCGCGTACTTGCAGACTGCTTCGATGCCCTTCGACAGGCCGCGGTAGACGAACCACAGGTTGGCGGCGGCCGTGATCACGAAGGCCCAGACGACCGGGTGAACACGGCTTGCGAACAGGGCACCGTGCGCCGACTCACCCTTGGCCGAGGCGTAGAACGCCTTCGAGCTGGTGACCTGTTCGGCCACGCTGCCCGCATCAGGGATGCCGAGGCCGCCGCCGCAGTAGCTGAGGAAGTAGTAGAGGCACCACGACTCGATGATGACGTAGTAGAAGTACACGCCGAGCGGGATCAGCACACCGAACACGCCGAGGTACCGACCGGCGGCGCCCTTGCACCAGATGCCGAGGATCGCCGGGGCGCTGTGGAAGCCCTTGCGACCGCCGAAGCGGCCCATCGCCCATTCGGCCCATCCGATCGGGATGCCGAGGAGGATGAGCGCGCAGAAGTACGGGATCATGAACGCGCCGCCGCCGTTCGCCGCAGCCTGCCCGGGGAAGCGCAGGAAGTTGCCGAGGCCGACGGCGGAGCCGGCCACTGCGAGGATGACACCGAGGCGTGAGCCCCACTGTTGGGTTGGTTGGTTGGTCATGTCGCGCGCAATCGAGAGCACCGAGCGTGGCGCGCGGGACTGTCGCGCTCGCTCCGCGGCGATGCAACGAGGCGGGCGAGAAAGCCGCGGCCGCGCCCTTCCGCCGGTGCCGGCGCCACGTTCCAATGCGCGGCCCGAGCCATGGCCACGCGCAAGCAGAAGCAACGACACCCGAACTGCATCCACCTGACGGTCGCCAACGTGCCGCGCGCGGTGCGCTTCTACGAGGACAAGCTCGGCTTCCGCCTGCTCGAGTCGTTCCCGACCGAGAAGCCCGTGTGGGCGAAGCTGGTGTACGACGGCCAGCCGCTGATGCTCGGCGAACTGCCGTCGCTGCAGGAGGCGCGGCAGTTCGGGATGGACCAGGCCGAGATCGAGGTGCTGAAGCAGGACGCGCGCGCGTTCGCCCGCGGCGGCCCCGGGGTCGGCGTCGCCTACTACGTGAAGGTCAAGGACGTCGATCGTTTCGCACGGCGGTTGAAGAAGCAGCGCGTGAAGCCGCTGCTGCCGCCGAAGACGCAATTCTACGGCATCCGCGACGTGCAGGTGACCGACCTCGACGGCTACCGGCTGGTGTTCTTCCACGACGCGCCGCCGCCAGCACCCAGCGGCGAGCCCGCACCGCCGCCGTCGGCCTGACCGCGCGCCGCCCCGGGCGGCAATCGTTCCCCGGGACCCGGA
>JBASWX010000523.1:0-19511 GCA_049276695.1 Planctomycetota bacterium
CCGTAGATGCCATCGGGCGCGTCCTGCCAGCCGGTCGTGTCCGCGAGGCCGCTGAAGGCCAGCACGTGCGTCGCGGTGCGTACGAACGCCACGTCGTCGCTCGCCTGCGCGTCGGCGACGGCTTCGGGCAGCGGCATCGACACCAGCCGCCGGCCGCGCGACGAGAACGCGAGCAGCCAGTTCGGGTCGGTCGCCACCATCGTGCGCTCGCCGAACGTCGGCCCGTGGCCGGTGCCGGCCTGGCGCGGGTGCGACAACCAGCGAGCCCCGTGCGCATCGAACACGTGCAGCGTCGTCGGATCGCTGGCGGTGTAGCCGTTGTTGCGCGTCAGGTTGGTGCCGGTCAGCGGCACGAAGGCGGCAGCCGGTGCGGCGAACGCGAGCAAGCCGTTCGTCGTCCGGTAGAGCGCTGCGTTGCGGGCCGTCCACGCGAGCTCCGGCAGCGTGCCGGCCGGCGGCGAGTACCAGGCGCCGGTGAACGCCGAGAACACGGGGCGCGAACCCGTCGGCGCATCGAAGACCGTGACGACGTTGCCGCCGTTCTGGCCCGTGCTGCCCGGCCCCTGCGTCCATGGGGTCGCGGCGACCGTGTCCGTCAGCGGGCTGAAGGCGTACATCTGGCCGCCGCCGTACGCCTGCACCACGTTGGTGCCCGCACCGATCGCGAGATCATCGGGCAACGAGATCCACGTGTTGCTGCCGGCACCCAGTGCCCACCGCAGGTTGCCTTCCTGCAGCGAGGCGACGTTCTGCGAGACGCCGAAGCTGCCCGTCGACGGCAGCACCGGGGGCGCTGCGAACGTGCCGCTGACGCCGGAGAAGACGTGGCCGCGCATGCCGACCAGTTCGCTCTCGAAGTACAGCAGGCTGATGAAGGGGAACGGCCCCGGCGAGGCGATCGCGTGCTGCACCCACCCGGGCCGCAGCGCCGAGAACCCGAAGAGCTGCTGGCTGGTCGCGACGACCACGCTGCCGCCCGCCAGCCGCGAGCCGAACAGCCCGAGCGGCTGCGGCGGGATGTCGTACCACGAGTCGGTGAACGCATCGAACACGCTGGCGCCGAGGTTCGCGCCGACCGCCGGCGTGCGCAGCAGTGCGGCGCGCGGGCCGAGTTCGAGCACCCAGCCGGTCGGAACCTGCCGCGTGTTCCAGCGGCCGGTGAACGCCGAGAAGGTGTGCAGCGTGCTGCCATCGCGCACGCAGGCGACGCTGTCGTCGTGCTGCATCGCGGTCGGCGAGTACGGCACCAGCTGGGTCGCGAACACGCCGCGGTACGCCGAGAACGCGGTCCAACGGTCGCTCTCCGGCACCAGCAGCATGTCCTTCTTCAACACCGTCGACGTGCCGAAGCTCGGCGTGTGCGCGTGCCACTGGTTGGTGACCGCGGAGAAGACGCGCAGGAAGTTGCCGTTGCGGTACAGCACCAGCTTGCCGCTGGCGGTCACGCCGGAAGCGAGCACGCCGCCGGGCACGGACAGATCGACGAAGCCCGGCGGCGCCTGCGCGATCGCGGCGGCGACGAAGGCGATGGCGGTCAACGGCACGAGGCAGGCACCCGAGGTCGGCATGGCGATGGTCCGCGGCGTCAAAGGCAGGCGATCGGGTCAGGATAGCGGCGCATCGGGCGAACGGTGCGGACGGCACGACGACACGTCGCGGCCCTTGTGCCGCGGACCGCTGCCGCGATCATGCCTGCCAACCATGCTGTGCCCGTCGCGCGCGATCCTCCCTCCGACCGCCGCCGTGCTCGTCGCCGCGACGCTGCCCGCGCAGGTGACGTTCCACCACGACCGGGGGCGCGAACTGGTCGCCGCCGACGCGAAGGTCGAGAAGGTCGTCGCCGGGCGGCAGTTCACCGAGGGGCCGGTGTGGCTGGCCGATCGCGCGCAGCTGTTGTTCTCGGACATCCCGGCGAATTCCTGGTTCGTCTGGTCGGCCAAGGACGGCGGCAAGCCGTGGCAGGGCAGCGCCGGCGCCAACGGCAACACGCTCGACCGCGAGGGGCGGGTGCTGTCGTGCCAGCACGAGGCGCGCAACATCGTGCGCCACGAAGCCGACGGCTCGCGCACGGTGCTCGTCGACAGCCACGACGGCAAGCTGCTCAATTCCCCGAACGACGCCGCGGTGCGCGCCGACGGCACGATCTGGTTCACCGACCCGACCTACGGCCTCGGCAAGCGCGAACGCGAGCAGGCCGGCAACTTCGTGTACCGGTTCGAGCCCGCGACGAGAACCACCTCGATCGTGCAGCGCGACTTCGACCAACCGAACGGGCTGTGCTTCTCCCCCGACCACGCCCGGCTGTGGGTCGCCGACAGCGGCAAGCTGCAGCGCGTCGGCCTGTTCCCCGTCGGCAAGGACGGCACGCTCGGCGCCGCGGAGCGGTGGCTCGAGGGCGGCAGCGACGGCATGCGCTGCGATCGGGCCGGCAACCTGTTCACGACCGCGCGCGACGGCGTGCGCATCCACGGCCCGGACGGCGTGCACCTCGTCACGATCGCGTTGCCCGAGCAGCCGGCGAACTGCGCATTCGGCGGCGAGCACGGCACTACGCTGTTCGTGACCGCTCGCACCTCGGTCTACGCATTGTCGGTACTCACGACCGGAGCGGCGATGCCGAAGCCGGCACCGGCCGTCGCTCCGGACGGCAAGTAGCGCACGCGGCCGCTACGGATGCGGGCACGCGCACGGCGTGGCGCCGCAACGCGGACAGCCGCTGCCGTACTTCTTCCTGCCGATCGCATCGAGGTCGACGCCGTGCAGCGACGCCAGCGTCGCCAGCCACGCGTAGACGTCGCCGAACTCCTCCTCGAGGTTCTGCCGCTCACCGCGCCGGATCGCGCGCACCAGCTCCCCCACTTCCTCGACGAACCACAGCAGCGTGCCCGGCACGCCGCGCGCGTTGTCGCGGTCGAAGTAGATGTCCTCGATCCGCCGCTGGAACGAACCGGCGGCGCCCGACCGCTTCGCCGCCGTCATTCCTGGCCCGCCTTCTTCACGGTGATCAGCAGGATGTCCTCGCGCAAGCCGTCGTCGCCGGCGTCCTGCTCGATGCCGCCGAGCACCACGTTCATGAACATGCGCGTGTGGCGCGGGCTGTGCTGGCGCAGCAGGTCGAGCAGGCCCTCGGTGCGCAACAGCGCGTCGTTGCCGAGCACCAGCCGCGTGCCGGGACTCATCGTGATCTCCTGCGGCCGCAACGACTTCTCGAACACCGGCCCGTCGTCGAGGCCGAGTGCCAGGCCCTCGGCGTTCAGTTCGAGCACCTGGCCGCGCTGGCAGATCAGCAGCGGCGTGCGGTGCCCGGCCTGGTACAGCTTGCAGCCGTCGGCGGCGATCTGCAGCAGCGTCGCCTTGGCGCAGCAACCGGCCGGCAGGTTCTTCTTGCAGACGGAGTTGGTGTGCGCCAGCGCCTTGCGCGGCGTCGCCCCCTGCAGCAGCGCGCGGTGCAGTTCGTCGCGCGCCAGCTTGCAGGCGTGCACCGCCAAGGCGCCGTGGCCCTCGGCGGTGACCACGTAGGCGACGCTCTGCGGCGTCTCGCCGGTGGTCGCGACCAGGTCGAAGTAGTCGAGACCGCCGCGCGAACCGCCGGCGAGCTGGCCGTCGATCTCGTAGCCATCGACCTCGGCCAGCTGCTGCGGCACGGTCCGGTCGCGCAACTGCTTGACCAGCGGGTCCATCGACACGTGCATGCCGCCGCCGGACTTCTCCTGGTCCTGCAGCAGCGCCTGCAGGTCGTTGGCGAGGTACTGCACCGAGCGGCCGAGTGCCGCGACCTCGTCGGCGCCGCTGTAGCGCACCTTCACTTCGGAACCGCCGCGGCCGAGCTTGCTGACCGCGAGGCCGACATCGGTGATGCGGGAACCGAGCTTGCCGCCGAGCACCCAACCGGCAGCGCCGGCGATGCCGGCGACCAGCACCGACATGCCGAGGCCGATCAGCCAGCCGCGCTTGACCAGTTCGGCGTCGGCGATGCCCGAGGCGAGGTTGCTGACCACCGCGACGGCGAGGAACAGGCCGCCGACCAGGCCGGCGATCCCGGTCGTGATCGCCAGATTGCGGGCCAGCTTGCCGAGCGATTTGCTGCCTTTGCGCGCCATGGAGTCGGGGGTGGGGTGCCGCGGGGGTGGCGCATCATGGCGACGGAGGCCGCCGGCGTCACGCCGGCACTGGCGCGTTCGCGGCGATCAGCCCGTGACCAGCGGCAGTGCGAGACACAGTGCGAGCCCGGCGTAGACCCCGGCCATCTGGTCGTCGGCCATGATGCCGAGCGCCCCCGGCAGGTCCTCGAGCTTGCGCGCGGGCTGGATCTTCAGCACGTCGAAGGCACGGAACGCGAAGAAGGCGCCGCAATGGCCGAGCGCGTACGGCAGCTGCTGGCTCACCACCGCGTAGACGATCAGCGTGACCAGGTAGCCGACGACCTCGTCGAGCACGAAGTGGCCCGGGTCCTCCTTCGGCCAGGTGCGCGCGACGAACGCCGACTGCGAGCAGCCGAACGCGAACAGGGCGGCAGCGGTGATCGACCACGCCAGGATCGCGTGCGTCGGGAACAGCCACTGCAGCGTGACGCCGAGCGCGACGCCGCCGAGCGTGCCGATGGTACCGGGTGCCCACGGCGAACAGCCGAGACCGAACCAGGTGATCAGCAACCAGCGCCCGCGGTCGGCGACGCTCACACCGCCCCCTTGAACAGCACGTCGCGGGCCTTCCACACGTAGTTGAGGCCGGAGACGACGGTCAGTACGAGGCTTACCCAGAAACCGCCAATCGCGCACTCGTAGAAGATGTCGGTGCCGCCGACCATCGAGATCAGTGCGCCGACGGTCCAGCACTGGGAGAACATCTTCCACTTGCCAAGCTGGTCGGCAGGGAAGGGCCGACCACTCGCTTCGACGACGCCGCGGATCGCGGTGACCAGGAACTCGCGGGCGACGACGACGACAACGTACCAGGCCGTCAGCACGGTGGTCGCAACGGGGAACTGCAGCAGCGTGATCAGCGAACCGGCGATCAGCACCTTGTCGGCGAACGGATCGGCGACGCGGCCGAAGGCGGTGACCAGGTTCCAGCGCCGGGCCAGCCAGCCATCGACGAAGTCGGTGAACGCGGCGATCAGGAACAGCACGAACGCGGTCCACACCAGCGGCGGCTCGGGATGCAGCGGGTCGGCGACCCACTCGAGGCAGACGAACACCAGTGCCGTCAACAACAGGCGCGACAGCGTGATCAGGTTCGGGAGGTTCACGGCCGCCGCTGCCTGCCGGCGCCCGCGCCGACTGTCGCCGTCAGTTCGTAGTCGGCGGCGCCGGTGATCGTCGCGTCGACGAACTGGCCCGGCTCGGCCGCACCCTTGGCCAGCAGCACGCGGCCATCGACCTCGGGCGCGTCGGCCCAGGTCCGGCCGACCAGGCGCCTGGCATCGGCGTCGTAGCCATCGACCAACACTGGCAACGTCTTGCCAATCAGGCTCTGGTGGAACGTGCGCATCACGCCCCGCTGCAGTTCCATGAGCTCGGCGACGCGCGCCTGCGCGACCGCGGCCGGCACCTGGTCCGGCAGCGCGAACGCCGGCGTGCCCTCCTCCTGCGAGTACGGGAACACGCCGAGCCGTTCGAAGCGGTAGTCGGTGACCAGCGCCTTGCAGGCGGCGAAGTCCGCTTCGGTCTCGCCCGGGAAGCCCGCGATCAGCGTGCTGCGCACCGCGATGCCCGGCACCTCGGCGCGCAGCCGGTCGAGGATGCCGCGCACCTGCTCGCCGGAGACGCCGCGCTTCATCGACTTCAGCATCGGGCCGCTGATGTGCTGGATCGGGATGTCGAGGTACTTCACTGCCTTGCCATGCTCGCGCAGGAACGCCGTCAGCTCGGGCGCCACGGTGTGCGGGTACGCGTACATCAGCCGCAGCCAGCGGATGCCGTCGACCTCGCCGAGCCGCTCGAGCAGCACATGGATCTGCCGCTTGCGCGTCGTGTCGAGGCCGTAGGCGGTGCTGTCCTCGGCGACCAGCACCAGTTCCTGGACGCCGGCGGCTGCCAGCGCCTTGGCTTCGTCGACCAGCACGTCGACCGGCTTGCTGCGGTTCTTGCCGCGCATCGACGGGATCGCGCAGAAGGTGCAGGTGTGGTCGCAGCCTTCGCTGATGCGCAGGTAGGCGAAGCTCTTGGGAGTGAGCAGGAAGCGCTTGGTGTCGCTGCGCGGCCCCTTGGGCTTGCCGCCATCCACCGTGGCGACCCAGCGCCGGTCCGAGCCGTTGACGATGCGGCGCACGACCGCCGGCACGCCCGAGTAGTCGGACAGGCCGAACACCGCGTCGAGTTCGGGCACCGACTGTTTCAGTTCGTCGCCGTAACGCTGCGCGAGGCAGCCGACCGCGATCACGCCCTTGAGGCTGCCTTCGGTCTTCAGCCGCGCCACCGACAGTATCGTGTCGATCGACTCCTGCTTGGCGGTCTCGATGAAGCCGCAGGTGTTGACGACGACGACGTCGGCGTCGGCCGCCTCCTTGACCACCTGCAGGCCCTCCTCGACGGCGTGGCCGAGCAGCACCTCGGAGTCGACGAGGTTGCGGGCGCAACCGAGGCTGATCAGGGAGACGCGGATCGCTTCGTTCACGGCATGCTCGGCTGCAGGGTGGCCGGCAGCGTCGGCGGCCGCCGCGCCGCAGCGCGGCGGCGTGCCGGCCGGACGGTCACTGCGGCTTCTGCTGGACGACCCAGACCTTGACCGTCGCTTCGACCGTCGCGTGCAGGTGGATCGTCACGTCGTAGACGCCGATCTCCTTGAGCGGCTGCGCGAGGCGCACCGCCTTGTCGTCGACGGCGATGCCCTTCTCGCGCAGCGACGCGGCGATCTGGGCGGCCACGACCGAACCGAACAGGTGGCCCTCGGCGTTGGCGCGGCCTTCGATCGTCACCGACGCCTCGGTCAGCTTCTGCGCCAGCTCCTTCAGCGAGCCGATGCGCTTCTGCTCCTCGACCAGGGCCAGCGCGCGGGCGCGCTCGATCTCGGCGACGTTGCTCTTGGTCACCATCACGGCGAGTCCGCGCGGCAGCAGGTAGTTGCGCGCGTAGCCGGGCTTGACCTTGACCACGTCGCCGATGCGGCCGAGGTGGTCGACGTTCTGCTTCAACAGGTATTCCATGTCACATCCTCCCGACGAACGGCATCAACGCGACCAGCCGTGCGCGCTTGATCGCCTCGGCGAGCGCGCGCTGGTTCTGGCCGGAGAAGCCGGTGCGCTTGCGCGACTGGATGCGGCCGTTGGCCGACACGAACTTGGCGAGGTAGGCGATGTTCTTGTAGTCGAGCGGCTCCTCGGGCAGCACCTCGCGGCGCTTCGCGCCGAAGCGCCCGAACTTGCTGCGCCGGCCACCGTCGCGGCCACCACCGCCGCCGTAGCCGCCACCACCGCCGTACCCACCACCACCACCGCCGTAGCCGCCACCACCACCGTAGCCGCCACCGCTGCTGCTCGAGGAACTCATGACGAAGCCTCCGTCGACTCAGTGACCGGATCGGCCGCGACCGGTGCGGCCGCAGGTGCCGGCGCCGGTGCCGGCGGCGCGTCGTCCGGCGGGATCGCGTTGACGTCGAACGCGGCCTCCGGCTCGTACGCGGTCTGCGGCACTTCCTCGCAGTCGACCAGCATGTAGCGCAGCAGCGATTCGTGGAACTGCAGGTCGCGGCGGATGGCGGCGACGCCCTGGGTGTCGACCGCGAAGTACAGCAGCAGGTAGGTGCCGCGGTGCTGGCCCTTGATCGCGTAGGCGAGGCGCCGTTCGTCCCAGCGCCGGCTGCTCAGGATCTTGGCGCCGTGCTTGGTGAACATGGCGGTCGTCGCGTCCTTCAGCGGCTGCCAGCCTTTCCGTACCTCCCGGTTGTCGAGGAGGCACATACATTCGTAGGTGCGGGTGCGTTGCAAAGTCATTCTCCCGGGCGCTTGCCCGAGGCCGTGTTGGCCGAGTTGTAGGTTCCCATCAGGTTCTGCAGGTCCGCACCGTCGAGCCATTCCTGCACGCAGTCGGCAGCACGGACCAGGACACGACCGAGAACCTCTCGTTCCTCCGGGAGGAATGGCGCGAGGACGTAGTCCGGCCAATCGGCAGGACGCGGTCCAGCGGTCTTGCCGGTCGCTCGCGACTCCGGGTCGCTTGCGGCGGCAGGACCGATACCGAGACGGAGACGGGGAAAGCCGTCCGTGCCCAGAGCGTTCTGGATGGACGTGAGGCCGTTGTGGCCTCCGGCACTCCCCGACGGCCGGATGTGCATCCGGCCCAGCGGTAGGTTCAGGTCATCGACGATCACAAAGAGCGCGTCCGGGGTGCGCCCCGCGGCCCGCAGCAGCGGGCCGGCGACGTCGCCGGACAGATTCACGTACGTCTGCGGCTTCACCAGGAGGAACGAACGTGCCTTCCGGCGACCCTCGCAGACCACCGCCTTCACCTTGCCACCGAACAGCTTCGAACCATCGTCCGCGTGCCGCTCGAGTCGGGTGAAGGACAGCCCCGCCCGCTGGGCCACGAGGTCGAGCACCAGGAACCCGACGTTGTGTCGGGTTCCGTCGTACTCGGGCCCGGGGTTGCCGATGCCCAAGACGATGCGGTGCCAGCCCATGGCGGCGTGGGAGGGGCGAGAAAGCTAGGGGTGCGCCCGTTCCCGGGCAAGAGCCGCGGTGCCGGCCGACCCCTACTTCTTGTCCTTCTCGGGCTTCTTCGCCGCGTCCTTGGCCGGAGCTTCGCCAGCCTTCGGGGCCGCCGCACCCGCGGCCGGGGCCGCGGCACCAGCTGCACCCGCAGCACCCGCCGCCGGGGCCTCGCCCTCGGCCGGCACGGCCGTCGGCGCCGGAGCGACCTCGACCACGACGATCTTGGCGACGTGCGCGATCGCCGCCGTCAGCGGCGTCAGCAGCGTGACGCCGGCCGGGATCGCCAGGTCCTTGCCGTAGACGTAGTCGTCGATCTCGAGCTTGCTGACGTCGTGCGCGATCGAGTCCGGGATCTGCGTCGGCAGGCAGCGCACGCGCACCGTCGCATGGTCGCGGATCAGGTTGCCACCCTTGCTGATGCCGACCGGGTGACCGGTCAACGCGACCTCGACTTCGGCGTCGATCGGCTTGGTCAGGTCGATGCGCTTGAAGTCGGCGTGCAGCGGCCGGTCGCTGGTCGCATGCCAGCTGATCTGCTGCAGGAACGCCGCCTGCGGCTGGCCGCCGATCTCCAGCTGGAACACGCGGTGGTGCGCCTTCACGTGCTGGTCGAGTTCCCATTCCGAGATCGCGATCGACACCGGTTCCTGGCTCTCGCCGTAGACGACGGCTGGCATCCAGCCCTGACTGCGCAGCTGGCCAAGACGGTTGCGACCGAGCGCCGTGCGGCGCTCTGCTTTCATGCGGACGACTTGCATTGGACTATCCTCGGGATTCGAAGCTCGAAAGACTTGGGGGAACTGCGGTCAGCGCTCGCTCTCGAACAGTTTGCTGACGCTCTCGCTGCGATGGATGCGATCGATCGCGCGCGCGAGCAGCTGCGCCATCGAGCAGACCTCGAGGCGCTGGATCTTCTTGTCGTGCACCGGCACGGTGTCGGCGAACAGGATCTTCTCGACGTCGGCGCCGTTCAGCCGCTCGACCGCGTTGCCGCACAGCACCGCGTGGGTGGCGACGATGAACACCTTGCGCGCGCCCTTCTCCTTGACGATGCGGGCGGCGTCGACGATCGAGCCGCCGGTCGACACCATGTCGTCGACCAGCACCACGTCGCGCTTGTTGACGTCGCCGATCACGTGCTCGATCACCGTCTGTTCGCCGCTGATGCGGCGCTTGTCGATGATCGCCAGATCGCAGCCGATGTCCTTGGCGTAGGCGCGCGCCAGTTTGGTGCCGCCGATGTCGGGCGACACGATCATCACGTCCTTGGTGTCGAGTTGCCGGACCCGCTCGATCATCACCGGCCGCGCGTACAGGTGGTCGACCGGGATGTCGAAGAAGCCCTGGATCTGCGCAGCGTGCAGGTCGACCGCGACGACGCGGTTGTAGCCGGCGGTCACCAGCAGGTTGGCGACCAGCTTGGCGTTGATCGGCACGCGGCCCTCGTCCTTGCGGTCCTTGCGGGCGTAACCGTAGTACGGGATCACCGCGGTGATGCGGTCGGCGCTCGCCCGCCGCAGGCAGTCGGCGAACGACAGCAGCTCGAACAGGTTCTCGTGCACCGGCGGGCAGGTCGGCTGCACGACGAACACGTCGGCGCCGCGCACGTCGACCTCGATCTTGAGGTTGATCTCGCCGTCGGGGAAGCGCGCCAGCGACGCCTTGCCGAGCGGCACGCCCATGTGCGCGCAGATGTCCTCGGCGAGCCGCGGATGGGCCGTCCCGGTGAAGACTCGCAACCGTTCGCCGCGCATCCTCATCCCCTCTCCTTGCCGGACGCCGCGCGCTGCTTCAGCAGCTTCGCCGGCACGCCGACCCAGACCTCGCCCGCGCCGATCTTGCTGCCGCGCGTGACGATCGCACCGGCGCCGGTCAGCGCATCGTCGCCCACTTCGCTCGGCGCCACCAGCACGGTGCCGCTGCCGATGAACGCGCGCGCGCCGACCTTGGTCTCGTGCTTGTGCACGCCATCGTAGTTGGCGGTGATGGTGCCGGCACCGATGTTGGCCCGCTCGCCGATCGTCGCGTCGCCGAGGTACGCCAGGTGCTTGGCCTTCGCCCCCGCCCCCATCTTCGTCTTCTTCGCCTCGACGAAGTTGCCGACCTCGGCGCCGTCTTCGAGCACCGTGCCCGCGCGCAGGTGCGCGAACGGACCGACTTCGCAATGGCTGCCGATCACGCAGCCGGTCCCGATCACCGTGCACGGCAGGATCCTGGTGTCGGCGCCGATCGTCACGCCGTGGTCGATCCACGCCGTCGCCGGGTCGGTGATGACCACGCCGTTGGCCAGGTGTTCGAGCACGATGCGTTCCTGCATCAGCGAGCGCGCGACCGCCAGGTCGGCCAGCGAGTTGACGCCGGCGATCTCGCTCGGCGCGCCCGCCAACGTCGGCACGTCGGCGCCGTCGTCGACGAAGCCGGCGACCGCGTCGGTCAGGTACAACTCGCCCTGGGCGTTGTTCGGCACCAGGTTCGCCAGACCACCACGCAGCGCTTCGCTGTCGAAGCAGTAGAAGCCGGCGTTGATCTCGTCGATCGCCAGTTCCTCCTCGTCGCAGTCCTTGTGTTCGCGGATGCCCACCAACCGCCCGGCCTCGTCGCGCAGGATGCGGCCATACCCGGTCGGGTCGGCGATCTCGGCGGTCAGCACGCTGCACGGCCGGTTGCCGCGTTCCTCGCGCAGCCGCTCCAGCGTCGCGGTCGTGATCAGCGGGCAGTCGCCGTAGGTCACCAGCACGTCGCCGCGGAAGTCGCCGAGCGCCTTCATCGCGACCTGCACCGCGTGGCCCGTTCCCTTCGGCTCACCCTGGTCGACGAACTGCAGCTTGGTGAACATGCCCCCGCACGCATCCTCGATCGCCTTCTGCACCTTCTCCTTCTGGTGGTGCACGACGACCACGACCCGGGTCGGGTCCAGTGGCGCCACCGCCGCCATCGCCGTGGCCGCCAGCGTGCGCCCGCACAACGGCAGCAAGACCTTGGGCAAGCTCACCTTGGTGCGCTTGCCGAGGCCAGCGCACAGGCAGATCACGGCCAGCGGGCGCGACATCGGGAACGGGCGGGACGGGGCGACGGAGGGGAAAGGGGGCGAGGATTGTGCGGAGGTCCCCGGGCAGGGTCAAGGCTGGCGTGCGACGGCGTTCCGCTTTCCGCCGCGACCCGGCGATTGGTTCGCGGGTGACCGGACGCCACGAAGGGAAAGCCGCGCAGCCGCGACAGATCGGAGCCCGGCGGGACAAGTGCTTCCAGCTTCCCACTCCCGCTCTCCGACCCGAGACCCACGATGCCCAGGTTCACAATCCCCGCGCTCACCCTGCTCGCCCCGCTGTTGCCGGCCCAGGCCACCGTGAACTTCGGCCCCCCGGTCAACCCGTTCACCAGCACCGGTTCGATCAACGGCACCAGCCTCGACGTCAGCGGCAACACCTACGACGTCCTCTACGCGAACAACGGCGTCACCAGCTTCCAGCGCAGCGACGATGCCGGCGCGACCTGGACGGGGCCGATCACGCTCGGCTCGTCGCCGACCTTCCAGCCGGTCGTGCGGCGATCGGGCACGCTGCTGTTCGCCGCACACTGCGTCGGCAACGGCGCCAGCGCCGACCTCGTGCTGCAGCGCAGCATCACTCCGGGCTCGTTCCTGCCGCCGCGCGTGTTCCCGGCCCGGTCGCCGAGCAACTCGGTGGCGAATCCGTTCCTGTTCGTGGACCCGCACTCCGGCAACGTGCACCTGACCTGGCGCGAGAACACCAACACCGACCCCGCGTTTCACGTGATGCACTCGGTCAGCACCGACCAGGGTGCTTCGTTCTCGTCTCCGGTCGACGTGTCGATGAACGCTGCGGGCACCCAGACGAAGTCGCCGACTCTCACGGTCACGCAGTCAGGACGCATCTTCGCCGCCTTCCTGCAGCACAACCTCGGCGCGACCACCGGACCGATCGTCGTCAAGGCCTCCGACGACCTCGGGCTGACCTGGCAGCCGCGCCCGGACCTGGTGACGATCCAGAGCGTCGGGTTGTTCGGGAGGCTCGAACTCGGCTATGCGCGGCGGCTCGAAGCCGATCACCTCTATGCGGCCTATACCGATCTCGCCGGCGGCCCGCAGGCCGACCTGCTGTTCCGGCACAGCACCGACGATGCCAACAGCTTCTCGCTGCAGAACGTGACCGGCACGCCATCCCAGGCGGACCGCAATGCGACGCTGCGCTGCAACGGCGAGATCGTGGTCCTCGGCGCCGAAACGATCGATCCGGCGACGTCGCAGTTCACGGCGCTGGTCGCGACCAGCGGCAACGGCGGCGCGTCGTTCACGACCCAGTTGCTGCCGAACGTCGCCGGTGCGGTGTCGCAGACCTCGCTCGGCTACGACGGCAACCGGTGCGCAGTGGCGCGCGTGTTCGGTTCGCCGTCGCAGCTGTGGACCGCGTCGACCAACCGGATGACGCGCTTCTGCCAGGAGCGCGTCGGCGGCTGCGGCGCACCGGGCAACCCGACCTGGTTCGCGCGCGGCACGCTGTGCAACGATCCGCAGGCCGTGCTCGACACGCAGACTCCCGGCGCGCTCGGCGTGATCGGTCTCGCCACCGGGCTCGCCACCGTGCCGTTCACGTTCCTCGGCTGCACGGTCGACCTGGACCTCGCCACGGTGATCACCGACATCGTGGTCACGTCCGCCGCCGGTCAGGCGGCCATCACCATTCCGAGCACTCTTCCCCCCGGCCTGCTCGCCCACCTGCAGGTGGTGCTGCTGCTCCCCCTGGTGGTGTCGAGCAGTTCGCTCGCAGTGCGCAACGCGCCGTGACGACGCAGCGTCACGGCGCGCGCAGCGGGTCGAACAGCGACTCCGCGCGGATCGACGATCAGACAAGATGAAGCGGTCGGCCCGCTACGCGTTTGCGCGAGTTAGCCTCGAATCAGCTTCGCGGCCAGAGCCGCAGGCGGAGGAACCGACCGATGACCAAGACTACCTTTCTCGGGCTGGACGTTCACGCTGCCACGATCGCGATCGCCGTACTCGACGAGGGTGCGGAGAGACCGGAGATCCGGGAGGTCCCCAACGAACCTGTCGCGATCCGGAAGGTGATCAAGCAGGTGGCCAAGGGACGCTCGCTGCGGTGCTGCTACGAGGCTGGGCCGTGCGGCTACGTCCTGCAGCGCCAGCTCGCTGGGATGGGGATCGACTGCCAGGTCATCGCACCGTCGCTGATTCCGCACAAGCCGGGGGACCGGGTCAAGACCGACCGAAGGGATGCTGCGAAGCTGGCGCGGTTGCTGCGTAGCGGTGACCTGACCCCGATCACGGTGCCAACCGAGGATCAGGAAGCAGTGCGAGATCTCGTGCGAGCGCGCGAGGCCGCGCGGCTGGCCCGGACGGATGCGCGCCACCGGCTCACGAAGTTCCTGCTCAGGCATGGGCACCGGCACCACGCCTGCAACTGGACGGGGCAGTTCTGGAAGTGGGTCAACGGCATCACCTTCACGCACCCGGCGCTCACCAAGTCGCTGCAGCACTACACCGACATGGTGCTGCACCTCAATCGTCAGATCGAAGCCCTCGACTCCGACATCGAGGAGATCGCGGCTCGCGAACCCTTCCGCGACATGGTCGCAAAGTTGAGCTGCTTGCGGGGCATCAGCACCCTCGCAGCCATGGTGATCTTGTCCGAGGTCTACGACCTGCGACGCTTCGCAACCGCGAACCAGTTCATGGCCTTCCTGGGTGTCGTGCCCAGCGAACATTCAAGTGGCGAGAGGCAGCGACGTGGTGGCATCACCAAGACCGGCAACGGCCGCGTCCGACGGATCCTGGTCGAGGCGGCGTGGGCCTACCGCCACTACCCGAAGGTCACGTCGCGACAACAGAAGATGTTCGCCCACCAACCGCCCGCGATCACAGACGTGTGTCGCAAGGCGAACCTACGACTCACGCGCCGGTTCCAGCGACTCGAGGCCAGAGGCAAGAAAACGCAGGTCGCGATGACCGCCATCGCGCGCGAACTCGCCGGCTTCGTCTGGGCCGTCGCGAGAGCCGACAGCGCCTGAACCACCTCACCCAACGACCCAAACCCAGAATCTGTCAGTGGCAATCCAGCAGAGGAACGAAGACCGCGCTCGAGGCTCCGGCACGGCAGGAGCATCCTCGACAAGTTCTTGCGGCAGGACCCTCGGGTCCGAACCCGCGCTTTCAGAGCCAGGCAGCTCCCGACGATTCACTTGTCATCCGGCTCTGCTCTTCGAGCAACCCGCGAATCCTAGAGTGACCAACCGTCGACACGTCTGCCTCGAGCGCGGCCTTCGTTCCTCTGCAACTTCGCCACCAGGAGCAAGATCAGAAGAACGAAGACCAGCTACTTGACGGACCGCTTCATCCTAGAACTGCCGCGACTCGCAGTTGGTCCGGAACCAGCCGGTGATCGGGTCGAAGCCGACCGCCTGGAACTTCATCAGCATGCCGGTCAGCAGCCCCGCCGGCACCGTGTAGATCCAGCTCTTGGCCGGGTTGCCGATGCCGCCCGAACCCGAGAACGAGAGGCCGCCGAAGGCGCCGGTGCCGTCCTCGAGCACGACCGTCAGCGCGTAGCCGGGGTCGGTGCAGATCGGTCCGAGCACGGTCGGCAGGATCGGCGAGCCGGGGAACGACATCAGCAGGATGTAGGGCACGTTCGGCGGCACCGCGGTCGTCGTGTTGGTGACGCCGACGATCAGCAGCGTGCCGGCCGGCGTCGCGGTGACCTTGCGCGAGTAGAGCGAGAACACGCCGTTGGTCTGCGAGCCGGGCGTGCTGGCGGTGATCGTGATCTGGCCGCCGGCGACCGTGGTCGCGGTGACGGTCGTCTGCACGTAGCCGTTCGGATCGGCGATCACCGGGTTGGTCGTCGACAGCGTCGCCGAGCCGGAGACCGCGAAGTTCACGGTGCCGCCGGGCAGCGGGTTGCTGTTGGTGTCGAGCACGCGCGCGATCAACGGCGTCGGGAACACTTCACCGGCGGGGCCGACCTGGCCACCGCCGCTGATCGCGACGACGCTGTTGGTCGGGCCGAGCGGCCGGATGCGCTTCAGGGTGCCGCCGGTCGTCGGGTAGGTGCCCGGGTGCTGCAGGAACCACAGGCCGCCGTCCGGCCCCTGGCGCAGGCTGACGAGGCCGATGAAGTTGGTGCCCCAGTTGGTGCCGTCGGGCTGGCCCGGCACCGCGGCCGCGGGCGCCCACGAACCGGTGTTGACCAGGCACCGGAGCTGGCCGGCGAAGTAGTCCCAGTAGAACCACATGCCCTCGTACGAGGCGCCGAAGTTGTAGGTGCCGCCCGGCTGATTGCGGTAGCGCGGGCCGCTCATCACCGACAACCAGCCGCTGCCGGACTGGTTGATCGCCGCCGCTGGAGCGACCACTGCCGGCATCGTGCCGCCGCACGACGAGAAGCTGTTGTTGCCCTCGCGCCACGGCCAGCCGAAGTTGACCAGCGGCAGGCTGCCAGCACCGGGGTACGGGTACTCGTCGACTTCCTCGACCGCGTTCTGGCCGACGTCGCCGATGTAGAGGCTGCCGGTGGTCTGGTCGATCTCGAAGCGCAACGGGTTGCGCAGGCCGTGCGCGATCACCAGCTGGCTGACGTCGGCGTTGGCGCTCAGCGGGTTGGTGCCCGGATCGAGCGACGTGAACGTCGGCGCCACGGTGCTGCCGCCGGCCGGCAGCGTGCTGACGTCGAGCCGCATCACGCAACCGGCGGACGAGGTCGTGCTCTGCGCGGTGCAGTTCGACGCATCGTCACCCATGCTCACATACAGCATGTTGTCGGGGCCGAAGCGCACCGAGCCGCCGTTGTGGTTGAAGGCGTTGTCCGGCGTCGAGGTCAGGATCACTCGCCGCGTTGCCACCGCGAACGACACCAGCGTGCTCGCCGGGTTGGCGAGGTCGCCGGTGCACGTGAAGCGGTCGAGGTGCATGAACGCATCCGCCGTGCTCGCGTACCAGACGTAGATGTAGCCGTTGCTCGGGAACGACGGGTCGGCGGCGATGCCGAGCAGGCCCTGTTCCGCACTGGTCTGCACGCTCGGCACCGTGCCGACCGTGGCCGGCGCGCCGCCGGCGTAGATCTGCACGAGGCCAGCGCGGTTGGCGATCAGCACGCGGCCGTCGGGCAGGAAGCAGAAGTCGTGGCCGGCGGACAGGCCCGAACTGATCAGCGTGTCGATGACGAAGCCGGTGGGAACGTTCTGGGCGCGGGCCAGTGGTGCGACGAACGTGGCGATGGCACCGATGGCCGTGGCGAGGAGGACGGAACGCAGCATTGCGAGACCTCGGAGGTAGGCCCGCCGGGCAGCGGCGGGTCGGGAGGGAGGCCGGAGAGTGTAGCGAACGGTTGGCCCGGTGGCAGCGGTCGCGCCGGATCGTCCCGTTCCCCGACTGCCCCGGCGGGGCGTAACGCCGCGATCAAGCGGCGACCCCGGTCCGGTCGATCGAGACCGCCGTCGGCATGGGTCACATCGTCGTCGGCGCCCCGGGGATCACCAGCTTCGCGCTGCTCGACCGCCTGCTCGGCACGCTGCGCCAGCGGCGACACCGCGTCTCGTTGCTGGGCTTCGACCCGGCGGCCGGTGCGGCGTGGCGGCACGTTGGCGAGCCGTTCGCCGAATTGCCCGACCCGGGCCGTTCCGTCATGGCACTGGGCCTGGACCCGGGACCGTTGCCGGCGCGGCTTCGCCAGCGACTGCTGGAACTCGGCATGCGCGCGCGTGCGTGGCTGATCGCGGAGCGCGCCGAACTGCTGCTGTTGCACGGCGACCGGAGCCCCGAGGCGCGCGTGCTGGCGGCGGCGGCGCGGCAAGCTGCTTGCTGCGTGCTGTGGCTCGGCGACGGCCTGCTGCCGCACACGCTGCAGCTCGACGAGTGCGGCCTCGACGGCGACGCGGCGTGCCGCCGGCGGCGTCCCGGCGAGTTCCGCGTGGTGCGCGGCGAACCCGACCTGCTCGCGGCGTGCCTGGCGCACGCGCTGGCGCGTTCGACGCCGGTCGGGCTGCCGGCCCGCGAACTGCTGCCGCTGCCGTGGCGCACGCGGCTGTGCGAGTTCTTCGCGCTGTGCCGGCACCATGGCGCCGCTGCCGGGTGGCGGTGGCTGTGCTGTACCCGGCAGGTGCCGGCGCACGCCCCGATGCTGCTGGCGCCGCCATGGCCGGTACCGTCGCGGCCGTTCGTCGCGGTGCTGCTGCAGGATCCGCGCGATCCGCGCGTCGTGTTCGACGGCGGCGACCCGCTGCGCACCACCGACCTCGTGCTG
This sequence comes from Planctomycetota bacterium, assembly GCA_049276695.1. Classification (GTDB taxonomy): domain Bacteria; phylum Planctomycetota; class UBA1135; order UBA1135; family UBA2386; genus UBA2386. Next base: position 17,923 of record JBASWX010000523.1, read on the forward strand.
GCGGCGCGCGACGCCGCGCTGCACCTCGACCCGGCCGCCACCGTCGTCGTCGTGGCGCCGCCGCGCGGCGTTCACGCAGTGCCGGCGATCCCGGGCTGCAGCGTGGTGCCGGCGGTGCTCGCGCCCGATGTCGCAGCGACCGCACTCGCGGTCGTCACCATCAACCACCCGCTCGCCAGCGTCGCGCTGCTCGCCGGCACGCCGGTGCTGCACACCGGACGCGCTCTGTGGGGCGTGCGCGGCGTCGCCACCGCGACCACCATCGACGGCCTCGCCGAGGCCCTGCCGACGGCCTTGCGGCGCGACCACCCGAAGCTGCGGCAGCGCTTCCTGTCATGGCTGTTCGGCCACGGCCACGTCTGGTGTTCGGGCACGCACCCGAGCCACAACGGCATGCTCGGGCTGGTGCAGGCGATCGAAACGCGGCTCCACCACCCGCCCGGCGCGCTGCCGCCGCTGCGCTACAAGAAAGGCCCGGCCTGGCCGCTCGGCGTTCCGATCGGCGGGTGACGCCGAGGCGCTACGCCGGCCGGCCAAACTGCTTCTTCGCCTCGGCCAACAGCGCGTGCAACTGCTGCAAGTCGTCCCGCAGACGCTGCGCGCTCGGTGGGTCGAACAGTCGGCCGGTCGGCGACGGGTACCGAAAGCGCGTCGCAGCCGCGGAATGCCGGTCCAGTGGCAACAGCTTGTCACGCCAGGCATGACCACGCGGAAGCGCTTCGGCCATCTGACCAAGATTGTGACCAGGCCCGAATGCGACGCCGGCCGCGGTCAGGACCGCGCGGGCGAGCATCTCGGAACACTGCTGGAGGAAGTACGCCGCCTGCCGAGGCCCGGCCTGGACCAGCAGGTTCGCGGCGCGTTCCGCCTCCTCGGCGAGGAGCAGGAACGCGGCGACACGTTCACGCTGCACGCTCATGCACCTTGCGGGCTCGCGACCAGGTATCGCGCCAGGAATTGCTGGGATCAGCCAACACAGCTGCGAACTCGGACTCAGTGCAGGCGATGACGTCGCAGCCGATGCCAAGTCCGACCAGGGCTGAATACACGGCCGCCTCTTCGGCCGGCGGCACCGAGTCGTCGCACACCACGACCAGGTCGAAGTCGCTGTCCGGCCGGGCACGGCCCTCTGCCCGGCTGCCGAACAGGTAGATCGCGCGAGGATGGCAGCCGGCGACGAGCCGGTCGATCACCGCCTGCAGCGCTCCAGCCTCGGTGCCCCAGCAACCGTAGTTCGCCGGCGGCATTTCGCGCCTCGAACGAGGAATCGACATCGCCAGACATTGAATCCTGGACGGCGGCCTCGGCCAAGCCTGCATTCCCAGAGCAGGTGTTCCTCGGTGGAACCGCGCACGTCCCGCACTGGGCCCGGCTCCATTCCACCGGTGCGAACGGCCGATGAGCGAGCCGTGAAGCACGGCATCCGGGCCACCCTGCTGGCGCTCGCCGCGGGCGTCGTCGCCCAGCGGCTCTGCCAGCTGCTCGCGTTCGTGCTGATCGGGCACGCGCTCGGGGCCGCCGGACTCGGCCACTACGCCGAGGGCCAGGCGCTCGGCGCGATCCTCGCCGTGCTCGCCGGGGCCGGGGTG
>JBASWX010000524.1:0-3950 GCA_049276695.1 Planctomycetota bacterium
GCGCAGCGCAGCGCGCAGCGACGCCCCGTCGCCGCCGACTTCGAGCACCAGCACGCCGTCGCCCGCCGCTGCCTCAGCGCGCTGCGCACAGGCGGCCAGCAGACCGGCGAACAGCGACGCAACGAAGCAGCGGGAACAGCGCATGCGGGGATCTTCGCGCCGCCGGCCATCGGCGACAACGCAGTGCCGCCGGGAATGCGCAGGTGCCCTGGTCCGGTGCTTGATCGCCCCTGCCGCCGGCCACACTGTGTGGGCGCGCCACCTGCCATGTTGCGAAACATCCTGTTCACGCTGCTGCCGAAGGTCGCGCTGTCCCGGGCGTGCGGTCTCTTGTGCAGCACGCCGCTGCCGCGAGCGGTTCGCAGCCGCCTGTTCCGCTGGTTCTCGGCCCGGTACGGCGTGAATCTCGACGAAGCTGGCGTCGAACCCGCGGACTGCCGCAGCCTGCAGCTGTTCTTCCGGCGGCCGTTGCGGCCCGGGGTCCGGCCGATCGCGGCTGCGAAACTGGTCTGGCCGTGCGATGGGCGCATCGTGTCCACCGGCCCGGTCCACGGCGGCCGGATCGAACAGGTCAAGGGCAACGACTACGCACTCGCCGATCTGCTCGGCGACGCGGAACTCGCCCGCGCCCTCGAGGGCGGGTCGCAGGCGACCATCTACCTGGCGCCCGGCGACTACCACCGGGTGCATGCGCCGTTCGCGGCCACCATCGAGCGGGTGCGCGCGCTGCCCGGCACGCTGTTCCCGGTGAACCCACCCGCGGTGCGCGGCATCCCGCGGCTGTTCGCGCGCAACAGCCGGCACGTGTTCGACTGCCGGTTGCGCGATGGCAGCGCGGCAGCGATCGTGATGGTCGGCGCCTACAACGTCGGCGGCACGACGCTCACGCGGAACGGTGGCGGCGTCGCGCCGGGCGACGAGATCGGGCAGTTCGGCTTCGGCTCGACCGTGGTCGCGGTGGTCGGACCCGGCGCGGCGCGCTTCCTCGCTGCCGACGCCGAGAGCCTGGTGCGCATGGGTGCCGACGCTACCGAGCGCGGATCGCCGGAGCGGACGGCGCCGCGCCCCGCGGGCTAGCTAGCCGCCCACCGCGCGCAGCGCGATCTTCGCTTCGTCGCCGGCGCGACCCTTGGTCCGCGTCGCCAGGTGCCGCAGCAGTTCGGTTGCCAGCTTGCGCTCCGGTCCGACCGCCGGCGCGAAGTGGGTCGCGATGCGCAGCATCAGGTCCGCGGTCACCGAGGTCTCCTTGCGCAGCCGATCGAACACCGGGAAGCCGCTGCGGACCAATGCCGCGAGGAACCCCATCGTCGAGTTGCCCGGTGCCACGGTTTCGCTCGCCGGCTGCGCCGCGTCGTGCAGCAGCTTGGTCAGTGCCAGTTGGTAACGGACCTCGGTGTCGTCCGGCGCCACTGCGATGGTGCGCGCCAGCACGTGCATTGCGTCGGCATGGCGGCTGACCCGGCGCAGGCGCACGCAGCGTTCGGTGAGGAACGCTGCCAGCTTCGACCCACCCGCGGCGAGCACGACGTCGAGCAGCAGGTCGGCGGTGCGCGCATTCGCCGCCAGCAGCTTCAGCGCCTTGTCGGCCAACGCCCGCACGAACTTCGGCGACAGGTGCCCGCGCAGCCGCACCAACGCTTGCGAAGCCACCTGGGCGAGGTTGGCGTCCTTGCTGGTCAGCAACAGGCGCAGCAGCGGTTCCACTGCCTGCCGGTTGTGCGCCAGCGCTTCGATCGCGGCGGCGCGGAAGCGTTCGTCCTCGTGGTCGAGCAGCTTCAGCGCGGTCTTCGCCATGTCGGCGCCGCCGGCCGTGCGCAGCATGCGCAGCGCGAACAACCGCTGCTCGGGAACCCTCGCCAGCAGCAGGCGCTTCAGCGACGGGATCAGCGGGGCCGGCACTTCGGGCAGCCCGGCCAGCACGTCGCGCACGGCATCGTGCACGCCCTTCTGCGCCGGATCCTCGAGCAGGTCGAGCATCGTGCGGACCTGGGTCGCCGAGAGTCGGCTGCCCTGGAGCGAACGGTAGGCCGCGGAGCGCACTGCGGATCCGGTTTCCGCCCCGAGGAAGCCCGCGAGATACTGGCGCGAACCCTCCGGGTCGACCGCCGCCAGGACCAGCACCACCTGCGACAGGCAGCTGTCCGGGAGCGCGCCGGCGGTGTACTTCTGCAGGCTGTCCCGCAGCAGCTTCTGGTTGGCCGGCGTGAATTGGGTGCGCGCGGCGATCAGCGACCGCGCCGCTGCTTCGGTCGTCTCCGGCGTCAGCAGCGCGTGCACGAAGACGGCGATGGCGTCCTTGCCAATGTGACGGGCCAGGATGCCGAGGATGCGCAGCCGCTGCTCGATCGAGGCCTCCTGGTAGGCTGCAGCAAGGATGGGGTGCGCCGAAGCACCGGCCTCGATCGCGAGGTGCATCGCATGGTCACCCAGCGGGTCCATCTCGACCGCCATTCGGGCGATCAACGCCACCGCCTCCTCCGTCTGCGTCTTCGCCAGGGCGTCGAGGCAGAATCTGGCCAGCACGGGGGATCGCCGCAAGCCGCCGGCGAGCGCCTTCACGGCGGTGGAGTCCGTGATCCGCAGTTCGCCAAGGACTTGTGCGGCCGCGACTTGGATCTCCGGCTTGCCGGTGTCCAATAGCCCAAGGATGGTCTTGATCGTCTCGTTCATGGCCGTTCGGTTGCCGTTACGCAGAACCGCCATCCGCAAGCGAGGCGCGTGCCGGCAGCAAGAGAACGGCATCGCATTATGACAGCGGACGGCGGGTCTCGCCACTGTCATTGTCAGCGGGGTCCGCACCATCTCCAGGCGGCGCGCCGGGCCGGAAGCGCCGCCAAGTGCTTGCAGCGCCGACAGAACCGCTGCAGGATCCGATCGGCTCGCCCCGCCTGCATGCGCATCCTCGTCGTAACGCCCTTCCTACCGGATGCTCGGGCATGCCACGGCGGTGGCGCCTACCTGGCCAACCTGCTGACGGGCCTGGCCGAAGTCGCCGAAGTCGGCCTGGTGGCCCTCCTCGACGCCGCCGAGGTGCCGCGTTGGGCCGGCGACCACCCATGGCGATACGGTCTCTTTGCAACCCGGCCCCCTGCCAGGCCGGGCCTGGGAGGCCTCCGCACCCGGTTGCGGCACCTCTGGGCCTGGCGACGCCTGCCCCTGGTTGCGGCGAAGAGCTGGCATGCGCAGCTGCCCGACCTCCTGCGCCGGGCGCTGGCGGAGTGGCAGCCGGACGGGGTCATGGTCGAGCTGGCACAGATGGCGCAGTACCTGCCCTTCCTGACCCGGGTGCCGACCATCCTGACCGACCACGAGGCCGGTTGTCCGGCCAACGTGACCACCGGGCTCGGGCCAGCCGGCGACGCCCGCGACCGGGCACTCTGGCGGCGGTATGCGGCGACTCACTACCCGCAGGCCAGCGCCGTGCAGGCGGTGACGCCGGAGGACCAGGCCACTCTGCAGGCGCTGCTGGGCCGCGCCGTGCAGGTGCGGTCGCCCGTCGTCGCGGTATCGACGCACCCGGCCCGACCCGCAGCGGCCCCGATCCGCGCCCTGTTCATCGGCGACTACAGCCATGCTCCCAATCCGGAGGCCGCACGCCGGATCGTGCACGAAGTGCTGCCGCTGCTGCGCCGAGCGCTGCCCACCGCGGAACTCTGGCTGGCGGGGCCGCACAGCGAACGGGTGGCCGACCTCGGCAGCGTCGCGGGCGTGCACCTCGCCGGCTTCGTGCCCGATCTGGCTGCGCTGTTCGCGTCGACACGCCTGCTGCTGGCGCCGGTGTACTCAGGCGGTGGCTTCCGGATGAAGGTGCTGACAGCCCTCGCCCACGGCGTGCCGGTGGTCACCAATGCCCTCGGGGCGCGCGGCATCGCGGCACCGCTCGCAGCGATGGCGCGTGGCGAGACGGCCGCCGAACTCGCATCGGCAGCAATGCCGTGGCTGCAGTCGCC
>JBASWX010000525.1:0-4127 GCA_049276695.1 Planctomycetota bacterium
CATCGATTCGTGGTTCGCCGCGGTACAGCCGCTGGCGGCGCGCACGCTGCTGCCGGACCTGCCGGCTGCCGGGCTCGGCGGGCTCGTGCTGTCGGTCGATCTCGCCGGCCTCGTCGGCCGTTCGCACGAAGGCTCGCACCTGCTGCGCGACCTGCACCGCGCCTTCGGCGAGTACGGCCTCGACTTCGAACGCAACGTGCTGGCGCGCCTCGGCAGCCGCGGCACCGTGCAGCTGCACATCGGTCGCGACGGCGACCGCACGATCGTCAACGCGGTGTACGCACTGCGCACCAAGAACAAGAAGGCGGCCGCCGACCTGTTCGTCGACCTGCGGCGCGTCGCCGAACCGGCTGGCCTCGGCACGGTGTCCGTGCACGACAGCAAGGACGCGCGCGAACGCCGGACCCAGGAACTGCTCGAACTGCGCGGCCGTGAACCCGGAAACCGGGGGCCCGGCAACCGCGAGCCCGGGGGTTCCGGCCTGTCGCTGTTCGTCGGCGCCCACGACGATTCGTTGCTGTTCGCGGGTCAGGCGGAGCCGCTGCTCGCCGTGCTCGACGAACTGCGGCGCCCGGCGCGCCCGCGCGCGCGCCAACCCGCCGCCGCGACGCTGGCCGGCCTCGGCGACAACGTCGCCGGGCTGTTCGACGTCGACCTGCAGCCCTTGTTCGAACAGATCGCGAACGCGTTCGCTGGCGGTGTGACCGGCAGTGGCGCGCGCATCGACCTGTCGGCGCTGCCGAAGCGCCATGTCGGCTCACTCGACCTGCAGCGGCGTGACGACGGCACTGTGGTGCGCGTCCGGGTGCTGTCGTCGCGGTGAGCGGTAGTCGGATCGCAGTTCTTTCTCCATCCAGGCCGAGCCCACGCGCAGCGCGAGCTGCGTAGTGGTGCGAGGCGAGATCTTCTGGCCGCAACCGGGTCACACCGGAGGCGGCCACGGATGCACGGCCCCTTGCCGAGAGCCAGCCCACACCGGGGCAGGCAGGGTTGGCTCGAAGCGATTCCGCGTGTGTTGCGCGGACCGTGCATCCGCACCTTCTTCGGGCGCATGGTTCGCTCGGTTCTCCCCCGCTGTTTCCGATTCTGGGGCAGGCAAGGAACGGCGGGGGGGGGATGCGTGATTGCTCACGCGGCGGACCGTGCGCCCGCACTTTCGTACGCGGCATCGGTTCGTTCGCAGCTCCGCCGCTGGAATGCGCGGCGGCCGGCCTTTGCTGGTCCGGGTCAGCGCCGTACAACGCCGGCCCATGCATCGCGACGGCAACGACGAACGCGACGAGACCACGCCGGACTCCGCCGATGGCCCCTTGGATCCGGGCAGCCCGCCCGCCGGTGCACCCGCCCGGCCTGGCGGCGTCGAGGTCGCTGCCGAAGCCTCGTCCGGCTCGGTCGTGGTCCAGGACGCACTGCCGGACACGATGTTCGTGTTCCCGCTGAAGAAGGCGGTGCCGTTCCCGCACCTGATGATGCCGCTGCTGCTGGAGTCGCCCGGCGCGCGCGACATCGTCGCCAAGGCGGAGGCCCACAACGGGTACCTGTTCCTGGTCGCGCAGAAGGACCCCGACAAGGACCTCGCCGGCATCGCCGACGTGCACGAGGTCGGCGTCGTGACCCGGATCATGAAGACGCTGAAGCTGCCGGACGGCGGCATGTCGGCGATGACGCAGGGCATGCGCCGCGCGCGCGTCGTCAAGGTGGTCCGCGAGAAGCCGCAGCTGGTGGTGCGGGTCAAGGAAGTGGTCGAGATCCCCCCGCAGGGCGACCGCGCCGGCTCGCTGTTCCGGCTGCTGCAGAAGCAGCTGCAGGCGCTGGCCGAGGTCCAGGAAGGCATCGACCCCGGCTTCGCGACCGCGTTGCTCAACGTCGACGATCCGGGCCAGCTCGCCGATTTCTCGGCCGGCGTCGTGCGCAAGGTCGCCGACCGCCAGCGGCTGCTCGAACAGGCCGACGTCGGGCAGCGGCTCGAGTTGGCGCTGCAGTTCGTGATGGCCGAGACCGAGCTCGCCGCGCTCGACAAGCGCATCCTCGGCGAGATCCGGGACAAGGCCGAGAAGGCACAGAAGGACTACTTCCTGCGCGAGCAGCTGAAGATCATCCGGCGCGAACTCGGCGAGGAGAAGGACCCGCGCGCGCTCGAACTGCAGCGGCTCGAGGACGCGATCGGCAAGGCGAACATGCCCGACGCCGCGGCGAAGCGCGCGAAGGAGGAACTCACCCGCCTGCAGACGACGCCGGTCGAGTCGCCTGAGTACGGCGTGATCCGCAACTACCTCGACTGGCTGGTGTCGCTGCCGTGGAGCACCTCGACCACCGACGACGGCGACCTGCAGCGCGCCGCGCGCGTGCTCGCCGACGACCACTACGGGCTCGACGAGGTCAAGGACCGCATCCTCGAGTTCCTGGCGGTGCGCAAGCTGCGTCCCGGCAACGCCGGTTCGATCCTGTGCTTCGCCGGCCCGCCCGGCGTCGGCAAGACCAGCCTCGGCCGCAGCATCGCGCGGGCGATGGGCCGCAAGTTCTTCCGCTTCTCGCTCGGCGGCATGCGCGACGAGGCCGAGATCAAGGGCCACCGCCGCACCTACATCGGGGCCCTGCCCGGCCGCATCCTGCAAGGGCTGAAGGCCGCCGGCAGCAACAACCCGGTGATGCTGCTCGACGAGGTCGACAAGCTCGGCAACGACTACCGCGGCGATCCGAGCTCGGCGCTGCTCGAGGTGCTCGACCCCGAGCAGAACCACGCCTTCGTCGACCACTACCTCGATGTGCCGTTCGACCTGTCGAAGGTGATGTTCCTGGCCACCGCGAACGTGCTGTCGCAGATCCCCGAACCGCTGCGCGACCGCATGGAGATCCTCGAGATCCCCGGCTACCTGCTGGCCGAGAAGGTCGAGATTGCGCGCCGGCACCTGATGCCCAAGCAGCTCGAACGCCATGGCCTCGCCGGCAAACACCTGTCGATCGCGCCGCCGGTCTGGCACCGCATCGTCGCCGAACACACCCGCGAGGCCGGCGTGCGCGGCCTCGACAAGGTCGTGCAGCGGTTGTGCCGCAAGGTCGCGCGCGACGTCGCCGGCGGCGGCAAGGGCCCCGGCCGGCTCAGTGGTGCCGAGCTCGAGCAACTGCTCGGCCGGCCGCGCTTCCAGCCCGAGGAACGGCGCAAGCAGCGGCTGCCCGGCGTCGTGCAGGGCCTCGCCTGGACGCCATTCGGCGGCGACGTGTTGTACGTCGAAGCGGTCGCCAGTCCCGGCAAGGGCGGGCTGCAGCTCACCGGCAGCCTCGGCGACGTGATGAGCGAATCGGCGCGGCTGGCCCTCAGCTACCTGCGCAGCCACGCCGCCCGCTACGGCATCGACCTGAAGGCGCTCGGCGAACTCGATCTGCACCTGCACTTCCCGGCCGGCGCGATCAAGAAGGACGGGCCATCGGCGGGCATCGCGATCGCGTGCGCGTTCCTCGGCGCGATCCTCGCCAAGCGGGCGCCGATGGACGTCGCGATGACCGGCGAGCTGACCGTGGTCGGCGAGGTGCTGCCGATCGGCGGCGTGCGCGAGAAGGTGCTCGCGGCGAAGAACTTCGGCATCACGCGGGTGATCCTGCCCAAGGGCAACGAGGCCGAGGCCAGGGAACTGAAGCCGGAGCTGGTCGAAGGCCTGCACTTCCACTTCGCCGAGCGCTTCGAGCAGGTGCACGACCTGGTGTTCGGTGCTACGGCTCCGGCGCCCGGGGTGCGTCCGGGTCGTCGACCGAAGACGAAGGCCGCGGACTGATCGCGCCGCCCATGCGACTGCCCACCCTCGTGCTCGCGCTCGCGGCGATGCCAGCGCTCGTCGCGCAGACGGCGAGCGACCTGCTGCGCGCGGGTGCGCCGTTCGATCTCGATGGCGACGGCGTCGTGGAGGTGCTGCGCTGCGACCCCGGTGCCGAGGTCGGCGATCCGGCCGCACCGCTGGTCGTCGTGCTGTGCGAGTCGCGCGTGCTGGCGGTGCCCGGCGGCGAGCGTTGGTCGTCGCCGCTCGGCAAGGCACTCGTGCGTTTCGCCGGCGACATCGCAGCCGCCGGCTTCCGCGCGGTGCTGGTCGACTGCGCCGTGCACGCGGGGCCGCCGCACCAGGATGGGCGCACCG
>JBASWX010000526.1:0-2322 GCA_049276695.1 Planctomycetota bacterium
GAGCCGAAGTGACGCAGCAGCGCGCGACGACGCGCCGGCCCGACGCCCGGCACGTCGTCGAGTTCGCTGGCGATGCGGCCGCGCGCCTGCCGGTGGTAGGTGATCGCGAAGCGGTGCGCCTCGTTACGCAGCGCCGCCACCAGCAGTGTCTCGGGCGCTCCCGCCGCCAGCGGCACCGGCTCGTCGCGGCCCGGCACGAACACGCGCTCGCCGCTCTCCGCCCGCGCGTCGCCCGTTCCCTTCAACCGGCTCTTGGCGAGCCCGCACAGCCACAGGTCGTCCTGCAGCCCGAGTTCGGCGACCGCGCGCTGCGCCGCCGCGAGCTGGCCCGCGCCGCCGTCGACCACCAACAGATCGGGCAGTTCCTCGTCGTCGCGTTCGAGGCACAGCCGCAGGCTGCGCGCGACCGCCTCCTGCATCGCCGCGAAGTCGTCGCCGGCGTTGGCCGGGTCGATCTTGAAGCGACGGTACTGCTGCCTGTGCGGCGCCCCGTCCTGGAAGCAGACGCGCGACGCGACCGTGCTGGTGCCCTGGATCGTCGACACGTCGAGGCAGTGCAGCCGCGCGGGCGGATCGGGCAGGTCGAGCAGTTTCGCCAGCCGTTCGGCGCCGGCCCGCCGCCGTGATTCGGCGTCGGCGGCCATCGCGTCGGCCAGCGCCGCGTTCTGCTCGGCGAGTTCGAGGTGCCGCCGCTTGTCGCCGCGCTGCGGTACGTGCAGTTCGACCTTGGCGCCGCGCTTGCCCGACAACCACGCCGCGATCATCGCCGGCTCGGCCGGCAACGCCGGCACCAGCACCAGGCCCGGCACGTAGCGGTCGCCCTCGTAGAAGCGGCCCAGCAGTTCCGCCAGCAGCAGTTCGTCCGGCAACCCGCTGCGGAACGTGAACCGCCGGCAGTTCTCGAGCGCACCGCCGCGGAACGACAGGAACGCGACCGCGACCTCGTCGCCGGCGCGGTGCATGCCGAGCGCGTCCTCGTCACCGGCACCGGCGACCACTGCCTGCGGCTCGGCGACGCGCTGCAGCGCGTCGATCTGTTCCTTGACGGCGCCGGCGCGTTCGAACTCGAGCGCTTGCGAGGCCGCGATCATCCGGGCGCGCAGGTCGGTCAGCACCGGCCCGACGTCGCCGCGCAGGAAGCGCACCGAGTGGTCGAGCAGCACGTCGTAGGCCTCGCGCGTGATCAGGCCGGTGCAGGGTGCCGGGCAGCGGCCGATCTGGTGCTTGATGCACGGCCGCGTGCGGTTGGCGAACACGTGGTCGCGGCAGTCGCGCAGCGGCACGATCTTGTGCAGCAGGCGCAGCGTGCGACGCACCGACTGCGCCGATGCGAACGGGCCGAAGTAGAGCGCGCCGTCGTCGGCGCGGCGGCGCACCAGCCGGTACCACGGCCACGCTTCCTTGCGATCGAGGCGCAGCAACAGGAACGCCTTGTCGTCCTTCAGCTTCAGGTTGTACTTCGGCTGCCGCTTCTTGATCACCGTGTTCTCGAGCAGCAGCGCCTCCTGCTCGGTCGCGGTGGCGACGAACTCGACGTCGGCCGCCTCGGCAGCGAGCCACGGCAGCTGGTAGCGGCCGTCGCCGCCCGGCCGCAGGTAGCTGCGCACGCGGTCGCGCAGGCTGGCGGCCTTGCCGACGTACAGAGCCGTGCCGGCCGGGGCGGTGAAGATGTAGACGCCCGGCCCGGTCGGGAAGCGCGCGACCTTGTCGGCGATGCGGGGGTCCATGGCGAACGGCACCACGATGCGGCGCCGGACGCGGACTTCAAGCCGGCAGTTCGTCGACGGCGATCAGGCCGTGGCGGCGCCAGCCGATGCGCAGCAGCCACGATCGAGCGTCCGCGAGCGGACGCTCGATCGTGTCCAGGCCCCGGACGGTGACGCGTTCGCGGAACCCGTCGAACCAGGGTGCCGAGGTGTAGGTGTCGATCGCCTGGGGCACCGCAAGCATGCGGCCTTCGGCCGCGTGCTTGCGGGCGTTCCCGAGCAGGTACACGAGCGCATTCCTGACCTCGCGCGGCGAGGTCAGGATGCGGTCGTGGTAGCGGTCCGCGAACACCGCCCCAGTCCGCCCCCACAGCTTGTTGAGCCGCTTCGCGATGCGCACTGCCAGCCCCTTCATTCCTCGCTGCAGCGCGGTCCTGTCGGCCGCCTCCGCGAGCAGGTGCAGGTGGTCGTTGAGCACGGCGTAATGCACGAGCCGGAAGCCGAAGCGGTCCTTGCCGGCGACGAACGCGCCGCGCAGCACGACGTAGACGTCGCGCTGCCGCAGGCGCGGCAGATGCTGGCGCAACTTGACGGTGACGTGCACAGGGAAACGCGG
>JBASWX010000527.1:0-15198 GCA_049276695.1 Planctomycetota bacterium
GTCACCGCTCTCGGGCCCGCGCATTCAACCGCCGAGGCGGTCGTGTAGTGCCAACGATCCCGGCGCGGCCGCCAAACCCGCGAGATCCCTGGGGGCTGTCCGGCAAACTGTCGAAAATGAGTCTGACCGAGCACCACAAGGCGCTGCAGGCGCAGGTCACCAAGGTCGGCGCGAGCCTGAAACTCGCCGCCGCCGACGCCGGCGACGTCGCCGAGGCGACGATCGAACGCCTCTACGCGTCCGGCAAGTACCGAGCAGTCGACTTCCGCAAGCAGGCGCGAGCCGAACTCGCGAAAGGCTGGAAGGCGCTCGACACCGAGAACTTCCTGGTCGTGCACCACAGCAAGAACGAGGGCCTGATCAAACGCATCGCCCGCGACGCCGAGGCAATGCGCGCCCTGTACGCCGAGCTGTTCCCCGCGGCTGCCGGCAGCGCAGCGACCGACAAGCCCGCGATCGTGCGTGTCTGTCGCACCGCCGAGGAGTACCACCAGTACGGCGGCCCGCCGCGGACCGGCGGCTACTTCCACCCGGGCAACGAGGAGCTCGTGTTCTACGACTACTCGTACACGATGAAGACGCTCGACGACGACGAGCGCAAGCGCCTGGGCAAGGTCAAGCTGACCGACGACGACTCGCTGCTGGTGCTCTACCACGAAGCGTTCCACCAGTACATCCACGGCGCGGTCGGCGAGTTCTCGCCGCACGATTGGTTCAACGAGGGCTACGGCGACTACTTCTCGGGCGCGGTCGTCGGCGACAGCACCGGCCGCGTGCTGCGCATCGATCCGAGTCCTTGGCGCATCCACACCGCCAAGGACATGTGCGAGTTCGGCCAGGGCTTCATCCCGCTGCAGGAGATCCTCGAGGCCGAACGCGCGGTGTTCTACAACCCGGCCCGTGTGCGCTGGTTCTACGCTGGCGCGTGGTCGTTCGTGTTCTTCCTGAAGCACAGCAAGGAAGCCGCCGCGCACCCGCAGTGGAGCAAGCTGCTGCAAACGTACTTCGACGGGGTCAAGGCCGGCTACCAGTCGGAACTGGCGAAGGTCGGTGCCGAGCCGGATCTCGCGCAGAAGCAGATGGCCGGGGTGCTGGCGCGCAAGACGGCACTGCAGCAGGTGATGGCGGGGCTCGACGTGCAAGCACTGGAGAGTGCGTGGAAGAAGTGGGTCGTCGAGATGAAGGACCCGTGGCCGAGCAAGCGTCAAAAAGCCAAATAGAGAGTGCCGCAGTAGCCGACCGCGTTCCGCGCGGCGGCTGAACGGCACTCAGTCGGGTGGGCGGTGCAGGCGGACTCGCATCAGCCGGGGCGTGACGATGAACAGGTTGCCGGCCGTGTCGTCGATCGTCAGCGGTGACAAGCGTGAAGTGATCGCAGCCACGAGCTGTGTGATCGTCGCGTCGTTGGGCAGGCGCAGGACAACGATGCCACGATGCGTGCCGAGCGGGAACCGGTGGATGTCCGAGAAGTCGGGTCGCGGGTGACCAGCACCCGTCCCAGGGCCACCGCAAGCTGCAGAACCCGCTCGTCCGGGGATCCTCGGGCGCGCAATTCGGCAACGGTTGCGACGTCGAACCCGGTCGTCCGCAGTTGCGTGGCGACACCGCCAGTCAGGTTCTCGTCGAGGAGAAGCGACAGCACTCGCGGCTACTCGACGAAGCGGCGTTCATTGGCTACCGAGCGAGCCGCGTACTCCAGCGCCGCGTGTACGTCCGCGATGGCGATGCCGAACTCGACGGCCACATCGTCCTTGCTGAGTCCCGAAGCGAGCAGGCCGACGACTTCGTCCACGGTCACGCGGGTACCGCGGATCACGGGCTTGCCGAAGCGCACTGCGGCATCGGTGGCGATGCGGTCACCGGGCTGGGTTCCAGGCACGGGGTCGACCATGGCTCTCTCATGATAACTCGCGCTCGCTCCGCGCGTCCGTCTCCAGGCTGACCATTCTGGTCCAGTCTCGCACTCTGGCGGCCCGTTGCTTACCTTCCCGCCCGCTCATGGTGATGCGCAGCAACCCCGACCCGGCTCGCGGCCTCGGCTGGGGTCCCTTCCTCGCCGGTTTCGTGCCGGGCCTGCTGCAGTTCCAGCTCGGCCAGAAACAGCGCGCCGTGCTCGCGTTCGTCAGCTGCACCGCGCTGTTCTTCGCCGGCTGGCTGCTGGTGCGCGAACGGCTGTTCTACTGGGCGCTGCTGACCGGCGACACGCCGCCCGGCGGTGGCGATTCGACGGTGCGCACGCTGGCGCGCTTTGGCTTGCCGCTCACCTTCCCGGAGCTGCTGAACCTGCCAGCGAACGCGCTCGGTGCGCTGCTGGCGTGGGATGGTTCGGCGATGGGTGAACGCATGTGGCGCCTGCCGCGGCCGCTCGAGCACCTCGGCGGCTTCCTGACCGGCGCGTCCGGCATGCTGGCCGCGTTCTGGTCCGCTGCCGGCCACTGGGAACTGCGGCGACGGCGCGACGCCGGGACCGACGGGCCGCAGCCGGTCGCCGACCCCGCCCTCTGCGCCGCACTCTCCTGGCTCGTCCCGGGCCTCGGGCACGCGCGCGCCGGGCAGAAGGACAAGGGAATGCTGATGGGCGGGGCCGTCGTCGCGGTGTTCGCGATGGGGCTCTTGTTCTCGCAAGGCCACGCGTTCGATCGCGCCACCGCGTCGGTGTGGTGGATCGGCCAGAACCTGTTCGGCGGCGGCTCGCTGTTCGCAGCGCTGGTCACCGCGCCGATGCGCATGCAGGGCGCGCCCGCCAACCTCGACCTCGGCGTCGTGCTGTGCACGGTCGCCGGGCTGATGAACCTGGTGGTGATGGTCGACGCGTTCACCGTCGCGGAGCGTTCGGTGTTCCCGGTCAAGCCGGCACCGGAGGTGGCGACGTGAGCCTGCTGTTCCGGATCGCCGTCTACCTGCCGGTGCTGTTCCTGATCGCGCTGGTCGTGGTCGCCCAGCACCACACCACCGCCAAGGACACGCTGCGCGCCGCGGTGCCGCGCACGGGCCGGTGGTTGTGGTGGACGCTGGTGCTGGTGCTGGTGATGCTCGGGCTCGAGCTGGTGTTCATCGGCTGGTAGCGCCGACCCGACGCTCACCACCGGGCGATGAAGTCGACCGTGATCCGCGTGTCCATGATGTCGTCGTCCGGGTCGGTCAGCGCGAACTCGTAGACGGCGCCGAGCTCGTACTTCTTGCTGATCTCCAGCCGCGCCCCGATCCCGGCCCACGCAACGAAGCTCTCCTTCGGTTGCGAGCCCAGGTTCGTGTAGTCGAGCCCGCCGACCGGCAGCGCGGTCGCACCGTCGTCGAGGTAGTGCACGCCGTGCAGCTCGACCAGCGGCGCAAACACCGCGTCGCCGGCGTTGACGTCGTAGTCGAAGTGCAGGTCCCAGTGCCCGACCGTGTTGCCCTCGTCGCCGTCCAGCGGCACCCGCAGCGTGACGTTCCCCAGCGCGTGCAACCGGTCCCAGCCCTTGCCGAAGCTGACGAACGGACTCACTTCGTCGGCGCCGCCTTGCAGGATGCCACGGTGCCCGTTCTCGGCCATGTAGCGGATGCCCGGCGTGATCACGAGGTGCTGTGCATGGTCGGCGACCATCACGTACTTGAAGCCGGCGGCGAGGTCGTTCCAGCCCTCGTCCTGGAGCAGCCCCGACTCGAGTTCCGAGTAGCCGTCCTTGGTGGCGATGAACGCGAGCTCGGAGGTGATTGCGAGCCGCGCCTGCATCGCGTAGATCGTCACGTCGCCGCCCTGCAGCAGCGACTGGTCGCTGAAGTTGTGCTTCAGGTAGAGGGCGCGCACGTGCGTGTCGTTGAACGGCGACTCGAAGTAGATCGGCTGCCCGAGCGGTTCGTGGAAGTGCTCGAAGCCGCGCAGGCCGGTCAGGAAGCCGCGGTCCTGCGTCGGAGACGGGGCCGGGTCCTGAGCGAGGCCGCCGGTCGCCAGCACGGCAGCGACGCAGCACGGGAGGGGGAAGGCCGATCGCGTAGGGTTCATCGTGCCCCCGCAAGCCCGGGGCGCTGGCGCGTCTTTCGCCGAGCGCGGGCCTGCGGACTCGTTCCGCGGCCGCTGCGCCGGCGGACAGGAGCGCCTACGCCGATGGGGCGGTGGGCCTTGTGGGGTGGGCGAGCCGCCGCCACAGATCGCCGGGCAGCCGCGCGATCGCGCCCTTCAGTTCGAGCCCGAACAGGGCGCGCAGGAACGCGGCGCGGTCGAGCCCGCACTCGCGGGCGAGCAGGTCGCTCGGTCGCGGCCCGCTGGCCAGCGCCGAGAGGATGCGTTCCTCGTCGGCGCTGGTGGCGAGCGCGAGCGACGTCGCCGCGGAACCGACGGCGAGGCCGAGCGACTGCAGCAGCGCGTCGGTGCTTTCCAGGATGCCCGCGCCCTCGGCGATCAGCCGGTGGCAGCCCTGGCTGCGTTCGCTGGTCCATGGCCCCGGC
This sequence comes from Planctomycetota bacterium, assembly GCA_049276695.1. Classification (GTDB taxonomy): domain Bacteria; phylum Planctomycetota; class UBA1135; order UBA1135; family UBA2386; genus UBA2386. Next base: position 4,429 of record JBASWX010000527.1, read on the forward strand.
AGCGCGAACACGTCGGTGCCGCATTCGCCGGCGAAGCGCGCCGTGTGCAGCGCCCCGGACGTCAGGCTCGCCTCGACGACGACGACCGCGTGCGCACCCATCGCCAGGATGCGGTTGCGCCGCACGAAGTGGCCGCGGCGCGCGCGGTAGCCGGGCGGCAGTTCGCTGACGAGGCAGCCGCCGCCGGCGACGATGCGTTCGGCCAGCGGGGTGTGTTCGGGTGGGTAGATCGCGTCGAGCCCGCCGGCGAGCACCGCGACCGTCGGCACGTTGGCGTCGACGCAGGCGACGTGGGCGATGCCGTCGATGCCGCGCGCGAGCCCGCTCCACAGGGAAGTGCCGGCGCGGGCCAGGGCCCGGGCGAGCAGGTGGGAGGCCTCGGTGCCGTAGGGGGTGGGGGTGCGGCTGCCGACGAACGCGACCGCGGGGGAGCGCGTCAGGGCGGCCGGGTCGCCGCGCACGAACAGCACCAGCGGACGCAGCGGGGCGTCGCGCAGCCGGTCGGGGAAGGTGGCGTCAGTGGGGGTCAGCACCGTGAGGCCGGCGTGGGCGGCACGAGAACGAAGCCGCGCGGCGCGGTCGGCGAGGTCGGGTTCACGCAGGCGTGCGGCGGCGCGCGGCGGCAGGTCGGGCGGCCCGGGCGGGTTGGCCAGCAAGGCGGCCGGGTCGAGATCGGGCTGCAGCAGGGCGGCAACCGGGGACTCGCCGAAGCCCTCGGCGATCGCCAACATCAGATGCGAGTCGTTCACACTGCATCTGTGCCCGGAATCGGCCGGCGGTTACACCGGCAGCGGAAAACCCGGCATCGCGGCGGGCGGGGGTGCCCGCTCCCCAGGGGCTTCGTGCGCACATTATGTCCTGCGCGCATCATGCGTACCGGACATAGTTCGTGCGTAGCGACCTTCACCTGCCCTTCCGCCGCTCGTCGATCAGGGTCCGAACGACGCTGGACTTCGCCTTGGGCAACCTACGTCGCAGGAAGTCCTTCGGTAGCTTGCCGGTGCCGCGCACGACGATGCCGTCCCGTTCCAGCGACTGCAGCAGCGCCTCTTCGTCGTCGTCGCCGCCGGCGTTGGTCGCTGAGCATGGCTCGATCTCGGCGATTGGCACGTCGCGATCGAAGATCCGGACCGTGCCGCCGCGCCGCACGTAGGCGAGGAGGCGGCTGAGGTTCTTCCTCAAATCACTGATCTTGACCGACTTCATGATGGCCAGCCTTACCGGGCTGCGGGGTTCTGCGAGGCTTGGTGGCGGTCGTTGGGTTGAGCCGGTCGCAGTCGAGGTCAGTCGATGCACACGAGCTGCGGGATGTGCGCGAAGTGCTCGTCGCGGGTCACCAGCGCCAGTCCGTGTTCGACTGCAATCGCAGCGATCCAGAGGTCGTTCGTCGGGATGGGCGTGCCCTGCTTGCGCAGCTGGCCGAAGATCGCGGCGTAGTGGTGGGTCGTCTGCTCGCTGGCCAGCAGCGCATCGACGCGTGGTTTGGCCAGGAAGCGCTGCAGCGTGCGCTCGTTCCAGCGAGCCTTCGTGCCGAGCCCGAAGCCGGCGCGCAGTTCTGCCAGGACGACGAATGGCAGGAACACGGCTTCCGCCCGTGCGACGACGGCCTCCAGCGCTTCGTCTCCGCGACAGAGATCGGAGTAGCGGTTGGTGTCGAGAGCGATCCTCATTGCCACAGGCCGGGGTCGATTCGCCGCTGGTCCGCAAAGGCCCGCTCCATCTCCGGATCGGACTGCCAGGTGCCGACGATGTCGGAGAGGTCGCGTTGGATCGGAGCTTCGCCTTCGATGCCGACGGCGCGCAGCAAGGCGGCGATGAGGACATCGTTCAGGCTGCGGTTTTCACGCCGCGCCTGGGCTCGCAGGGCCTGGTCGAGGTGCTTGGGTACGTTGCGCAGCGTGTATTGCATGCAGGCAGTGTAGGCTGAGAGTGCCTGCATCGCCAAGTGGCCTGTCCAGGCTGGAATCCGGCCCACCACGGGCAGTGCATGCGACGTCGCCGCGAGGCGACCCGACCGGCGGCTACTTCTTCTTGGCTTCGCCGCCGCCCGAACCACCGGCGGCACCCGCGGTGCCCTTCACCGGCTCCGGCTTCGGCTCGACTGGCCGCGGAGTCAGCTCGAACTTGATCTCGCCGTCGACCACGGACGCCTTGATCGTGTAGGCGGTCTCCATCTGCCCGCGCAGCAACTGCTCGGACAGCGGGTCCTCGAGGTGCTTCTCGATGCCGCGCTTCAGCGGGCGCGCGCCGAAGTCCTCGTGGAACGACTTCTCGATCAGCCACTCGGTGACCGCCGGGTCGACCTCGATCACGTGGCCCTTCTGCTTGATGCGCTTGCCGACCTTCGCCATCTCGTTCTCGACGATGCGCTGCATGTCGTCGCGGGTGAGCTGGTTGAAGATCACGATCTCGTCGAGGCGGTTGATGAACTCGGGCCGGAAGTGGCGTTCCACCTCGCCCATGATCAGGTCCTTCATCTTGTCGTGGCCGCTCAGGTTCGCGCCCTTGCCGAAGCCGAGCCCGGTGCTGTTCTTGATCAGGTTGGCGCCGATGTTCGACGTCATGATCAGGACCACGTTGCGGAAGTCGATGTGGCGGCCGAACGAGTCGGTGAGGCGGCCCTCCTCCATGATCTGGAGGAGCATGTTGAAGATGTCGGGGTGCGCCTTCTCGATCTCGTCGAGCAGTACGACCGAGTACGGACGCCGGCGCACCTTCTCGGTCAGCTGGCCGCCTTCCTCGTAGCCGACGTAGCCCGGGGGCGCGCCGACCAGGCGGGAGGCGTTGTACTTCTCCATGTACTCGGACATGTCGATCTGGATGATCGCGTCCTCGCTGCCGAACATGAACTTGGCGAGGCACTTGGAGAGCCAGGTCTTGCCGACGCCGGACGGGCCGAGGAACACGAACGAACCCATCGGCCGGTTCGGGTCCTTGAGACCGGCGCGGGAACGGCGCACGGCCTTGGCGATCGCGGCGATCGCGCGCTCCTGGTTGATGACGTCCTTGCCGAGCTCCTTCTCCATGTTGATCAGGCGATCCGCTTCCGCCTGGTCGAGGCGGTTCAGCGGGATGCCGGTCATCTTGGAGACGGTCTCGGCGATCACGTCCTCGTCGACGATGCCGCCGGACTCGCGCGAGTTCTCGCGTTCGCGCCACTCGCGCTGGATCTCTTCCTTCTTCTTGCCGAGCTTGAACGCCTGGTCGCGCAGGTCGGCGGCGCGCTCGAAGTCCTGGCCGGCGACCGCTTCCTCCTTCTCCTTGTTGAGGCGCGTGATCTCCTGGTCCATGTCGCGCAGGTCGGGCGGCGCCGTCATCGACTTGATGCGGATGCGCGCGCCGGCCTCGTCGATCACGTCGATCGCCTTGTCGGGCAGGAAGCGGCCACTGATGTAGCGCGTCGACAGGTCGACCGCCGACTGGAACGCGCCCTCGGTGTAGGTGACGCGGTGGTGGGCCTCGTACTTGTCGCGCAGGCCCTTCAGGATCTCGATCGTCTGCTCGGGCGTCGGCGGCTCGACGTTGACGGTCTGGAAGCGGCGCTCGAGCGCGCCGTCCTTCTCGATGTACTTGCGGTACTCGTCGAGCGTGGTGGCGCCGATGCACTGCACCTCGCCGCGGGAAAGCGCCGGCTTCAGCACGTTCGACGCGTCGATCGCGCCCTCGGCGCCGCCGGCCCCGACCAGCGTGTGCAGCTCGTCGATGAACAGGATCACGTCCTTGGCGCGGCGCACCTCGGTCATCACCGCCTTGATGCGCTCCTCGAACTGGCCGCGGTACTTGGTGCCGGCGACCATCATCGCCAGGTCGAGCACGACCAGGCGCTTGCGGCGCAGGATCTCGGGCACCGTGCCCTTGACGATGCGCTGCGCCAGGCCCTCGACGATCGCGGTCTTGCCGACGCCGGCTTCGCCGAGCAGCACCGGGTTGTTCTTGGTGCGGCGCGACAGGATCTGGATCACGCGCTCGATCTCGCTCTCGCGGCCGATCACCGGGTCGAGCTTGCCTTCGCGCGCGAGGTCGGTCAGGTCGCGGCCGAACGAGTCGAGCGCGGGCGTCTTGCTCTTGCTGTTGCCCTGCGGCGGGGTGGCACCCGACTGCGGCTCCTTGCCCTGGCTGCCGCCCTGGTTGCCGGACGACTCGCCGCCGCTCTCGCCCTCTTCCTCGTTGTTGTTCTCGGAGGCGCCGAGGAACTCGAGCACTTCCTCCCGCACCTCGTCGAGCTTGATGCCGAGGTTCATCAGCACCTGCGCGGCGATGCCCTCGTTCTCGCGGATGAGACCGAGCAGCAGGTGCTCGGTGCCGATGTAGTTGTGGCTCAACTGGCTGGCCTCCTCGAGCGACAGCTCGAGCACCTTCTTGGCCCGCGGCGTGAACGGCAGCTGGCCCATCGTGACCATCGAGGGGCCGGTCTTGACGATCTTCTCGACCTCGTGCCGGATCTTCTCCAGGTCGATCGTCATGTGCTTCAGCACATTGGCGGCGACGCCGCTGCCCTCCTGGACCAGGCCGAGCAGGATGTGCTCGGTGCCGATGTACTCGTGGTTGAACTTCATCGCTTCCTGGCGGGCGAAGCTCATCACCTTCTTGGCGCGGTCGGTGAAGCGGTCGAACATGCGGTGTGGGTTCCTGGTGGGCCTGCTGTACCGGTCCTTAGATCGGATGCCAGCGGTATAGGATTCAATCCGGCTGGAGATCCAGGTCGCGGCCTGGGGCAAGCGAGGTTTTCGATTGGCGGCTCGGCGCGGGCGGGCGATGCCGCCGGGGGAACGGTGTCCACGCGACCGGCAACGTCTACGCTGATCGCGCCGGCGGCGAGGAATTGGCGGTCACATCGGGGCGCTCCTGGCGATCGACTCTGCCCACGATGCTCTGGCACGGTCTGCACCACGTTTCCGCGCGCGGGTGCCGATACCCGACCCCCGCTGGTCATGCTTCGCCGGCAGCCGGCGGATCGGCCTCGCCGGCCATCACCGCCGCCAGGCGCGCCAGGGCCCGCGACAGGGTCTTGCGCACCGCGACTTCGCTCTTGCCGAGCTTGCTCGCGATGTCGGCGTGCGACATGCCGAGCAGCCGGGAACACGTGACCACCTCGCGCTGTTCGTCGGTCAACGCGTCGAACGCCGCCTCCAGCGTCGTCAGTTCCTCGCGCGCGCTGGCGTGCCGGCTCGGCGACGGCAGCAGGGCCGCCAGCTCCGCCGGCAGCACCGCGTCGCGCTGGCTCTGCCGCTTCTCGCTGCGCCAGTGGCGCAGGCGATCGACGACCTTGCGGTGCGCGGTTGTGAACAGCCAGTTGCGGAAGCCGGCCTCGCCGCCGTGGCGGAAGCGCTCCGCGTGCTGCAGCACCTCGCGCGCCACCGACTGCACGATGTCGCAGCTCTCCTCCTTGGCGCGCAGCTGGGTGCCCATGCGCAGCCGGACGAACGCCCGCAACGCCGGCAGCAGGCTGGCGACCTGGTCTTTGACTTCGTCGGCGGGGGACGTCACGTTCCAGCAGACTACACCGGCGGCAGTCGGCCCGGGCAAACCGAGCCCCGGCGCGCCGTTCCCCGCGTGAGCACCGACTCCCGACCACCTGCGCCGACCGCCGAGGGCTTGTTCGCCGACTTCCTCGATCGCGTCGAGGCCGGGGAAGCGGTCGACTTCGATGCGGTCTGCGCGGCCCACCCGCAGCATGCTGGCGCGCTGCGCAAGGTGCACACCCGTTGGCAGTCGATGAGCCAGGCCTTCAGCACCCTGTCGCAGGATCGCGGCGCCTTGGCGGCGGCGCCGTCGCGGAGCGTCGACGAGCTGAAGCAGCGCCTCGCCTCGCCCGGCGGGCGCCTGGCCCGCTACGTGCTGCGCGACGAGATCGCCCGCGGGGCGATGGGCCGGATCGTCGGCGCCTGGGACGAGGAACTGCGGCGCGAGGTGGCGCTGAAGATCCACCGCGGCGAACTCGGCGACTCGCGCACGCAGCGCCGGTTCCTCGAAGAGGCGCAGATCACCGCGCAGCTCGACCACCCCGGCATCGTGCCGGTCCACGAACTCGGCATCGACGCCGACGGCCGGCCGTTCTTCGCGATGCAGCTGGTGCGCGGGCGCGATCTCGGTCGCATCCTCGCCGACGTCGCCGACGGACGCGAAGGCTGGACGCGGACCCGAGTGTTGCACGTGTTGCTGCGGGTGTGCGAAGCGATGGCGTTCGCGCACGAGAAGGGCGTGGTGCACCGCGACCTGAAGCCGGCGAACATCATGGTCGGCCGCTTCGGCGAGACCTACGTGATGGACTGGGGTCTCGCGCATGCGCGCCACGGCGTGCACCCGCGCGAGGGCGATCTGCCGGGCGCGCCGGTCGCGACCTTGCGCGACGCGATTGCCAGCGAGGATGCGTCGTCGCCGCTGCTGACCCGCAGCGGCGACGTGATCGGGACGCCGGCCTACATGGCGCCCGAACAGGCGGCCGCCGGCACCGTCGCGACTTCGCCACTGGTCGACGTCTACGCGGTGGGTGCGGTGCTGTACCACCTGCTCGCCGGCGCGATGCCGTACGGCAGGTCGGCCCGCCACGCCGACGACGTGCTGCAGGCGCTGCTCGCGGGGCCGCCGGGGCCGCTGCCCGACGACGTGCCGCCGGAGCTGCGCGCGATCTGCGAACGCGCGATGGCGCGGTCGCCGGAGCATCGGTACCCGGGCATGGTCGAACTCGGCGACGACCTGCGCGCGTTCCTCGAGGTGCGCACCGTGCGCGCCTACGCCACCGGTCGCTTCGCCGAGCTGCGCAAGTGGGTCGCGCGCAACCGGCTGCTGGCTGCGATCTCCGCGCTGTCGTTGGCGGCGCTGCTGGTCGGCGCCATTGCCGTGACCACGCTCTGGGTGCACGCCGAGGACAACCGCGCCCGCGCCGACGCGGGTGCTTCGCGGTTGCAGACCGAACTCGAACGCAGCACCTTCCAACGCGCGCGCCAGGCCCTGCAACTCGACAACTCGATGCAGGCGGGTGCGGTGCTGTGGCGCGCGCACCTGGCGGGCGGCATGCCGCGGGCGACCGGCTGGGCGCTGAAGGAACTGGCGCGCCGCGATCCGTACCTCGCTGCCGTTCCCGTCCGCGAGGATTCGCCGCTGGCGTGGAGTCCGGATGGCGCCACGCTGTTCGTCGGCGGTCCTGACGGCCGCCTGCAGCTGCGTGATCCGCGCACGTTGGCACTGGTCGGCGCGCTGGGTGGCGGGGGACCGCGGCTGACGGCGATTCTGGTGCTCGATGCCCGGCGCGTCGTCGTCGGCACCAGCGAAGGGCAACTCGTGTGGTTCGACCCGGCCGCGCGCGATGCGGGTCGCGTCTCGCCCGCGCACGAGGGCGCGGTGACTGCCCTGGTCGCGATCCGCGATGGCGGGTTCGCGTCGGCCGGCGCCGATGGCCGCGTGCTGGCGTGGCCCGGCGGGCGGGAACCGCACCAGCAGCTGTTCGACCACCCGGGCCGGGTGAACGCGTTGGCCAGTGCGCCGGGCGACGACCTCGTCGTCGCCGCGACCGACGATGGGACCCTGGTGGGCGTCGGCCTGGACGGCGGCCGCCGCTTCACCCGCCGACCCGGCGGAGTTCTGGCGGCGCTGGCGTGCGGGGCTGATCCGGCGTCGCTGTGGGTCGCGGACCACGACCACCAGCTGCGGTGCATCGATCCTGCGGGGGGCGGGCGCGAGTGGTTGCACTGGACGCGCAACGGCGTCGGCCAGCAGATCGCCGTGCGGCGCGACGGCGAAGCACTCGTCGGCGGTTGGTGGCGCACCGACCGTTGGGCTCAGGATGGCGCGACCCGGACCCCGGTCGCGCTGCGTCCGGTGGCAAGGCTGGCGCTGTCGCCCGACCAACGCTGGCTCGCCACGGCGAGCAGTGCCAGCGGTCTGGGCGTCGTCGACCTCGAACCGATCGCGCGGCGCACGATCCCGGGCGTCGGCGCCGTCGCGTTGTCGGGTGACGGCAGGTGCGTCGCGACGAGCAAGGGCGATCACGCGACCGTGCACGACGTGACGACCGGAGCCCGTGTCGTCGCGTTGCCCAAGGGCAGCAACGGCTGGCTGGCACTCGATCGCGACGGCACCCGCCTCGCGGTCAGCAAGCTGCGGCCGGGCACGCTGCTCGTCATCGAGGTCGCGACCGGCCGCACGCTGTTCACCACGGCCGGGCCGACCGATGGTTCGGGGTTCTTCACCCGCTTCTCGCCCGATGGCGGGGAACTCGCGTTCGCCGCCGGGCCCGGGCGGCTGCGCCGGGTGCGCGCCAACGACGGCGCGCCGCTCGCCGAGTACGACATGGGGCAGTCCGTGGTGTTCGCGGTGGCGTGGTCCGCGGACGGCCGCGCGCTGGCGGCGATCGGCGACGGCCGTCCGGCGGTGCGGGTCTTCGACGTCGCGACCGGCGACCACCGCGACGTCGACTTCGCCGGAACCTGGCCGGCGAACGTCGCGCCGCACCTCAACGCGGTGGCGCTGTCGCACGATGGCCGCACCGTCGCCGTCGGCAATGCCAACGGCCCGATCCGCGTGCGCCGCCCCGACGGCTCGACGCTGGCGCTCGCCGGCCACGACGGCACGGTCTGGAGCCTGCAGTTCGCCGGCAACGACCCCGGGCTGCTGTTCTCGAGCGGCGGTGCGCAGGGGCTCGCGTGCTGGGACCTGGACTCCGGCGAGTGCTGCTACCAGTCGCCCGGCGACCAGATCTCGCAACTGCAGCTCAGCGACGACGGCGAGACCCTCGCCAGCATCACGCCCGATGGCGCCCTGCTGCTCGACCTCGCGTACCACGACCGCCACGTCGCCAGCAACCTGCCGCTGCACCTCGACGCCGTGCGCCAGGAGGGAGGTCTGTTGCCCGGTCGGGAGGCTGCGCTGCAGGCATGGGCGGCGGCCGTGCTGGCGCGGCCGTGGCCGCGCTGGCGGTGATCCTCGGCGCCGTCCGGTGCTCGCCGCCGGGCGCTGCTCAGGGCGCGCAGCCGAGCACGTCGCGCAGCAGTTGCGCCCGCCGCTGGTCGCGTTCGTCCGGCTTCAGCAACTCGCGGGTGTGTCGTTGCAGATGGCCGGGTTGCGACAGCAGCAACGCGCGATTGACCGCCGCGACCTCGAAGCCGTCGAGCAGTTCCTCCTCGACCCCGAAGCGCAGCGCCGACAGGCAGCCGAGCGCCTCTTCGCTGGTCAGGATCTGCGCCCGCTCGAGCGTGCCGAGCGCACGGTGCACGCGGTCGAGGGTGCGCGTGCGGGCCGCACCCCGCAGCAGGGCCTGGCGCACGTCGCGTTCCCACTGCACCAGCTTGCCGACCGCGAGCAGCACGTCGTTCTGGATCTGGGTCTCGTCGCGGCCGAGCGTGACCTGGTTGCTGACCTGGTAGAAGTCGCCGAGCGCCCGGCTGCCCTCGCCGTACAGCCCGCGCACCGCGAGGTGGATCTTCTGCGCGGTGTTGGTCGCCTTGTCGATCTCCTCGGACCACACCAGCCCCGGCAGGTGCAGCATCACCGACAGCCGCAGCCCGGTGCCGGTGTTGGTCGGGCAGCTGGTCAGGAACCCGAACTCCTCCGACCACGCCATCGGCAGCCGTTCGATCAGCGCGTCGTCGAGCCGTTCCGCACGGCGCCACGCGGCTTCGGGCTGCAGGCCGGGCGCGAACACCTGGATGCGCAGGTGGTCCTCCTCGTTGATCATCACCGCGACGCTCTCGTCGGCATCGACCGCGAGCCCGCTCGGCCGTTTGCTGGCGGCGAGTTCGCGGCTGATCAGGTGGCGCTCGACCAGCACGGTGCGTTCGAGTTCGTCGACCGGCGCCAGATCCATGATCGTCAGCGGCTCCGGCAGTCCGGGCTGCTGCAGCCGGCCGACCACGAAGTCGTAGAGCCGGCGCGAGGCCGCTTCCTCGAGGCACGGCGCGAACGGGAAGCCCTGCAGGTTGCGGGCCAGCCGCACGCGCGTGCAGATCGCGATGTCGGACTCCGGGCCGCTGCCCGACAGCCAGGTGCCCGGCCGGAACTCCGGCGGCTTGTCGCCGCGACGTTTGCTCATCGCCAGGCCCTCACGATGCGCCTGGCGCCGCCTGGCCGCGTTCCAACCGGCGCAGTTCGTCGCGCAACCGCGCCGCCTCCTCGTAACGCTCGCCGCGCACCGCGTCCTCGAGGCGGCGGCGCACTTCCGTCAGCGAACGGTCGTCGACCGGCGGTGGCGGTGCCTGCGCGGAGACTCCGGGCAACCGGCCGGCGTGCGCGACCGCCTCGTGGATGCGTTGCAGCAGCGGCACCAGTTCGGTGCGGAACGCTTCGTAGCAGCGCGGGCAGCCGAGCCGCCCCTTGGCGCGGAACTCGACCGGCGTCATGCCGCAGCCGGGACACGCTTCACTGGGCTTGCCGTGCCGGCGCGCGCCCTTCTGCCCGAGCAGGTCCTCGAGCAGTTCGGCGGTGAACTTCGGCGCCTTCGGCGCGCCGACGCCGAGCTGATCGGCGCACGCCTGGCAGACGTGCTGCGAACCGGCGAGCGCGCCGTCGCGGCACTCGAGGATCACGACCGTGGCGATCGCCTTCTGGCAAGCGGTGCAATACTGCATCGAAGTGGCCCCAGCTTAGCCGCTCGCAGCGCCGGCCGCACGGCCGTCGGCCAGCAGCGCGTGGAACTCGAGGGCGCGGGCGCGGAAGTTCGGGTACTGGTCGAACGAGGCGAAGGCCGGGCTCCACAGCAAGGCGTCGCCGGGTGCGGTGGCGGCGAGCGCCTTCGGCAGCGCCTCGCGCAGCGTGGCCGAGCGCGTCGTCGGCACC
>JBASWX010000528.1:0-16099 GCA_049276695.1 Planctomycetota bacterium
GCTCGATGCCCACTACGCAGCGGACCGCACGTTCGACGCCACCGACGTGCGCCCGGACCTCCGCCGCGCCAGTTCCGGCTCCGGCGACCGTCTCGCGCCGGTCGACCGCCGGCCGCGACGTCGTGAAGGCGAGGCCGGACCGGCTGCGCACCACGTCGGCGACGATGTCGAGGTGCAGTTCCCCCATGCCGCGCACGACGATGCGGTCCTGGTCGGGTTCGACCAGCAGCGTCGGATCGTCGACCGCCAGTTCGCGCAACACCGCCAGCAGCCGCGCGCCATCCTCGGCGCGCGCGGGTTCGAACGCGACGCCGAGCACCGGCGCCGGGAACCGCGGCGCCGGCAACACCAGTGGGGCCGATGGATCGCACAGCGTCGCGCCGGTGCGCAGGCCGAGTTCGCCGGGCACCACCAGGATCTCGCCGGGGCCGGCCAGCCCCACCGCGGTGTGGCGATCGGCGTGCACGTGCCACAGCTCCCCCAGCGTGCCACCGAGCGCCGGCTCGCCGCCGCTGCACCACCGCACGCCCGGCCGCAAACGGCCGCGCACGACACGCACGAAGTTCCAGACCGCGTCGACGTGCTGGACCTTGAACACCAGCCCGCCGAACGGCGCCTCCGGGTCGCCGGCGCGCTCGGCGGACCACAGGCCGGTACGCGGCACCTCCGACAACGCCGGCAGCCACGCGACGATCGCATCGAGCAGCCAGTCGACGCCGCGGTTCCACAGCGCCGCACCACCGAACACCGGCACGATCTCGCCGCGGTGGAACGGCGCCCGCAGCGCGGCCAGCAGGCGCGCCGGCGCGATCGCCCGCCCGGCCAGCACGTCGCCGAAGATCGCTTCGTCGTGATCGGCGGCCGCCTCGACGACCAGTTCGTGCGCAGCCCGCAGTTCGTCGAGCAGCCGCCGGTGCAGGGCCGGCGGTGGCGCGCCGTCGAACCATTGCACTGCCCCGGTCCGCGCGTCGCCGAGACCCGCGAACGCGCGGGCATCGTCGTGCAGCGGCACCACGATCGGCAACGGCCGGCAGTCGAGCCGCGCGCGCAGCGTGCGGACCACGGCGCCGTAGTCGGCGCCCTCGCGGTCGAGCTTGTTGACGAAACACAGCCGCGGCAGGCCGCGCGCGACCGCCTGCTGCCAGATCACCTCGGTCTGCGACTCGACGCCGCGCACGCCATCGACCAGCACCACCACGCCATCCAGCACGTGCAGACAACGTTCGACCTCGGCGATGAAGTCGACGTGGCCCGGCGTGTCGACCACCTGCAGCACGTTCTCGCCCCACTGCACGCGCGTCGCCGCCGCGGTGATCGAGATGCCGCGCTGCCGTTCGGCCGGCATCCAGTCCATCGTCGCGGTGCCGTCGTCGACGTTGCCGATCCAACCCTGGGCACCACTGTCGAACAGGATGCGCTCGGTCAGCGTGGTCTTGCCGGCATCGATGTGGGCGACGATGCCGAACGTGCGCAGCCGGTCCATGGCCGCGCGAACGCTACGCCTGGGTCGCGGCCGTGTCGATCGTCGCTGCGCCGGGCCAGCGGCGCGGCGGACCGGTTCACTGGCGCCTGCCGTCGCCGGCGGTCGCCAGTTCCGCCTTGATCGCCGCCGCCAGGTCGGCCTGCTGCGTGCGTTCGTACACCGCCAGCAGCGAACGCAGGATCGATGGCCGCTCGCCGGCGGTGGCGCTGCCCGGTTCCTCGGCGGCCTGCCGCAGCACCAGCAGTGCATGTTCGGCCTCGTCGATGCGGCCGAGGCCGGCCAGGCATTCGGCACGGTTGCGCGCGAACGCGCCCGCCTCGCGCCCGGCGAACTGTGGAGCGGCGGCGGCCATCGCCAGCAACCTGTCGAACAGCGGCAGGGCGGCCGCGTACCGGCCAGAGTCCAGCAACAGCCTGCCGATGCGGCCCAGCCCGAGCAGGGACGCCTGGCCGGGCGGCCAGTCGACTTCCGCGAGGCAGTCGTCGAGCTCTTCGAACAGGCCCGCGGCGGTCGACGCGTCGCCGGTGAGTTGCAGGCAGCGGGCCAGCGTCGCCTGTGCCGTCAGCGTGCGGACCTCCAGCGCGCCGACGTTCTGTTGCAACAACGGCAGACACTCGCGCAACAGCGGTAACGCGGCCGCCGCATCCCCGGTCCGCAGGTGCAGGAACGCGAGGCTGTACATTGCACTCAGCGTGGTCGGATTGCCGGGACCGAGCGTGGCGCGGAAGCCGGCCAGGGCCGCCGCTTGCGTCTGCCTGGCGTCGTCGACGCGGCCGAGCGCGTGCTGGACCTGCGCAAGATCGCTCACCGCCGTCAAGGTCTCGGCGTGGTGTTCGCCCAGCCGCGCGCGCTGGATGCGCACGACGTCGGTCATCACCGTCGCTGCAGGCTCGAGCCGACCCAGCGCCGTCAGTGCCTTGGACAGCAGGTGCAACATGGTGAGCGCATCGTTGCTCTCGCCGTAGTCACCGGCTCGCCAGCGCGCCTGCACCAAGTCGACCAGTGCGCTGCCTTCTTCCCGTCCACCCGACTGGATCAGCACCAGGGCGAGATGAACCGAAGCCCGCAGCGTGTCGATGTGGTCGGCGCCCAACACGTCGGCCCGGCCGTCGCGCACCGCCCGCAGCTCGGCGACCGCCTCATCGGTGCGGCCGCGCCGGCGCAGCACCTGCGCCAGGTTCGTGCGCGAACTCAGCGTCTCATGGTGCAGCGGCCCGACCACCTTGTTCATGCCCGCTACCGCCTCGCGCAGCAGCGGTTCGGCTTCGTCGATGCGCTCCTGCGACAGCAGGTTCGACCCGAGGTTGTTCAGCGCCACCAGCCGGTCCGGGTGGTCGGGCCCCTGCACGCGGGTGCGCACGTCGACGATTCGCCGCAGCATGCCCTCGCACTCGGCAACCCGCCCCTGGTTCTGCAGGATCGACGCCAGGTTGTTGACGGACGCCATGGTCTCGAGGTCGTCCTCGCCGTGGATGCGGGTGCGCACCGCCACCAACTCGCGGTACATCGCCTCGGCCGTCACCTGATCGCCGAGGTCGTCGAGGATCTCGGCAAGGTTGTGGCGGGCATTCAGCGTGTCCGCGTGCTCCGGGCCGGGCAGCGCTTCGTCCTGGGCGAGGATCTCGCGGTAGTGCGCCGCCGCCTCGGCGAACCGGCCGAGCCCCTGCAACGCCATCGCCAGATGAGAGCGCGCCGCCCGCGTGTCCGCGTCGTCGGGGCCGAGCAGCCGGAACCGGATCTCGTACGCGGCGGCCAGTTCGCGTTCGGCATCGATGAACATGCCGAGCCCGCGGAACGTCTCGCCGAGCGTCGTGTGCACCCGCGCTTGCGCCAGCGGCTCACCGGCAAAGGTGGTCTCGACGTCGCGCGCCGCCTTGCGCAGCACGTCGCCGAGCTTCACCTCGTTGCCGGCCCGGTTCGGGTCGATGGCCTGGATCGTGCGTTCGAGGAACTCGCTGGTCTTGTCGGCGAGTTCGCGCTTGGCCTGCGCGTCCCGTTCCGCGGCGAGCGCCTGCGTCAGGCTGGCGGAGGCCTTCGCCTCGGCGGCGCGCGCGTGCACCAGGCTGACGCCGGTGCCGACGACGCCAGCGAGCAACGCGACGAAGGCCGCGGCGGCGCCAGCGACCAGCCCGCGGTGGCGCTGCGCGAACTTGCGCAGGTGGTACCAGACGCTCGCTGGCCGGGCCTGGATCGGCTCGTGCCGCAGCCAGCGCCGGAGGTCCGCGACCAGCGCCGATGCCGCCTGGTAGCGCTGCTCGCGGTCCTTCGCCATCGCCCGCTCGACGATGGTGCTGACGTCGCCGCGCAGCGCCCGCACGCGCACGCCGAGCGGCACCGGCGCCTGCGTGCGCAGCATGTCGACCGCCTCGACCAGCCGCCGGCCGACCAGGTCGAGCGGCAGCACGCCCGCCAGCAGTTCGTAGCCGATGACGCCGAGGCTGTAGACGTCGGCGCGGATGTCGATGTGTTCCGGATCTCCGAGCGCCTGTTCCGGGCTCATGTAGGCGAGCGTGCCAACCAGCTGGCCGTCGCCGGGGCGCAGCGAGTTCGCGTGCAGGTCCTGGTCGGTGACGCGGGCGACGCCGAAGTCGAGCACCTTCGGCCGGCCATTGGCGTCGACCAGCACGTTCGCCGGCTTCAGGTCGCAGTGCACGACGCCCTTCTGGTGCGCGTGGTGCACCGCCTCGGCGACGTCGGCCAGCAGCGCCAGCCGGGCGCGCACGTCGAGGCGCTGCTGCGTCGCGTACACGGTGAGCGGCACGCCGGTCACCAGCTCCATCGCGAAGTACGGCTGCGGCCCGGCTCCGGTGTCGGCGTGGCCGGCGGCGTGGATCTGGGCGATGCCCGGGTGCTGCAGCCGGCCGAGCACCGCCGCCTCGAGCTCGAACCGCCGCAACGTGCGCGGCGTGGTGAAGCCGGGCCGCACCACCTTCAGCGCGACGGTGCGCCGAGGATTGTCCTGCTCGGCGCGGAACACGATGCCCATGCCGCCTTCGCCGAGCACGCCGAGGATCCGGAAGTCGCCGATGCGCTCCGGCAACACTCGCGGCGCAGCCATGCCGGCCAGTTCGGGAACGACCTGCGCGAGGTCGAACGACGGGCCGCCGGCCTCGTGCTGGGCCAGCAGCGACAGCACCTCGGACGCGAGCACCGGGTCGCCGCCGCAGCCGGTCTCGATCACCGCGGCGCGCTGCGCTGCCGGCGTGTCGAGCACCTGCAGGAACACTTCCCGCACCCGTGCATAGGTCAGCGGGTTCATGCCGGTTCGCCGCGCTGCAGTTCGCGCCGCAGCCACGCCTTGGCCATGCTCCAGTCGCCTTGCACCGTGCGCCGCGACACGCCGAGTGCGCGTGCGACCTCGTCGTCGTTCAGCCCGCCGAAGAACCGCAGTTCGACGATCCGCGCCTGCCGCTCGTCGAGGGTCGCCAGCCGTTGCAACGCTTCATCGACCGCCAGCACGTCGATGCCGGCGCCGGTTGCCGCCAACCCCTCGTCCAGCGTCACCCGCGCGGCTCCGCCGCCGCGCCGCGCCGCCGCGCGTTTGCGCGCATGGTCGACCAACACCCGCCGCATCGTGGTCGCCGCAACCGCGAACAGGTGGGTCTTCGACGCGTCGTCGACGATCGTGTCGCCGAGCAGCCGCAGGCACGCTTCGTTGACCAGCGCGGTCGGCTGCAGCGTGTGCCCCTTGCGCTCGCGCCGCAGGTAGCGGGCGGCCAGCGCGCGCAGTTCGTCGTGCACCACCTCGACCAGGCGCGCAGCGCCGACGCGATCGCCGCGGGCGGCGTGTTGCACGAGCGTGGCGGGATGCGGCCTGGAGTCTGGCATCGGACGAGACGGCGGCGGCCGTCCGGCATCCTACCGCGACGCACCGCACTGCCAACGTCACGGCCGGCATCAACCGGGCCGGTGCCTGCTCACGGCGCGACCGGCCGCGACACCGCGCCCTGCGTGATGCCGCGCATCTGCATCTTCAGGTCGTCCGGGTTGTCGGACGCGGCCAGCGCGTCCTCGAGGCTGATGTTGCCGGCCTGGAACAGCCGGATCAGCGACTGGTTGAACGTCAGCGTGCCGTAGTAGCTGCCCTCGGCGAGCGCCTTCGGCAGCGAACGCGTCTGGCCCTGCTCGAGCAGTTCGCGCACGGTCGGCGTGTTGATCAGCAGTTCGACCGCCGGGACCATCGCGGTGCCGTCCTTGTTCTTGACCAGGCGCAGCGAACAGACGCCGGCGAGGTTCAGCGCCAGCTGCAGGCGCACCAGTTCGTGCTGGTGCGGCGGGAAGAACGTGATGATGCGTTCGACGGTCTGCACCGCGTTGACCGTGTGCAGCGTCGAGAACACCAGGTGGCCGGTCTCGGCCGCGCTGATCGCCGCCGACACCGTCTCGGCATCGCGCATCTCGCCGATCAGGATGACGTCCGGCGACTGCCGCACCGCCTGCCGCAGCGCCAACGCGAAGTTGCCGACGTCGACGCCGACCTCGCGCTGGTTCACGATCGAGCGCTTGTCCTCGAACCGGAATTCGATCGGATCCTCGATCGTGATGATGTGCTTGTTCATCGTCCGGTTCACGTACTCGATCATCGCCGCCAGCGTGGTCGACTTGCCGGAACCGGCGATGCCGGTGGCCAACACCAACCCACGCTTCAACGACGCCAGCCGCTTCAGCGGGTCGACCGGCAGATTGAGGTCCTTGAACGACGGGATCTCGCTCTTGATCGCCCGGAAGACGAGGCCGAGTTCGCCGCACTGATGGAACGCGTTGCAGCGGAACCGGCCGACGCCGGGCACCGCGACCGCGGTGTCGCAGGCGCCGGACTTGTCGAACTCGAGGCGCAGCCGTTCGCCGAGCACCTCGTCGACGTACGAACGCATCAACTCCGCCGGCAGCGGCTGGTCGCCGAGGAAGCGGATCACGCCGGCGACGCGCACCGCCGGACAACCGTTCGCCTTCAGCACCAGGTCCGAAGCGTTCTCCTTGACCATGATGCGCAGGAAGTCGCGCAGCTTCGGCAGCCGGCCCGGCAGCGTCGCGGTGCCCGGCGGCAGCGGCGCGTTCGCCGGCAGCCCGGCAGAACTGGCCGTGGACGGACTCGCGGTCGGCGAAGCTGGGCTGGGTGGCTGAATCGGACTCGTCACGGGCTGTCCTCCAGCCCGTCTATCGGCAGCGGGCCGGCACGGCCCGAGGGCATTCGCGCCGCGACCGGACCGGGCCCGGATCAGCGCCGAAGGTCCGACAGCATCGACCAGACCGCCAGCGTCAGCTCGCGCAGGCCCTGGCCCGCGGCGCTCGAGATCGGCAGCACCGGCTGGCCGATCGCGGTCGCCAGCGCCTTCGCCCGATCCCGCGCCGCGTCGTCCTCGACCTTGGTCGCAACCACCAAGGTCGGCCTCGCCGCCAGTTCCGGTGAGTAGCTCGCGAGCTCGGACCGCAGCGTGCGCCAGGCCGCCGCCGGTTCGGCCAGCGGCAGGTCGCCGCAGTCGATCAGGTGCAGCAGCAGCCGGGTGCGCTCGATGTGCTTGAGGAACTTGTCGCCGAGGCCCTTGCCGGCCGACGCGCCCTCGATCAGCCCCGGGATGTCGGCGAGCACGAAGGTGCCCTCACCGGGCCCTTGCGCGATGCCGAGCATCGGCTCCAGCGTCGTGAACGGGTAGCCGGCGATCTTCGGCCGCGCCTTGGTCAGCGTCGCCAGCAACGTCGACTTGCCGGCGTTGGGCAGGCCGACGAGGCCCACGTCGGCGATCAGCTTCAGGCTCAACCGCACGCGCCGCTGTTCGCCCTGCTTGCCGGGCTCCGCCTGCCGCGGCGTGCGGTGCGTCGCCGTCGCGAAGTGGCTGTTGCCGCGCCCGCCGTGGCCACCGCGCACCAGCACCCACTCCCGGTCGGCGACCGCCAGGTCCTGCAGCAGGTTGCCGCGTTCGGCGTCGAGCACCAGCGTGCCGACCGGCACCTCGATCACCAGGTCGTCGGAGTCCTTGCCGCCGCAGTTGGCGGCGCGGCCGTCGCCGCCGTTCTTCGCCGCGAACGTGCCCTGCCCGGTCAGGTGGAACAGCGTGTTGCAGTGCGTCGTCGGGCGCAGCACGACGTCGCCGCCGTCGCCGCCGTCACCGCCGTTCGGGCCGCCCTTCAACACCTTGGCGTCGCGATGGAACGACACGCAGCCGTTGCCGCCGTTGCCGGCGCGCACGTGGATCTCGAGTTCGTCGACGAACATGGCAGGGTCGCGAACTCACCGCATCGCCCGCCGGCGGTGCGCGGTTCAGCCGCCGGTCGCGGCCGGTTCGACGTGGACCTTGCCGTTGCCCTGGAAGCGCACGATGCCGGGCGCGACCGCGAACAGCGTGTCGTCGCCGCCGCGGCGCACGTTGTGGCCGGCGCGGAACTTCGTGCCGCACTGCCGGACGATGATCGAGCCGGCCTTCACGGTCTGGCCGCCGTACGCCTTGACGCCACGGTACTGCGGGTTGCTGTCCCGGCCGTTCTGCGTCGAACCTTGCCCCATCTTGTGTGCCATGGCGGGTGCTCCTCGTGTGCGGTGTGGGGTCGGTGCGTCTAGCCGCGATCTGGGCCAACCGCGATCGCTTCGATCTGCACGATGGTGTACTGGGCGCGGAAGCCGCGCCGGCGACGGCTGTTCTTGCGCCGCTTGTACTTGCCGGTGATCACCTTCGGCCCCTTCAGCTGGCGCAGCACCTTGGCGGTCACCGAGGCGCCGGTGACGAACGGGGTGCCGATCTTGCCGGCCCCTTCGCCGCCGAGCAGGCAGACCTTGTCGAACGTCACCGTGTCGCCTTCGTTGGCACCGGTGCGGAGATGGATCTGGATGCGGTCGCCGGGCTGGACCCGGTACTGCTGGTTGCGATCGTCGACGACGGCGTACATGGCGGCTGGCTCGGGTAAGGGGCGGAGAAGGTAGCGGTCGCCGGGAACGATGCAAGCCCGACCTTGCCAGCAGTACGGCGGCCAGTGCCGCCGCAGCACCGGCCGGTCAGGGTCAGGCCTTGACCCCGAGCCCCGCCGGGATCGCGATGCGCGCCTCCTGGCCGTCGCCGGTCAGGAAGCGGTAGTGCACGACGTCGATCGGGTAGCTGGGCTCCGGCTTGAACACGATCGACTTGCCGACCGCGTCCTCGAGCTCGAGCACCGAGCGCCGCTTGTAGTTGACCAGGTAGTCGGCGACCGGGGGCGCCACGAACACCTGCAGCAGCGAGAAGCCCTTCAGGTTGACCAGTGCCCGCGACTCGCGCAGCACCGACAGGGCCTTGCTCTGCACGGTGCGCGACCAACCCGCGCCCTTGCAGTGCGGGCACTGCATGAACACCGTGCGCTTCAGGCCCGGGCCGACGCGCTGCCGCGTCAGTTCCATCATCCCGAACGGCGAGATGCGGCCGACCTTGATCCGGGCACGATCGCCGCGCAGCGAGTCGATCAGCCGCTTCTCGACGCCGCGCCGCTGCTTCTCGTGCGTCATGTCGATGAAGTCGATGATGATCAGGCCGCCGAGGTCGCGCAGCCGCAGCTGGCGCACGATCTCGGGGATCGCGTCGAGGTTGGTGCGGAACGCCGTCTCGTCGGTGTCGCCGCCGGCCTTGTACTTGCCGGAGTTGACGTCGATCGCGACCAGCGCCTCGGCCTGGTCGATCACGATCGAGGCGCCGTTCGGCAGTTCGACCTTCGGCTGGTAGAGCTGTTCGACGTCCTTCTCGATGCCGAAGTGGTGGTACAGCGGCGTCGTCATCGCGTGCTGCTTGATGCGCTCCGCCATGTGCGGCATCAGCTTCTCGGCGAAGTCGCGGATGCGCAGGTAGACGTCCTCGCTGTCGACGACCACGTCGGCGATGTCGGGCGTGAACTGGTCGCGCATCGCCTTCAGCACCAGGTCCGACTCCTGGTAGAGCAGCGCCGGCGCGCGGGTGACCTTCAGCCGCTGCGCCACCATCTCCCAGATCTTGTTCAGGTAGTCGCGGTCGCGCTGCAGGTCCTGCAGGCTCTTGTTGACGCCGGCGGTGCGCACGATGAAGCCGATGCCGCCGCTGCCGGTCTCGTCGAGTTCGCGCACGATGCGCTTCAGCCGCTTGCGCTCGCGCCCGTCCTCGATCTTGCGGGACACCCCGCACTTCGGCAGGCTCGGCATCAGCACCAGGCAACGGCCGGGCAGCGAAACGTAGGTGCTGAGGGTCGGCCCCTTGCTGCCGATGCCCTCCTTGGTGATCTGCACGACCACCTCCTGGCCCTTCTTCAGCAGCTGGTCGATGGTCGGGCGCGGTCCACGCGGCCGCCGTTCGCCGCGGTCGCGGTCACGCCCACGGCGGTGTCGCCGCCCGCGACGGTCGCCGGACCGGCCGTCAGGCTGCGCCTCCGCGGCCGGCTCACCCGCCGGAACCGGCGTCGGCCCCGGCTCGACGGGCTCGTCGCCATCGCCGCCATCCCCGCCTGCCGCAGCCATGTTCAGCGGGCGTTCCGGAATGCCCTCGCCGAAGGGCCCGCCGTCGCCGTCACCGCGGTCGCGTTCGTCGTCGCGAACGGGCGGTGGGGAATCCTCGGTGCCGTCGCCGTCGGCGTCGCCTTCGCCGTTGGCTGGATCGATCGGCTCGTGCTCGTCGACCTCGGCGACCGAGACATTCGACTCCTCGTCCGGCTCGTCGTCGGCGACGGGCTCGGCGTCTCCGGCCGGCTTGCCCGACGCGCCATCCGTGGCGTCGTCCTCGTCGTCGTCGACCAATGCCTGCTGCATCGACTCCGGGCTGTCGTCGACGTCGACGCGGGCGCGCCCCTCGATCACGTCGTCGAGCACGAACTCGGGGCGCCCGTAGGCCGGCAGCACGTCGCTGACGTGCAGGAAACCGTTCACCCGGCCGCCGAACGCGACGAACGCCGCGCCGATGCTCGGCTCGATGTTGACGACCTTGCCCTTGTAGATGTTACCGAGATACGCCTCGCGGTTGGCCAGCTCGACGTGCAGCTCCTGCAGCACGCCATCCTCCACCACCGCGATCCGGCTCTCCTCCGGATCGATGGCGTTGATGAGCATCCTCTTCACGGGAATCCTTGTGATTGCACGGGCCGCCGAGGGACTCGGCGACCAACGATCCACGCCGGGCCATTCCCTGGACGCCCCCGCGCGCGGGATCGCGCTGCGGTCCGCTGGACAGCGGCAACGGCGGAACGGGGAGGTGCATCGGCAGGCGTGGCAAGTCCAGAACCGTCGCGGTGCTCCGACTCGTGTCGCACCGGCGAACGCACTTCCCAGGACGTCGGGGAAGTGCCGGCATGGTAGTGGCGGACCGGGGCGGTCTCAATGACCGCCTCGCGGGTCGCGCGGGGCCTGCCGTCCGCCCGCCGCCCGAGCAGCGGGCCCAGCGGCCGGCGACCTCAGTCGCCGCGGCCGAAGATCGCCGCGCGCTGCTGCGCCAGGTTCGAGCGGTGGTCGCGAACGCGCTCCTCGAGCACGCGCTGCATCGACTGCTCCATGTCCTCGGCGCTGCGGATGACCTGCGGCGTGATGAACACCAGCAGCGTCGACGTCGTCTCCAGCTTGGTCTTGCCCTTGAACAGGTAGCCAAGCAGCGGGATGTCGCCGAGCAGCGGCAGCTTGGTGACCGTCTCGCTCTCCGACTTGGTCTTCAGGCCGCCGAGCACCGCGGTCTGGCCGCTGCGCAGCAGCACCGTGGTCGCCAGCGTGTTCGACGCGACGCGCGGCAGCGCGATCGAGCCTTGCTGGCCGCCGGTGCCGACCGTGAACACGTCGAAGCCGGCCGGCGCCAGCGCCGAACTGCCGGTGCCGGTCAGTGAGGTGCGCTGCGGGATCACTTCCATGATCACCTTGTCGGTGCCGGGCACGATGTGCGGCGTCGCCAGCAGCTGGAAGCCGATCTTGACCGGCGATTCGTCGCCTTCCTCGAGCGCCAGCAACAGGCCACCGGCCTGGCCCTGTTCGACGCGGGCCTGCGCGTAACGCACCGCCTCGCCGACGAAGATGGTCGCGGTCTGGTGGTCGAGCGCGACCACCTGCGGTGCCTGCACGATCTCGGAGCGCGCGTCCTTCTTCAGCAGCCGCAGCGTCGCGGTGACCTCCGTCAGGTTCAGCGCCCCGAACACGACGTTCGGGATGCTGGTCTCGGCGGGCACGTTGCGGGTGTCGTCGCCGAACGGCCCCTGGCCCTGGCCGCTGTTGTCGCCGGTCGGGTTGGCGATGATGCGGTCGTCCCAGCCGCCCGAGCCGAGGTTGAACGGCAGGTTGGTCGGGATCTGGCCGAGGCCCAGGCTCGCGGTCCAGCCGGTGCCGCCCGGCGAGATGCCGATGTCGAGCACGTCCTCGTTGCCGGTCGTCACGAAGCGCACGTCGAGCTGGATCTGCGAGGGCTCGACGTCGATCAGGTTGATCGCGTCGACCATGCTCTGCACGACGGGCTTGGTGTCCTTGACCATCAGCACGTTGGTCTCGGCGATGTACTGCAGGCTGCCGACCTCCGGCGTGACCATGCCGCGCAGCGTGTCGAGCAGCGTGAATTGGATCTCGCCCTTCGACAACTGCGTCTGGCTGCGCTTGTCCTTGATGTAGTCGGACGTGATGTACGGCACGTAGGTCGTGCTCGGCCGAACGTAGCGCAGCGGAATCGTCTTGGTCTCCAGGTCCTGTTGGATGTCCGCCGCCGGGACCACGCGCAGGATGCCACGCTCCTCCTCGACGACGACGAAGCCGAGCGTCTTGACCGCGGCGTCGAGCGCGTCGCGCCACGGGATGTTCTTGAGGCGGACCGTGATCGTGCCCTGCACGTCCGGCGCGACGACGATGTTGGCGCCCGAGATCTTGGCGATCGTGTCGATCACCTTCTGGATGTCGGTGTTCTCGAACGCGAAGTAGACGCGCGGCGGCTTCTCGACCTTCAGCACGCCCTCGACCTCACTGACCACGCAGCCGGCCTGCTCGGCGACCAGCGTCAACGCCTGGCGCCAGTGCACGTCCTGCAGGTCGATCGTCACGACGCCCTCGATGCCGGCGTCCATGATGATGTTGGCGTTGGCCTTGCGCTTGATGCTGTTGACCACGTCGCGCAGATCGCGGTCCTTGAGCTTCAGCGTCAGGCGGCTCGCACGATCGCCCTCGGCCTCCGACCGGATCTCGTCCGGCTTGCCTTGCGCCTCCTTGGGCGCCTGGGCGGGCTTCTGGGGCTCTTGCGCCGGCACCATCGCGGACGACAGCGCGACGACCGCGAACGAGACCAACTTCATGACTGCCTGCATCTTCGATCCTTCTCCCTGCGGGGAATTGCCAGTGATTCGCGTGCGGCCGGGACCGGCGTGCGGGCCGGCCGCGATGTCCTTGTCCTCATCGAACGCCGCGCCGTGGCGGCTTGAGCCAGCCCGGCCGGTCACATCGTGCGCACGAGCGTGAGCCCGCGGAACACGAACCAGACCTGCTCCTCCTCGACCATCTTGACCAGCAGGTCGTCGGAGACGAACTCGCCCTCCTCGTAGACCTCGCCGTTGAGCAGCACGCCGGAGCGCCCGCCAGTGCGGTTCACGACGACGCCCTGCACCTTGAGATCGAGACCCTTGAAGTCGAGCGCGGTCGAGGCCTTGTGGTGCCAGGACTTCGCGTCGACCGCGAGCGCATGCCGCGCGTCGTCGGCGGGCACCGCGAGCCGGGCGCCGATCGCCTCGTAGCGGTTCTTCGCCTGCTCCAGCTGACCGCTGGTGCAGTCCGCCGCCAGGTCGGTGACCAGCTGCTGCAGGTCCTTCAGTGGCAGGAACGGGTCCTTGGTCTTCGCTTCGGCCTTGGCGACGGCGTCCATCTGGCCGCGCAGTTCGTCGAGCGGCGCCACGACCTCCTGGGCCCAGCGCAGCCGGTACGGCGCGTAGGTGACGCGCGAAGCCTCGGTGTCGAGCGCCGCGGTCAGCTTCTCGAGCCCTTCCTTGAGACCCTTCTCCAGCGAGTACTGCTCGAACAGCGTGGTGTCCTGCCGCTTGATCTTGCCCTGCATCTCGCGCAGGCGCGCGATCTCGCCAACGAACTTCTCCAGCACCGCGCGCTGCTCGGCCGGCGACGGTCCCTCGAGGCGCATGTCGCCGCGCTCACGCGGGTCGATCAGCACGTCGCGTCGGCCCTGCTGGCCGCGGTGCAGGTAGCGGTCGAGCCGGATCGCCTGCATGTTCTTCCAGATCTCGTCACGCAGCGCCGCGCGCTGCTCGTCGTAGTCGGGGATCTGCGCTTCCTTGCCCTCGGACCTGCCGTTGTACTGGTAGGTCTGCAGCGTCAGCCTGACCTTGTGCACGACGTCGCCCTCGCGCCGTTCGGCGGTGCGGTCTTCGGCGCCCGAGCTGATCGAGAAGTCGGTGATGCTGACGAACCGGTCGAAGGTCTCGATCAGGTTCATGAACTTCAGGCACTGCCACAGCGTCGCCGTCACCTCGTAGGTGTACTCGATCGGCGTGAAGCGCTCGCCCTTGTTCTCGGCGCGCCGGTTGGAGCGCAGCCCATTGCTCTTGATGCCCGACTGCTTGTCGAACAGGTTCAGCATGCGCACGAAGGCGGTCAGCTCCTTCGTGTCGGGCAGGATCTTCACGTACTCGCCGAGGTTCTCGCGCAGGATGATGACGTCCTTCTCGAGGCCCGGCACGAGCTTGATCCGCGCGTCGGCGGCGGCGACCGCCTGCTCCTTCTCGGTCACTTGCGCGGTGGTTTCCTCGATCAGCCCGAGCGCGTACCAGATGCCGCCGCCGGCCGAGAGGCACAGCACCACGGAGCTGGTGACGATCCCGACGAGCATCTTCTTCTGGGTCCAGGTGGCCATGGTCACCTCACTTGCTCGCCGGCGCGGTCGGCGCAGGCGCGGGCTTGCCGCTTTCGGTCACCGTGGGCTCGAACTGCAGCATCAGCGGGAACCGCAGCGAGAACGAAGGAATGCGGGTGTTGTCCTCGCCGAGTTCCCACGAGGGTTCGGAGCGGCTCACTTCCTTGCCGAACGGCGCCGCTTCGAGGTCGTCGTGGAAGTTGGCGACGCGGAACTGCTCGTTGCCCTGCAGCGAGGTCTTCATCGACACGGTCGCACCCTTGCGCGGATCGCTCTTGACGTGGATGTCGTCGAACCACGCCAGGTGGCGCTCGGTGTCGCCGTTGTTGTTGACCACGTCGATCAGCTCGTCGAGGAACCGCGACCAGACGCGGCGCGACCGGCCGATGTCCTGGATCGTCTGCACGCGCAGCGCGTAGTCCTTCTTGTTCGCCTCGAGCTGGTCGACGTAGACGACCTTCTTCTGGCGCTCGGCCAGCGTCGTCTCGGCCTGCTCGAGCCTGGTCTCGGCGGCGCTCAGGTCGCCGAACCAGACCACACCGAGCCAGCCGAACGCGGCGCTGACGCACAGCGCCGAGCCGAACGCGACCGCCAGCACCTTGGCCGGCAGCCGGTTGCCGGCGCGCAGTTCGACGGGGAGAAGATTGATGCGGATCACGGGGAGTACTCCTCAGGAAGCGGCCGCCAGCCCGATCGCGACGGCGAGCTGCGGCGCCAGTTGGTTCAAAGCCTCGACGTCGACGTTGTCGGCGCGGACCTTCAGGCCCTCGATCGGATTCCAGGTCTTGGTGCGCTTCTCGAAGATCTTCTCGAAGCTCTCCTCGAGGAACGGCAGCAGTGCTACGCCGCCGGTCAGCCACACCTCCTGCACCTCGCCGTCGAACTGGTTCTCGAAGAAGTCGAACGACAGGTTGACCTCGTTGCCGAGGTCCTCGATCACCTGCGTGCACGCCTCCTGCACCGCGACCAGCTGGTCGCCGGGGTCGCGCTTCAGGGTTTCCGCGGCCGGCGGCTCGATGCCCATGCGCCGCGCGATCGCGTTGCTGAGATCCTGGCCGCCCATCGGCACCTCGCGGGCGAAGCAGCTGATGTTGTCGCGCAGGATGTTGATGCACGCCTTGGTCGCGCCGATGTCGATCAGCGCCACGGTGCGGCCCGGGTCGTGGATGCCCGGATGCACGGTGTCGCCGAGTTCCCACGCGTTGCCGAGCGCGAAACCGTCGACGCCGACCGCCACCGGCTGCAGGCCGAGATCGGTCAGCATGCGCGCATGCTCGGCGACGACCGTCTTCTTGGCCGCCACCAGCAGCACCTTCATCTCGGGCTTGCCGGTGCTGTCGGTGCCCACCGACAGCTTCTGCGCGTCGAGGTCGACCTCGCTGACGTCGAACGGGATGTACTTGTCGGCATCGAGGCGCACCGCCGACAGCAGCCTGTCCTCCGACATCTCCGGCATCGCGACGTAGCGGAACACCACGTTCTTGCCGCTGACCGCGGTGGCGACGCGCTTGCTGCGGAACTTGGCCGCGCGCATCAGTTCGGCGATCGCGTCCTGGCGCGCCGACTCGCTCGGCACGTCGACCTGCGCGTAGCCGGTGATGACATGGTCGTACTTGTCCCGCGTCAACTCGACGGCCTTGATGCAACTGGTGCCGATGTCGAGACCGACGATGCTCTTGCGCTGCTTCAGCATGACCTGATGGCTCCTCGTTGGGCGCCCGCTTCCAGGCCCCTATCGGCCGCGGCGAGGCCCCGGATTGAGCCACCTTTCTCCCGCCCCCGCCGCGGCCGTACGCGCCCTGCCCGCCGGTTGCCGTAGCCG
>JBASWX010000529.1:0-15617 GCA_049276695.1 Planctomycetota bacterium
CCGGCGCCCAGCGCACGTCGGCATCGGCGACCGGGCGCCCTTCGCCGTCGACCACGACGCCTTCGAGCAGTGCTACCAGCCCGCCCGCCAGCCGTTCGCTGGTCGTGCCCGGCCACAGGTCGTAGTCCTGGAACGGCGCCCCGGGCGCGATGAGTTCGACCCACGCGAGGTAGCCGGGCGCCTGCACGGCAAGGCGGCCGTCGGCATTGCCCTTCGCGGGAAGGATGAAGGTGCCGTCGTCGCCGGTCTTCGCGATCAGCGGGGTCCCGTGCGTGGGCGCGAACTGCACCGTTGCTCCGGCGATCGGACGCAGGTGGGGGCGGGTGCGCACGCGGCCGCGCAGCGTCGAGCCGGCGAGCGGGCGCAGCTGGATGCGCAGGTTGGTGGCGGGGGCCGCGAACGGGCCCAACGCGAGCAGTTCGTGGTCGCCGTGCACGACGTGCAGCGTGACGGGTCCCGGCTGCAGCGGGCCGATGCGGAACGTGCCGTCGGCGAGCGTCGTCGCCTGCAGGCCGAGCGGTTCGGCGTCCTGGATGGTGATCTTCGCGTCGGCGACCGGCGCGGCTGCGGCGGCCGTGTCGAGCACGGTCCCGCTCGCCCACGCGCCGGGTTCGAGCCGGACCGGGATCGGCGGTGCGTTTGTACGCGGCATCGCGTCGATGCGCACCTCGCACCGCGCGACGGCGCCGGCCACGGTCGCGGCTTCGAGCGTGAACTCGCCCGGGCCGAGGAATCGCACGTCGGTGTCGCTGGTCAGGCGGTGCACGCGTTCGGCGTTCCACGCGCCGAGCTGCACCGGAACGTCGGCGCACACCGGGCGGCCGGCGAGCATGCCGTGTTCGTTCCACGCTCGCTTCAACACCGCGTCGTCAGGCAGCGTCGGCGACGTCGACTTGGGTGGTGCGCCATGCGGCCGGAACCGCACGAACACGTCGCCGGGCAGTGGCCCGTCGGCGGTCGTGAACGCGAACCGCCGCACGATCGACCAGTCGTCGCGCACGAGGCTCACTTCCTGCGGCTCCGATTCGGTGCTGCCGAGGCGCGTCGGCACGAGGCGCAGCAGGTAGCCGGGCACCACGACTGCGAGCTGTTCCGGTTCGCGCAGCGGCAGTGCCGCGAGGCCCAGTTCGTCGGTGAACGCGATCTCGCTGCCGGCCTGCACGGTGCGGATCGGCGCACCGGCGACGGGGCGTTTGGTGGCGTGATCGAGCACGCGCAGGAACGCGGTCGGCGCGTCGGCGAGGTTCTTCGAGACCGGCGGCGTGGCGACGGTGCGTGTAGCGACGAGGCCGGGAATCGCGGCGGGCAGTGGCGCGGGTGGCGCGGTCGGGTTCGCCGGCGCCGGTCTGCCGTTCGTGGACGAAGCACCCGGCGTCGCGGGTCCCGGCGGCGGCGCAACGTCGCCGCCGCCGAACAGGCCGAGCCACTGCATCGTCACCAGGGCGGCGACTGCCAGCACAGACACCACGACCACTGGACCGCGCATCGGGCGCGCGAGCATACCGCCCTCTATGCTGCGTGCGCCGACGCATGCCCGAGTTGCTCCCGAGTCCCGGAACGAAGGCCGAGCGATCGTTGACCTGGGTCTTGCTGGCGGCGGCGGCCGCCGCGTTCGCAGTGTTCGCGTTCGGCGTCGCGAACCGCTGCTGCTATCCGCACGAACTCGAGTGGATGGAGGGCGCGCTCGCCGACCACGCGTGGCGGGTCGCGCACAGGCTGTCGGTCTACTGCGAACCGGGACCCGAGCACGTGCCGTTCCTCTACGCGCCGCTCTTGTTCTGGCTCGGTGGTCTCGGCATCACGCTCGGCTTCGACGGCATCACCGCTCTGCGGCTGGTTTCGATCGCGTGCACGATCGGCTCGGCGATGCTGGTCGGGCATTGGGTGCGGCGCGAAGCAGGGAACGTGGCCACCGGCCTCGCCGCGTCCGGGCTGTTCTTCGCCGGCTACGGCTGGCTCGCGTGGTGGTACGACCTCGCGCGCAACGACACGCTGTTCGTTTCTTGCATGCTCGCCGTCGGCTACCAGCTTCGGCACGGCGGGCCGCGACGCTGGCTGTGGGCCGCGGTGCTGGCGACGCTGGCCGTGCTGGCGAAGCAGTCGGCGCTGATGTGGCTGCCGGCGATCGCGGTGGGCGCTGCGTGCCGCGACTGGCGAACGGCAGCGCGCTCCGTCGTCGCGACCGCGCTGCTCGCGGGCGTCGTGCTCGGCGTCATGCACTGGACCAGCGACGGCTGGTCGACGTTCTTCCTGTTCGAGATGCCTCGCCACCACGGCATCGTCGGCGAGTTCAAGCTCGCCTTCTGGACGCGCGACCTGCAGCCGATGCTGCCGCTGCTCGCGCTCGGGCTGTGGGGCTTCGTTGCGCAGTGGCGCGCCGGCAAGCGCGGCGACGCGCTGTTCCTCGCCGCCTTCGGCAGCGGTGCGCTGGTCACGTCGTGGCTGTCGCGCATGCACGTCGGCGGCTTCGACAACGTGCTGATGTACGGCTTCGCGGGCGCCTGCGTGCTCGGGCCGATCGCGGCAGCCGGAGTGCCGCCGGGACGCTGGCGCACCGTCGCGCTGTTGCTGTGGCTCGCGCAGTTCGGCTGGCTCGGGTTCGCGGCATGCCACCGTGGCGCCGCCACCTGGCTCCCGTCCGATGCGCACCGCCGCGGCCACCAGGAACTCGCGGTGTTCGTCGCGGCCCAGCCCGGGGCAGTGTGGATCCCCGGCCACGGCGCGATCAGCACTCGCGCCGGCAAAGGAACGGGTGCGCACGGCCAGGCGATCTTCGACCTGCTGCAGCTGCTGCCCAAGCTGCCGAACGGGATGATGGACCTTGCGGCGCTGTCCGATCCATCGCGCCTCGCGCACCTTTCGCCGCGCGCCCAGCAGGCCCTCGCCAGTTTCTCCGCCGCCACCACCGCGTCGCTGCGCGCGCACCGCTTCGCCGCGATCGTCGTCGACCGCTTCGGTAGCGGTCAGGTCGATGCGTGGACCGGGCTGTTCGGCTCTGCGCTGGTCGGCGCCGACGGCCAGCTCGGCACTGACGACGACGTCTACGTCCGGCTGCCCGGACCCGTGCTGACCGAGCCCGCGAGCATCAAGCCGCTGCTCGGCTACGAAGTGCACTCGCCGCACGCGCTGGTGCCAGGGGCGAAGTAGGCCTGGCCGTAGCGGCGCGCTGCGCGCTGCGGTGCGTCAACGCAACCAGGCTTCGATCGCGTTCGTCACGGCGAACCCGTCGATGGCTCCAGTGTCCAGCAGCAGGGCCTGCGCCGTGAGGCTCGCACCGACGAGCGCCGGAGCCGCGGGCACGATCACTGGCAGGCCGAAGCTGCCTGCGCCCGGTTGTCCAACGGGGCCGCTGGCGAGGAAGGGGACCAGCACGTCGACGGTCGCCAGCCACAGCAAAGCACTGCCGAACGGCGTCGGCGCCGGCGGCACGAACGACACACCGAGGCCGCCGACTGCGCCGCCAACACCTTCCTCGACCTGCAGCACCGTCGTCTGCCCCAGCAACGGCAGTCCGTTCGCGGCGAGTTCTGGCACGAGGTTGCCGGTGCCCGCGGTGCCAGTGCCGACCAGTGCGTCACCGACGCCGATGTAGGCGTGGAACAGTCGGTGCGAGCCGGTTGGCTGGGTCCACGCGAGGTGCACGGCGCGCCGCCGGCCGGGACAGAACGCCGCCGACACGGGCCCGGCGATTCCCTGCCAGGTGGTGCCGTTGTCGATGCTGCGCGCCGCACCCCCGGGCAGCCCGCTGGCCCGGAACGACAAGTAGAGCTCACCGGGAAGCGCCGCGGCGGTGCAGGTGAAGATCGCCGTGCTCGGCAGCAGCAGGGGCGCCTGCCACGTGGCGCCGAGGTTGGGCGAGGTGTTGACGACCACCGTCCACGGCGACGAGGCCTGGCCGACGGCGACGACCACCTGGCCATCGCGCGCGATGTCGAGGGCGTTGTTCATGCCGGGTACCGTCATCGGCGTCCAGGTCGCGCCGAAGTCGGCCGATCGCGCCAGCGCGCCCCGGCCCGCGATCGCCAGCACCGTGGCACCATCGGCGACTGCCTTGCTGACCGGTTGCAGCGGCAGGGTCGCCGTCGCCGGCAGCCAGGTCGCACCGCCGTCGAGCGAGTGCGTGTGCAGCACGAGGAACTCGTTCCAGAACACGTGCACGATCGGCCCGCTGCCCGCCAGGCGCACCGCGGTGACTGCACTCGTCGACGCCGGCGCGCCGAGGTCGAGTTGCACTTCGCCCGTCCAGGTGAGGCCACCGTCGATCGAACGGTTGCAGAACACCCGGCCGGCGGCGCCGCGATCGTTGGTCCACGTGGCGACGATCGTCGTGCCGTCGCGGTAGAGGCGCGGCGACATCGTTGTGGCCTGCGGCACCACCGCGCCGGCGAGCTGGAACGGCGCCGACCACGACACGCCGCCATCGCCGGAACGCACGACGGCAGGGCCGGACGTCGGGTGGTAGCCGACGACGACCACGCTGTCGCCGAGGACCGACACGTCGCCGAACGGGTCGCTCAGTGCGGCGGCGAACGGAGCGAGCGCCAGTTCGCGCACCGGCCACGTCCGGCCGCCGTCGGGCGAGCGCGCGTACAACAGTCCGTTCGCACCCGCGAGTGCGAAGGTATGCACGGTGTCGCCGGCTTGGGCCAGCACCGGCGCGAGCGACACGGCCTGCGTCGGGTTCAGGACCGTGGCGTGCGCGGGGATCTGTGCGCTGGCCGTGCCCACGAGAACGGAGGCGATCAGCGGGAGCGCGGACAACCGGCACAGCATCGCCGTGAAGATAGCGGCAGCGCGTCGGGCGCGGGCTTCGCCAGCGGGATGGCCGTGGCGACGTGGCGAGCGGTGCCATGGCCGGTTCCGTCTCCAGTCCAGAAGATTATGCAACCGAACATAATGCTTGGCTGCATAATCTTGGGATGGACTGGCAAGACCGCGAATCCGAACTGACCCGCCTCGACGCTCTCGCCAGGCGAGGCGGCTTCGGCGTGCTGTGGGGGCGCCGCCGCGTCGGCAAGACGCGGTTGTTGGTCGAATGGGTCGAGCGTCGGCGCGGCGCCTACTTCGTGGCCGACGAGTCGTCGCCGGTCCTGCAGCGACAGCGGTTCGCCGAGGCGGTCAGCGGTCTGCTCCCCGGGTTCGCGGAGGTCGAGTACCGCGACTGGGGCACCCTGCTGGCGAGGCTGGCACGCGAGAGCGAACGGGCAGGAGTGCGCGGTCCGTTCGTGATCGACGAACTGCCCTACCTCGTCGTGGCCTCTCCCGACTTGCCGGCGACGCTGCAGCGTTTCCTCGATCACGAAGCGAAGCGGGCGAAGCTGACCGTGGTCGTCGCCGGCTCGAGCCAACGCATGATGCAAGGGCTCGTGCTCGACGAGAGCGAGCCGTTGTTCGGTCGCGCGAGTGAAGTGTTCGAGATCAGGCCGCTGGCGCCGAAGTGGCTCGAGCCTGCCCTCGGCCTGCGTTCGGCAGTCGACATCGTGTCGGCCTGGAACGTGTGGGGCGGCATGCCGCGCTACTGGGAACTCGCTGCCGAACACCCCGATCGCCGCTCCGCCGTCGATGCGCTGGTGCTCGACCCGTCGGGCCCGCTGCACGACGAGCCGACGCGCCTGTTGCTCGAGGAGATCCCGCCGGCCATCGCGCTGCGACCGATCCTCGACGCGATTGGCTCGGGCGCGCACAAGATCAGCGAGATCGGTGGCCGCATCGGCAACGTCGCGACGTCGATGACCCGGGCGATGAAGCGGCTGGTCGAACTCGGCCTCGTCGTCCGCGAAACGCCGTTCGGTGAACCCGAGCGCTCGACCAAGCGCGCGATCTACCGGCTCGCCGACCCGTTCCTGCGGCTGTGGTTCGCGCTGGTTGCTCCCAAGCGGGCGATGCTCGCGCAGGTCGACCGCAAGGCGCGGCTCCAGTTGTTCGATGCGCGCGCGCCCCACCTCGATGCCGCGAGTTGGGAGCAGCTGTGCCGCGCGGCGGTGCCGCGGCTGGCCGACGAGCTCGGTGCCGAGTATGGACCGACGAAGCGCTTCTGGGGCAGCGCGTTCGGCGAGTGGGACGTGGTGGCGGAGAGCACGTCGAGGGAATCGCTGCTGCTGGCGGAGGTGAAGTGGTCGAGCAAGCCGGCCACCGCCGAGCTGCTGCACAGTGCCTACGCCGAACTCGTCGAACGCGGCGTTCCGCCGATGGGCAAGGGCAGGGTCGTGCGCGCCGTGTTCGTGCCGGTCATGCCCCGAACGCGGCCGAAGAGCCTGCCGGAGGATCTGAAGCTCATCGACGCGGCGGCGGTGGTGGCGGCGGTCGCGGGCGTGTGAGCCGGGGATCCGTCACGACGGCGATGGCGCGGTAGGCTGCAGCGACGATTCTGCCGGCGAGCCAAGAGGAAACCGCCGGCGCGGCGTCTTCCGCTTGCCCCGATGAACCTCCCGCCGGCCGACCTGCAGCGCCTGCTCGCCGAGGAGCCGTTCGTGCGCAAGCTGGCGCAGAGCCTGCTGGCCGACGAAGCGGACGACGTCGTGCAGCAGACCTGGCTGCGCGCGATGGCAGCGCGGCCGGGCGCGGTGCAGCAGGTGCGGGCGTGGCTGGCGCGCATCGTGCGCAATCTCGCGGCCGACCAGCGCCGTGCCAGCAAGCGGCGCGAGGACCGCGAACGATCGGGAGCGCCGCGCACCGAGGTACCGTCGTCCGCGGAACTGCTGCTGGCCGAAGAGCGGCGGCGCGAACTGGTGGCGGCGGTCGATGGCCTGCCGGAGAACCTGCGCACGGTCGTGCTGCTGCGCTGGTTCGAAGGCCTGCCACCGCGGCGCATCGCCGCGCAACTCGAGGTGCCGGTGCAGGTCGTGTGGAACCGGCTGCACACCGCCCTCGGTCTGTTGCACACGCGCTTGGATGCGGCCCATCGCGGGGACCGGCGCGCATGGCTGCTACCGCTGGTGCCGTTCGCGTCGTCGCCGCGCGAGCTGCCGTGGTCGGACCTGACCGGGCCGGGTGCTGGCGCAGTGCCGTTGACAGCAGGAATGATCGCCATGACGAGCAAGACGAAGGTGTGGTCCGTGGCTGCCGTGCTGGGAACCGCAGTGTTGGCGTGGGTGGTCTGGACCGCGATCGAGCCATCGCACGTGGTGGTCCCCGAGGGACCAGCGGCGGCTGCTCCCGTCGTTGCACGCCTGGAGACTCCGCCAGCCGCGGCCCCTTCGCCCGATGGAACTGCGCCGCGCGAGCCGGTCGCCGCGCCGACCGCGCCGCCGACCACGGGCACCGTGGTCGCGACGGTGCGCTACGCGAGCGAGCCGACGGCCGGCGCGGATCTGGTCGTCGTGTTCTCGCGGCCGGGCGACGACTTCCGGACCGGTGGGATCCGCGCGGTCACGGATGCCGAGGGCCGCGCGCGGTTCGAGGGCCTCGCGCCAGGACCCGGCCGGTTGCGCGTGCCTGGCCGTTCTGGGCTCAACGCTGCGGTGACGGTGGAAGTTGGCGCAACGCAGGAGTGCACGCTGCAGGAACGCAGCGGCATGACCCTGTCTGGAATCGTCGTCGATGGAGCGGGTGTACCGATCGGCGGCGCGCTCGTCGAAGTGGGTTCCCCGGCGACACTCGGTGAGGATGCCGCGCCAGTCGCGGTCACCGCGGCCGATGGCACGTTCACGGTGCGCGCTTGTCTCGGCATCTGCGTGGTGGGCGCGCGCGCTCGCGGATTCGCAGCTTCGCAGATGCACTTCCGGATGCGCGATGAGCCGGGTACGGAGACCGTGCGGATCGAACTGCTGGCGGTGGGCGGCGTCGTCGAGGGCATCGTGCTCGGTCCGGACGGCGAGCCAGTGCCCGACGCGATCGTGCGGGTGGGGGAAGGCCGCACGGACGGCATCTTTTCCAGCAATCAGGGCGCGCCTCCGCTGCCGGCACAGGTCCGGACCGACGCCGTGGGTCGATTCGTCGCGATCGGCGTTCCGGTCGGCCCGCAGCCGCTGATGGCGCGCGCGACGGGTCTCGCGCCGTGGCGCGGTTCGTGTGAGGTCGCCGCCGGCGGCGCCACCGCCGCGCGCATCGTGTTGTCGCCTGGCGTCACGTGCCTCGGACGCGTGCTCGATGAGGCCGGCAACCCGGTACCCGCCGCGCGCGTCACCGTCGGCAAGAGTGGCGACTTCGTGCAGTATCGCGTCGTCGCCGACGAGTCCGGCTTGTTCACGTTGCGCGGGCTGCCGTCAGGCGAGGTGGAAGTCGCGGGCGAAAAGCGAGGCGTCGGCAAGGCCACGGTGCGGGTCGCCGGCGAGCCAGGCGGCACGGTCGAGTGCGTGCTCAGGCTCGGCAACGGTCTTGTGCTGCGCGGGCGCGTCGTCGACGAGGTCGGGGTGCCGGTGGCGCGCGCGAGCATCATGGGTGAGGCCGTGAGCGGGGGGCCGTACTGGCGCGCGAACGCGGATTCGGATGCGAACGGGCGGTTCCAGCTCGTCGACTGCCCACCCGGGCGCAGACTGACGGTCAATGCCGGAGCACGCGAACGGGTACCCGCGACCAGGAGTGACCTGCTCCCGGGCAGCGAGGAACTCGTACTGCAGCTGCCACGCGACACGTCGCCGCGCGCGCGCCTCGTCGGCCGCCTGCTGCGACCCGACGGGACCGGCGCAGTTGGCCACACGATCGAGCCGTATCGCTCGGATCCGCGCAAGAACCTGGGCGAGGACTTCGACGCAGTCGTGCAGGCGGCGGACGGCGCGTTCGCGATCGCGGTGCCGGCGGGCACGTGGACGGTCCGCATCATGGTGAAGGACCACCCGACGATCCGCTTCGACGGCCTCGAACTCGCCGCGGGTGCGGTGCACGACTTCGGGGTGCTGCAGATCACGCACGGCGGCACGTTGCGCGTGGAAGGCGACGGCGCGGCCGAGCAGGTGTATCTCGTGCTCGATCGTGCGGAGCGGTTCGTCTGCGGGCTGTCCACGGCGATCAAGCCGCCGCGCACCGAGTTGTTGGCGCCGGGCGACTACTGGTTGCTGGTTCGGGGCAAGGGGTTCGCCGCGACCGTCATGCCGTTCACGATCCGGGAAGGCGCCGAGGCCAGGCTCGAGGTGCGGCCGGCGCCAGGAGTCTGCGTGCAGGTCGAGTTCGTACCTCCGGTGACCGGGGACCGACCGCGCTCGATCGCTTTCGTAGTACGTCGTGCCGGGGCGCTCGTCGCGCTCGGTCACACCGACTCCGGACTGGGGGAACTCACCGGCGAGGTCTGGCTCGCGCCGGGGAACTACGAACTGGTCACTCGCGAGCGGCAGCCGGCGACGACGTTCCCGTTCACGGTTGCCGAAGCTGCGGGCCCGCCGCTGCGCATCGTGCTTCGCTGACGCGCGAGCACCCGATCTACCCGAGCGCCTTGAGCGCGTCCTGCACCAGCTTGCCGTCGGCGAGGCCCTTGTACTTGGCCATCCACTCCTTCATGAAGCGGCCCATGTCCTTGCCGCCCTGGTAGCCGATCGCGGCGGCGACTTCCTTCACCTTCGCCGCGACCAGCGCCGCATCCATCTGCTTGGGCAGGTAGCTGGTGATCAGGTCGATCTCGGCCTGCTCCTTCGCAGCGATCTCCGCGCGGCCGGCGGCCTTCGCCTGCACGACGGTGTCGGCGCGCGTCTTGATCGCCTTCTGCAGGATCGCGGCTTCTTCGTCGTCGGGCAGGTTGTCGACCTTGGTGTCGATCGCCTTCTTCTTCAGGTCGCTGATCAGCATCCGGATGACTTCGAGGCGCGGCTTGTCGCCGGCCTTCATCGCGGCCTTCATGTCGTCGGTGAGTTTCGCGAGGTAGGCGGGCATCGGCGGCTCCGGGTCAGGGCTTGGCGGACGGGGCCGCGGCGGTGGTGGTTTCGGGTTCTTCGTTGGGAATGCGGGCGACGGCGACCAGCTTGTCGCCCTCGTTCAGCGAGATGCAGCGCACGCCCTGGGTGTTGCGGCCGATCACGCTGATCGCCGAGACCTTGGTGCGAACGATCTGGCCGTCCTTGGTGATCATCATCACCTCGTCGTCGTCGGCGACGGCGAGCAGGTTGACGACCTTGCCGTTCCGGTCGCTGGTCTTGATGTCGATGATGCCCTTGCCGCCGCGACTCTGCGCGCGGTACTCCTCGACCGGCGTGCGCTTGCCGTAGCCGTTCTCGCACATGGTGAGCAGGGCACCGGTGCCGTCGGTGACCACCATGTCGCAGACCGCGTCGCCGTCCTCGAGCCGGATGCCCCAGACGCCGACGGCGCTGCGGCCCATCGCGCGGGCGTCGGCCTCCTCGAAGCGGATCGACATGCCGTCGCGGGTGCCGAGCACGATCGAATTGCCGGCACGGCAGAGGTTGACGCCGACCAGACTGTCGCCCTCCTCGAGGCCGACGGCGATGATGCCGCCGGCGCGCGGCCGGCTGTACTGCTCGAGCGCGGTCTTCTTGATCAGGCCCTTCTTGGTGGCGGTGACCAGGAAGCGGTCGTCGAACGACTCGACGCGCAGGATCGCGGTGATCTTCTCGCCCTCCTGCGTCTCGACGACGTTGGCGAGCGAACGGCCCTTGGCGGTGCGGCCGAAGCTCGGCAGCTCGTAGACCTTCTTCCAGTGCACGCGGCCGCGGTCGGTGAAGAAGAGCAGCGAGTCGTGGGTGCTGGCGACGAACAGGTTCCACAGGAAGTCGCCTTCCTTGGTCTCGGCGCCCGACACGCCTTTGCCGCCGCGGCCCTGGGTCCGGTACTGGTCGAGCGAGGTGCGCTTGATGTAGCCCTGGTGGGTGACGGTCACGACCATCATCTCCTCCGGGATCAGGTCCTCGGCGACGAAGGAGCCGACCTCCTCGTCGCTGATCTTGGTGCGGCGGTCGTCGCCGCACTGGTCGACCAGCTGGCGCAGATCCTGCCGCATCATGCCGATCAGCACGTCGCGCTCGGCGAGGATGCGCTTGTAGCCGGCGATCTCGTCGACCACTTCCTTGTACTCGGTCTCGAGCTTCTCGATCTCGAGGCCGGTCAGCCGCGCGAGCCGCATGTCGAGGATCGCGCGGGCCTGGATGTCGGTCAGCGTGAAGCGTGCGATCAGCCGCTGGCGCGCGACGTCGACGTCGCCCGACTTCTTGATGATCTCGACGACCTCGTCGATGTTGCGGATCGCGATGCGCAGGCCATCCAGGATGTGCAGCCGTTCCTCGGCCTTCTTCAGCAGGTAGCGCGTGCGCCGCTTGATCACGTCGATGCGGTGATCGCGGTAGCACTCGAGCATCTGCTTGAAGCCGAGCGTGCGCGGGCGGCCATCCAGGATCGCCAGGTTGATGATCGAGAACGTGCTCTGCAGCGGCGACAGCTTGAACAGCTGGTTGATGGTGGTCGTCTCGTCCTCGACGTTCTTCTTCAGCTCGACGACGAGGCGCAGCCCGACGCGGTCGTTGCTCTCGTCGTTGGCGTCGGCGATCGAGTCGATCTGGCCGCTCTTCACCAGGTGGTCGATGCGTTCCAGGATCGTCGTGGTCTTGACCTGGAACGGCACCTCGGTGAACACCAGCAGCTTGCGGCCCTTCTTCTCCTCGACGTGGTAGTTGGCGCGCACGACGACCGAACCGCGGCCGCTGGCGTAGGCGTTGCGGATGCCGCCGCGGCCCATGATCGTGCCGCCGGTAGGGAAGTCCGGGCCCTGTACGACCTCGAGCAGTTCGTCGAGCGAGACCGCCGGGTTGTCGAACAGCTTCTCGAGCGCCTGCGCGACCTCGCGCAGGTTGTGCGGCGGCAGACTCGCCGCCATGCCGACCGCGATGCCGGTCGAGCCGTTGCAGACGAGATTGGGGAAGCGACCCGGCAGCACAACCGGCTGCCACAGCGTGTCGTCGTAGTTGCGGACCTGGTCGACGGTCTCCTTGTCGAGGTCGTCGAGCAGGTGCATCGCCGGGAACGCCAGCCGCGCCTCGGTGTACCGCATCGCCGCGGGCGGGCTGCCGTCGATGGCGCCGAAGTTGCCCTGGCTGTCGACCAGCGGGTAGCGCGTCGAGAACGGCTGCGCCATGCCGACCAATGTCGGGTAGACGACCGACTCGCCGTGCGGGTGGTAGTTGCCCGAAGTGTCGCCGCAGATCTTCGCGCACTTGCGGTGCTTGCTGCGCGGCCCCAGGTTGAGGTCGTTCATCGCGACCAGCACGCGGCGCTGGCTCGGCTTCAGACCGTCGCGCGCATCGGGCAGAGCGCGACTGAGGATCACGCTCATCGAGTAGTTCAGGTAGCTCTCGCGCATCTCCCGCTCGAGCAGGAGATCGGCGATGCGGCCGCCAGGTGGCAGTGGCGGCGGGGTCGATTCGGTCATGAGCGGGGGCGGTTCAGGCGAGGGTCGGACGGGCCAAAGACTCATTCTTCCGGGCCGTCCCGAGCGCTTCAACAACGCCCCGGAAGCTGTAGCATCCGGTGGCTGGCCTGCGCCGGAGGCCGTCCCACCGCCGCCGTTCCCGCTTCCCCGGCACCCCTCGGAGTCAAGACTTGTTCGACAAGAGCGTCATCATCCTGGTCGTCTCGCGCGAGATCCTCGAAGGCTCGGTGGTCGACCGCAACGCCGCGTTCATCGCCAACCGGATCGACGACATCGGCTACCGCGTGCGCACGATCCAGGTCGTCGACCGCGTGGAAGCCGAGGTCACCGCGGCGATGAAGTGGGCGCTCGAACAGAAGCCGACGTTCGTGCTGCTGACCGGCGGCATGGGCCCCAACTGGGACGACAGCTCGCGCGGCTGCCTGGCGAAGGCGGCGGGCGTGCCGATGGTCGAGGATCAGAAGGCGATCGAGTACGTGCAGGCGTCGTACCGGCGGCTGCACGCGAAGGGTGTCGTCGACGATGCGGAGCTGAGCGAAGCGCGGCGCGGCATGGCGGTCGTGCCCAAGGGCGCGATCTGCTACGAGAACTCGGTCGGCACCGCACCAGCGGTCCAGCTCCAGGTCGGCGCGACGACCGTGTTCCTGCTGCCCGGCGTGCCGGCCGAGATGCAGCGCTTCTTCACCACCCACGTGATGCCGGTGATGAGTGCCGCGGGCCCCGACACCGTGCGCGGCGTGCGGCAGGTCGACTACCACGGCCACGACGAGTCGGTGATCAGCAAGGCGCTGGCCGAACTGTCGACGCGCCACCCGCTGGTCAGCATCCGGACCGGCGTGCAGGGCATCGAAGGCGCGCGCACGATCCGGCTGATGCTGGTCGCCGAGCACGAGGACGCGGTGAAGCTGAACGACATCCTCGATGGCGCCGAGCGCGACCTGCGCGCACGGCTCGGCATCGAGCTGCGGTCGCGGCCGACCGACGCGAGCATGCTGGGCGACTGAGATGCCGGTGCGGCGCCGGGAACGCGAGCCGTTCGCGGCGCGGCTGCTGCGCTGGTTCGATCGCGAACGGCGCGACCTGCCGTGGCGGCGCACGCGCGACCCGTGGGCGATCTGGGTCAGCGAGGTGATGCTGCAGCAGACCCGCGTCGAAGCGGTGCGCGCCGCGTTCGAGCGCTTCGTCACGCAGTACCCGACGGCGGCGGCGTTCGCGGCGGCGAGCGACGACGAACTGCTGCTGGCGTGGCGCGGGCTCGGCTATTACCGGCGGGCCCGGCTGCTGCGCGATGGCGCGCGCGCGGTGGTGCGCGAGCACGGTGGGCGGGTGCCGTCGACGGTCACGGAGCTGGCGGAACTGCCCGGCGTCGGCGCCTACACTTGCGGCGCGATCGCGTCGATCGCATTCGGGCACGGCGAGATCGCGGTCGACGGCAACGTCGAGCGTGTGTGCGCCCGCCATCGCGGCGTGCGGGAACGCATCGACACCGGCGCGACGCGGAAGAGCGTGCGCGCGACAGTCGCGGGTTGGCTCGATCGGGCGCGGCCCGGCGACTTCAACCAGGCGCTGATGGAACTCGGCGCGGTGGTCTGCACGCCGTCGTCGCCGCGGTGTGAGAAGTGTCCGGTGTCCGGGGACTGCGTGGGGTTCACCACCGGCGACGCTGCGCAGCTGCCCGTGAAGAAGGCGCCACGCGCGGCGGTAGAAGTGACGGCGCGCGCGGTGCTGGTGCTCGGCGGCGACGGGGCACTCGGCCATCGCCTGGCCGCGGATGAAGCGAACGCTGGCCAGATCGAACTGCCGGGACCCGGCGTGCTGGTGTCGGCGGAGCCGGCGGAACTGGCGGCGGCGGTGCGGGCCCGGTTCGGGGCCTTGATCGAGGTCGGACCGGTCATCGCCACCGTTCGCCACGCGATCACACACCATCGCATCGTGCTGCGGGCGCATGCGGCGACAGTGCGCCGCCGCGGTCGCTTGCAGTGGTTCCCGCTCGGCCCGGACACGCCGTGGACGACGCCGGCGCGCAAGGTGTTCGCCGCCGCGATCGACGGCGACGCTTCGCTGCGTGCGTGACCCGGCGGCCCGAGCCGGTATCGTCGCCGCCGTTCCGAGTTCCCGATCGTCACCGACGCGAGCAGAGGCAAGTCATGGGTCTGATGTCCGGCAAGAACGTCGTCGTCTTCGGCGTCGCCAACAAGCGCTCCATCGCCTGGGGCATCGTGCAGGCGCTGCACCGCGAGGGCGCGCGGCTGGCGCTCAACTTCCAGAACGAGCGCATGGAGGAGCCGGTGCGCAAGCTGGCGGCGGAGCTGCCGGGCGACACCTTCCTGGCGCCGTGCGACGTCACGATCGCCGGCGACATCGACCGCTTCTACGCGCGGCTCGGCAAGGAGTTCGGCCCGCTCGATGGCCTCGTGCACTCGATCGCGTTCGCCAAACGCGAGGAACTCGGCGGCCACTTCGCCGACACGTCGTGGGAGGGTTTCTCGCTTGCGCAGCAGGTCAGCGCCTGGTCGCTGATCGGGCTGGTCAAGGGTGCCTTGCCGTTGATGGAAGGCCGCGAGGCGGGCGTCGTGTGCCTCAGCTACTACGGCGCCGAGAAGGTCGTGCAGAACTACAACGTGATGGGCGTCGCGAAGGCGGCGCTGGAGGCGAGCACGCGTTACTTGGCGAACGACGTCGGCCCGCGCGGCGTGCGCGTCAATGCGATCTCGGCGGGGCCGATCAAGACGGTGTCGGCGATGGGCGTGGCGGACTTCGGCTCGCTGCTCGACACCATGGCGCAGAAGGCGCCGCTGCGGCGCAACGTCGACCAGGGCGACGTCGGCAACACCGCGGCCTTCCTGTTGTCGAACCTGGCGCGCGGCATCACCGGCCAGACGATCTACGTCGACGCCGGCTACAGCATCCTCGGCATCTGAACCGGGCGGCGCGCGGCACGAGTCAGTTCGCGGCAACGAGGCGTTGCAGCCGCCGGCGTTCACCCGGCGAGAGCACACGCTGTTCGGCGTCGGCGGCGAGCAGGCGCCGCCACAGCAGCTTCGCGGCCTCGGGGTTGCTCGCGGCGCGGAGCGCGGCGAGGTTCAGCAGCGAGCCGGTGTGTCCCGCGTCGCGCGCAAGGGCCTGCTCGTAGGCTGCGATCGCCTCGGCAGACGCGCCTTGCCGTTCGGCCAGCACGCCGAGCCCGAACCACGACTCCGCGTTCGCGGGGAACTGCTCGGCCACCGCGCGCAGTCGTGCTGCTGCCGCGTCGCCATGCCGTTGCGCCACCGCTACGTCGCCGCGCTGCTTGGCGAGTTCGGCCGCGCGCAGC
>JBASWX010000530.1:0-17872 GCA_049276695.1 Planctomycetota bacterium
GTGGCCGCGCGGCGCGGGCGCAGCACTGCGCCGTTCGGCCCGTCCTGGCGCGCCCCGACCGCGCCGGTATCGTGCGCCGCTCCCGATGTCCCTCAACGATCTCGCCATCGCTCGCTCCATCCCCCTGCGGCCGCTGTCCGAGGTTGCCCGCGTCATGGGCCTCGGCCCGGACGACCTCGAGCCGTACGGCCACAGCAAGGCGAAGGTCAAGCTCGACCTGTTGAAGAAGCCGCCGACACGCAAGCCGGCCAAGTACGTCGTCGTCACTGCGATCACGCCGACGCCGCTCGGCGAAGGCAAGACGGTGCACACGGTCGGCATCTCGCAGGCGCTGAACCGGATCGGCAAGCGCGCCTGCTGCGTGATCCGCCAGCCGTCGATGGGGCCGGTGTTCGGCATCAAGGGCGGCGCGGCCGGCGGTGGTTACTCGCAGGTCGTACCGCCCGAGGAACTCAACCTGCACCTGACCGGCGACTTCCACGCCGTCACCGCCGCCCACAACCTGTGCGCCGCGTTCCTCGACGCGCACCTGTTCCACGGCAACGAGCACAAGCTCGACCCGGACCAGATCGCCTGGCGCCGCGTGCTCGACATGAACGACCGCGCGCTGCGCGAGATCGAGGTTGCGCACGGCGGCGACAAGAACGGCAAGCCGCGCCGCACCGGCTTCGACATCACCTCGGCGAGCGAGATCATGGCGATCCTTGGCCTCGCCAAGGACATCCACGATCTGCGCAAGCGCCTCGGCGCTGTCGTCGTCGGCTACGCGACCGACGGTGCCCCGGTGACGGCCGAGGACCTGAAGGCGGCGGGCGCGATGACCGCGATCCTGAAGGACGCGCTGAAGCCGACGTTGATGCAGACCCTCGAGGGCACGCCCGCCCTCGTGCACACCGGTCCGTTCGCCAACATCGCGCACGGCAACAGCTCGATCGTCGCCGACTACGTCGCGATGCGTTCGCTCGACTTCGTCGTCACCGAGGCCGGCTTCGGCGCCGACATGGGCGCCGAGAAGTTCTTCGACATCAAGTGCCGCGCCTCGGGGCTGAAGCCCGACGCGGCGCTGCTGGTGGCGACGGTGCGCGCGCTGAAGATGCACAGCGGCCGCTTCGCGATCGTCGCCGGCAAGCCGCTGCCCCCGGGCCTGCAGCAGGAGGACCTCGACGCGCTGGCTGCCGGCATCGGCAACCTCGAGAAGCAGATCGAGAACGTGCGCGTGTTCGGCATTCCGGTGGTGGTCGCGGTCAACCGTTTCCCCGGCGACACCGACGCCGAGATCGAGTTCGTCCGTCAGGCCGCGCTCGCTGCCGGTGCTGCGGCGGCGCACACCTCGACGCTGTTCGCCGATGGCGGCAAGGGCGGCGAGGAACTCGCGCACGCGCTGGTCAAGGCGGTCGAGCAGCCGGCTTCGTTCCGCTTGCTGTATCCCGACGAAGCGAGCCTCACCGACAAGATCGAGACCCTGGCGGCGCGCATCTACGGCGCCGACGGCGTCGACTACGAGCCCGCGGCGAAGCAGCAGCTGGCGCTGTTCGAGGAACGCGGCTACGGGCGCTTCCCGATCTGCATGGCGAAGACGCAGTACTCGCTGAGCCACGACCCGAACCTGAAGGGGCGGCCGACCGGCTACCGCTTCAAGGTGCGCGACGCGCGGGTCGCGG
Organism: Planctomycetota bacterium; assembly: GCA_049276695.1. Classification (GTDB taxonomy): domain Bacteria; phylum Planctomycetota; class UBA1135; order UBA1135; family UBA2386; genus UBA2386. The sequence continues at coordinate 1,662 of JBASWX010000530.1, forward strand.
TGGGCGCGGGCTTCGTCTATCCGCTCGCCGGCGAGATCATGACGATGCCGGGGCTCGGCAAGGTGCCGGGCGGCGCGCGCATGGACATCGACCAGGACGGCAACGTCGTCGGCATGCTGTAGCGCGGAGAAGGCGTGATGCGCAGGTTGCCGTGGTGGTTGGTCGCGGCGCTGCCGCTGTTGGCAGGCTGCGCCACACCGAGCGCTGGCGTCGTGTCACCTGCCGCCGTCGAACTGTTCGTGCTCGGCGTCGCGCAGGACGGCGGCCTGCCGCACTTCGGCTGCGAGCAACCGTGCTGCAGCGAGGCGCGGCGAACGGGGCGCGTGCTGTATCCGTCGGCGCTGGGCCTCGTCGACCGCCGCGGCGGCGCCGGCAACGAGAGGCTGCTGCTGGTCGAAGCGACGCCGCGCATCGAGGAGCAGGTGGCGATGCTGCACGACCTCGCTGGCGTGCACGGCCGCGGCCGGGCGCCGGTCGACGCGGTGCTGACGACGCACGCGCACCTCGGCCACTACCTCGGGCTCGCGTGGTTCGGTCGCGAGGTCGCCGGCAGCAAGGCCGTGCCGGTGCACTGCTCGTCCCGCTTCAGTCTCTTCCTGCGCGGGCACGGCCCTTGGAAGCAGCTCGTCGAGCTGCAACAGATCGACGTGCGGGAGTTCGACGTCGGCAGGGTGTTCGCGCCGTGGCCGGGCCTCTGCGTCATGCCGCTGGGGGTGCCGCACCGCGACGAGTTCTCCGACACGATGGCGTTCAAGATCCACGGGCCGAACCGCACCGTGCTGTTCGTGCCCGACGTCGACGCGTGGGAGAAGTCGCCCGGCCTGCTCGAGGGCCTGCTGACCGGCGTCGACGTCGCCTACGTCGACGGCACGTTCTTCGACGGCCGCGAACTGCCGGACCGCAACCTCGCCGAGATCCCGCACCCGCTGATGACGTGCACGATGGAACTGCTGGCGGCGACGGCGAAGGCGCGACCCGGGGCGATCCGCTTCCTGCACTGCAACCACAGCAACCCGGCGCTGCACGATCCGGCGGTGCGCGCCCGGATCGAGGCGGCGGGGTTCGGGATCGCGGTGCAGGGCGAACGGGTGGCGCTGTGATGCGCAGCCGCCGATAACGACGCCATGGACCTCGACCGCCTGCGCCGCAACTGGGAGAACCTCGGCCGCAAGGATGCGATGTGGGCGATCCTGACCGCGCCGGGCACCGAGGGCGGTCGCTGGGACGAGGCCGCGTTCTTCCAGACCGGCGTCGACCACGTCGCGTGGCTCGGCAGCTGGCTCGGCCTGCACGGCATCGCGGTGCCGAAGGGCGATGCGCTCGACTTCGGCTGCGGCATCGGTCGGCTGACGCAGGCGCTGGCGCCGCACTTCGCGACGGTGACCGGCGTCGACATCAGCGCGCCGATGATCGAGCTGGCCCGGACCAAGAACCGGTTCGGCGAACGCGTGCGCTACGCGGTCAACGCCCGTGCCGACCTCGCCGCGTTCGCCGACGGCAGCTTCGCGTTCGTGCACACGGCGATCGTGCTGCAGCACATGCGGCCCGAGTACTCACTCGGCTACCTGCGCGAGTTCCTGCGCGTGCTGCGGCCCGGCGGTCTGCTGTTCGGCCAGCTGGCGACCGGGGAACTGCGGCCGGGCGCGGCGGCGTTCGCCCCGGCAGTGGAACGCCAGGGCGAAGCGATGATGGAAGTGCACTGCGTGGAGTGGGACGGCGTGCTGGCGACGGTGGCGGCAGGCGGCGGCGAACTGCTGCGCGCCGAGGAGGACCGCTGGGCCGGCGAACACTGGCGCAGCGTGCACTTCGCGGTCGCGCGGCGCTGACGCCGGCGCGAGCCGCGAGCGTCACGGGCCCATGCGGATGCGCAGGCCGTTGCTCAGCGACAGGTCGGCGGGCGGCAGCGGGTCGAGCACGCCGGCCTGCAAGTAGACGCTGGCGTTGATCAGCGCCGGATTGTTCGGGATGAAGACCGGCAGCGTGCCGGCACCGACGCCCGGGGCGCCGAACAAGCCGGTCAGGCCGATCACCGAGGTCGCCAGCGGCGGCAGCACCAGCAGCGTGCCGCCGAGCGCCGGGATCGCGGCGGGGGCGTTGCCGACCGCGATCACCGCGAACGAGCCGCCGTAGCCGCTGTCGACCGCCACCCCGATGGTGTTGCCGAGGCGCAGGATGCCGCCGGCGAACAGGCGCGGGACGAAGCCGCCGGTGCCGGCGAGCCCGGTGCCGTACGGGATCGACCGCAGCGCCGAGTTCGCGTTGACCAGGCCCGAGCCGTAGAAGGTGTCGAAGCCGGCAGCCCCGCGGTCGCGCGCGGCGCGCATCGCCAGCTCGACGTGGAGCGCGCTCATCGTCGGGTTCTGCGAGATCACCAGCGCCGCGATGCCGGCGGCATACGGCGACGCGAACGAGGTGCCCTGCACCAGGGTGTAGTCGCCGGCGGCGTAGCCGGCGGCGCCGGTGCGGTCGGTGCTGTAGACGCTGACGCCCGGGCCGGCGAAGTCGACGCCGGTGCCGTGGTTGCTGAAAGCGGCGAGGTTGCCGTTGGGGCCGACCGCGGACACCCCGTTGACGATGGCGAGCGACGCCGGGTAGGTGATCGTCGCCGCGGCGCTGTTGCCCGCCGACGCGAAGTGTACGAGGCCGGCGTTGTAGGTCGCCTGGTACTGAGCGTCGATCGCTGCCGAGGTGAAGCCGTAGCCGTTGCTGTTGTTGGTGACGCGGCAACCCTGCGCCTGCGCGAAGCCCAGCGCGTTGACCGTGTAGCTCGCCTGCGAGCTCCACGAGCCATCGCAGGCCATGGTCGAGACGAACGCGCGCGCCGAGATCGTCCGGCAACCCGGGGCGCTACCGACGGTGCCGAGCGCGTTGTTGATGATCGCCGACACGCAGCCGCCGACCGGCGTGCCGTGGTTGTCGCAGGCGTTGAACGGCCCACCGCCGGCGCTGCCCTGGCCGGTGAAGTCGGAGCCGGCGAGCTGGTTGATGTCGGGATGGCCCTGCTGCACGCCGGTGTCCAGCACCGCGACCTTGACCGTGTTGCTGCCGATCGTGACGTCCCAGCCGAGGTCGCAGTCCATGTCCATGCCGGCGACGCCGGCGAACTGGCCGGTGTTCAGCATGCCCCACAGCTGCGGCCAGCCCGGGTCGTTGGGGATCAGGTCCGCCGTGCCCGAGAACTGCCAGTCGGGTTCCCCCCACGCGACGCGCTGGTCCTCGGCGAGGCGGTTCGCCTCGGCGAGCACGTCGAGACCGTTGCGCGAAGCGCTGGTGGCGCGCAGCGCGCCCGGCATGCCGCCGAACTCGCGCTCGCGCAGTGTCGCGGTCGGCACCAGTTCCTGCAGCACGGCCAGCGCGCTCGCCGCCGTGCCGCCGTTCGCCGCGAACAACAGCCCGGGCGTGACCGTGGCCCAGCCGCCATCGCGGCCGAAGAACACCGGCGCCGCGAACGGCACCGTCCCGTCCTGCAGCACGCGCGCGAGTGCCCCGCGCAGCGCCGCGCGGTCGGCGAACGGTGCGCCCAGGCGCACCAGGTGCCAGTGGCCGATCCCGGTGGGTTCGGCGCTCGCCGCGTCGACGCCGCGGCTGCCCAGCGCCGCGACCAGTTCGGCCGGCGTCACCTCGGTCGACCACAGCACCGCGAGGCGCGTGTGGTCGACCGCGAACGCTTCCTTCTTGCCGTCGTAGTGGCGGTACGGCCCGTCGCCGGCGGGCTGCTGGGCGAAGGCGGTCGAGAGGAGCAGGATGGTCGCGAGCGGCCACCCCGAACGAAGGGGGTGCAGTGGGTGCATGGTGTGCTGCCGGGAACGAGGTTGGCGCACCCGGCCCGCGGCGCGCCACCCGGCATCAGACCGTGCCGCGGCCGATCCGGCAATCGGCGGCTGCTCGAGGGCGAATCGGCCGGTGGCGGGTTTGCCGCCAGCCGTGGCTTGCGCCGGCTCTCGCGCAGCGCCCCCGCCTACTGCGAGCGGCGAGTCAGGATGAACAGCTGCATCGCCGGGTCACCCGGCTGCAACTGCCTGACGTCATCGAGGAAGCCGCTGAAATCCAGGGCGTCCTTCCGCGACTTCGGAATGCGGGTGACCTTGCCGTTGTCGACCTGCAGCGCGACCGCGGTGACGGTGGCGGCGCCGAGTCGGAAGTCGAGACTCAACACCAGTGCGTCGTTGCTGTCGACGTTGATGAACTGGTTGCGTTCGGCAGCGCCCATCCAGTCGTCGTTGACGACGATGAGGCACGGCCGCATCCGCTCCTCTGTGTCGATGGCGTCGAAGAAGAACTTGGAGTTTGGTGCTGTGCGCTGACAGGCGGCTGCCGGCAACAGCACCACCAGCAGGCGGGCGAGCACTCCAGAGCGGCAGCGACGGGAAGACACTGGATCAGCGGGGACGGAGGGTGAACTGCACCGGCAACGCCATGGCTCGCATCTGGTCGGCCCGTTCGGGCGTGAACCACTCGATGGTCGGCAGGTAGTCGGGATGCAGGCACTGGACATAGACCCTGGCGTGCTCCGAGAAGTCGAAGCGGACCGGCCGCGCGTTGCCTGGGCCGATCCGCTCACCGTTCAGGTAGACGGTCGCGTCTGGCGGGTTGACCGAAAGCGGCAGCGTGATCACGGACGACAGCCGGGGCAGCGGGATGCCACGGACCAGGTAGCCGGCGCCGAACGCCGCCACCGCGATCGCGGCGACGATGGCCTTGCGCACGCCGCCGGCTGGGCCGTGCCACGCAGCGGCCACCGCCGCCGGAGCCTGCCCGCCCAGGTAGCGCGCGAGGTCGGCGGCGAACTCCGACGCCGTCTGGTATCGGCGCAGCCGGTCCTTCTCGATGGCCTTCAGGATCACGGCGTCGAGCGCACGCCGCAGCTCGGTCTGCAGCGACCTGGTGTCGGTGTGGCGGGCGGCGGCGACTTCTGCCCCTGCGGGGCCGAGACGCGACAGCTTGCTGCTGGCTCGCTCGGGTCGTTGCTCGCGGATGACGCGTTGCAGCTCGTCGAGCGCACCGTGTCGAAGTTCGCGGCGTGAGAACGGTCGCGTGCCGATCAGCAGTTCCTGTAGTAGCACGCCGAGCGAGTAGATGTCCGTGCGGGCGTCGACGCCCAGCGGATCGGTGCCGGCTTGTTCCGGCGACATGTACTCCGGTGTGCCGATGATCTGGCCCTGTTCGGTGAACACTGTGGCTTCGACCAGCCGGTGGTTCAGCGCCTTGGCGAGACCGAAGTCGATGATGCGCGGTTCGGGCTGACCGTCGCGCACGGTGACCAGGATGTTCGACGGCTTCAGGTCGCGGTGCACGATGCCGCGTTCGTGCGCGTGCTGCACGGCGGAGCAGACGCGCTGGAACAGATGGATCCGCGCCTTGGTGTCGAGCCGGTTCCGGTCGCAGTAGTCGGTGATCGGGATCCCGGCGATGTACTCCATTACGAAGTACGGCCGGCCATCCGCGCTGATGCCGGCGTCGAGCATTCTCGCGATGCACGAGTGCTCCATTGCCGCGAGTGCCCGCTGCTCGGCCTGGAACCGCGCCAGCACTGCCTTGGTGTCCATGCCGAGCTTGATCGCCTTCAGCGCCACGCGGCGCGCGACCGGCGTGCGCTGTTCGGCGAGGTAGACGACGCCCATGCCACCTTCGCCGATGCGTTCCAGGATGCGGTACGGGCCGATCTCGCTCGGCAGGCGATCCTCGCCACCCGCAGGTTGCGCCCCAGGAACCGTGGCAGCCATGGCCAGCGACGCTACAGCGCCGTCTTCACCCGCTCGGCGACCTTGGCGGGGGCGAAGCCGAAGTGCTCGGCGACGTGCTTCGCCGGCGCGCTGGCGCCGAACGTCGTCTGCCCGATGCAGCGGTCGAGCCGGCCGGTGAACTGGCACCAGTACTCGGGCCGCCCCATCTCGAGCGTGAACAGCGCCGCCTTGCCGAGCACTCCCGCCCGATACGCGGCGTCCTGCTGCAGGAACAGCTCGACGCACGGCATCGACACCACGCGCGTCGGCACGCCCTGCTGGCCGAGCAGCGCCGCCGCGTCGACGGCGAGCCCGACCTCGGCGCCGGTGGCGACGATCGTCGCCTTCGCTGCGGGTGTGTCGACCAGCACATAGCCGCCGCGCAGCGACTCCTTCGCGTGCCAGCCGGCCGCGTGCGGCAGCTTCGGCAGGTTCTGCCGCGTCAACGCCAGCAGCACCGGGCCGTCGCGCCGCGACAACGCGTGCGTCCATGCCGCCGCGGTCTCGGCACCGTCGGCGGGCCGGAACACGTGCAGGTTCGGGATCACGCGCAGCGTGGTCAGGTGCTCGACCGGTTCGTGGGTCGGCCCGTCCTCGCCGACCATCATGCTGTCGTGGGTGAACACGAACGTCGTCGGCATGCGGCTCAACGCCGCCAGCCGGATCGGCGTGCGCATGTAGTCGGCGAACACCAGGAACGTGCTGCCGGCGGCGAAGAAGCTGCTGTGCAGCGCGATGCCGTTCAGGATCGCGCCCATGCCGTGCTCGCGGATGCCGTAGTGCAGCGTGCGGCCGGTGCGGTCCTTGGCGGTGAACGAGCCGCTCTTCTTGATGCGCGTCTTGGTCGACGGGTCGAGGTCGGCGCTGCCGGAGACGAGGCCGGGCACCAGTTCGGCGGCCTTGTTCAGCACGTTGCCGGACAAGGCGCGCGTCGCCGCCGGTTCGGCGCCGGCCGCGGCGACCAGCTGGTCGAGCAGGTTCGCCGGCAGTTCGCGCGAGCGGAACGCCTGCCATGCCTTCGCCTGGTCCGGGGCCTTCGCCATCCAGCCCTGCATCTCGGCGTGCCAGCGCTTGCGCGCCTGCTCGTTGCGTTGCCCGGCGGCGGCGAAGTAGCTGCGCACCGCGTCGGGCACGTGGAAGTCCTCGGGGCTGATGCCGAGCGCCTTCTTCGTCAGCACGATCTCGTCCTTGCCGAGCGGCGAGCCGTGGACCTCGTGCGTGTTCGCCTTGTTCGGGCTGCCCTTGCCGATGGTGGTCTTGCAGCAGATGAACTGGGGGCGGGTGGCATTGGTGGTCGCGCGCGCGAGTGCTTGCCGCACCTGCTCGGCGTCGTGGCCGTCGACCTTGTGCACGACCCAGCCCTGGGCCGAGAAGCGCATGCCGATGTCCTCGCTGGTCGCGAGGTCGGTATGGCCTTCGATCGTGATGCCGTTGTCGTCCCACAGGCAGACCAGGTTGTCGAGCTGCAGATGGCCAGCGAGTGTGCCGGCCTCGTAGCTGATGCCCTCCATCAGGTCGCCGTCACCGACGGTGACGAACACGCGGCTCTTCAGCAGCGGGTTCTGGAAGCGGGCCGCCTCCATCTGCCCGGCGATCGCGAAGCCGACGGCGTTGGCGAAGCCCTGGCCGAGCGGGCCGGTGGTCGTCTCGACGCCGACCGTCTCGCCGTACTCGGGGTGGCCCGGCGTCTTGCTGTGCAGCTGGCGGAACTTCTTGAGGTCGTCCATCGACAGCGGGAAGCCGGCGAGGTGCAGCAGCGAGTAGAGCAGCATCGAGCCGTGGCCGCCGGAGAGCACGAAGCGGTCGCGGCCCGCCCAGTTCGGCTCCTGCGGGCTCCATCGCAGGAACTCGGTCCACAACACCGTTGCCACTTCCGCCATGCCCATCGGCATGCCCGGGTGGCCCGAGTCCGCCTTCTGCACGGCGTCCATCGCGAGGCCGCGGATGGTGTTGGCGACGAGGGAGAGGTCCTGCGTGGCGGCGGTCATGGCGCGGGACTGTAGCGAGCGGGTGCGGCGGGAAGAACGGCTGCGTCGTCGCCGCTGCGGGAGGGTGATCGCCGGTCGCGGTGCGGGGGTCGGTAGACTTCGCGAGAAGGCTGCACGATGGCGAGACCTCAGATGGAGTGATCGCCCGCCCGGACTGCGTTGACGTTCAGGTCGACGACGCGCGGTCGAGGACGTCGCCCTGCGACCTGAGCGGGCCGCGCCGGCGGGCCGGTGGTCCGAGAGTTGGTGTGGTGGTGGCCACCATGCTCCGCTGCTCGAATGCGGCCAGTTCTCGTAGGTGTTGGCGTGGGCTCGGGCTGCTTGTTGTTTCGGCCGCGTTGCAGTCCGGTGCCCTGGCGCAGTGCACCAATCCCCTGCTGTCGGGTGGCGGCTATCCGGGCGTCAACGGCGAGGTGCGGGACGCATGCTCGTGGGATCCCGATGGTCCGGGGCCGGCGACGCCGCGCGTCGTGATCGTCGGGCATTTCACGATCGCCGGCGACGCGCAAGCACGTCACGTTGCCGCCTGGGATCCTGCGACGTCGAGGTGGTCCTCGCTCGGCGCCCAGTTCTCTTCGCACCATAGCATTCCGCTCGAGGTCAACGCGGTAGTGGCCATGCCCAATGGGGAGCTCGTGGTAGGGGGCAGGTTCTGGGGCGCCAGCGGCAACCTCGCTCGCTGGGACGGCTCCACGTGGGCGGTGGCCGGCGGGGGCGTGTCCCACGTCAACTTCGACAAGGTCAGCGTCTTCTCGCTGCTGGCGCTGCCCAACGGCGATCTCATCGTCGGTGGCTTCTTCACCTGGGCGGGCACCGTTCCTGCGAGCAACATCGCGAGATGGAACGGGACGACGTGGTCCGCGATGTCGACCGGCTTCTACAGCACGCTGACTCCATCCGGCGTCTACGCACTCGGCGCACTGGCCACCGGCGAAGTGGTCGCAGCCGGCTTTCTCTACAACGTCGGTGTCGGGGGCGTCCGCTTCCTCTCCCGATGGACCGGGGCGTCGTGGATGCCGATGGGGACGCCACCGAACGGAGCAGTCTCGGCGCTGACGACCCTGGCGAACGGTGACTTCGTCGCGGGCGGCAGCTTCACGACGATCGGCGGCGTGGCAGCACCCGGGATCGCGCGATGGAACGGTACCTCGTGGTCCAGCCTGGGTGGCGGCGTCAATGGTTCGGTGCTGGCGCTGACCACGCTGACCACCGGCGAGCTCGTCGCGGCGGGGTACTTCACGACGGCGAGCCTGGAGGTGTCGGCGGCGCACGTGCAGATGGAGTTCTCGGGTACGCCGTGCGGCGCCTACCTCAGCGCGACGGCAATGCTCGATGGCCAGAGCGTGCGGTTCGGCGTCGGGCCGTTCGCAAGCACGTTCGGCTGGTTGGTGTTCGGTCTGCAACCGGCGCAGGTGACGTTGCCGCTGGCGCCGAGCTGCCCGCTGCTGGTCGTGCCCGAGGTGATGGTTGCGGCGTCGGGAATGGCGTGGACGACGCTGCCGCTGGCGCATCTCGGCCCGCTCGATCTGTACGTGCAAGGCGTCATGCTGGCGCCGGCGAGCCCGTGGTTGCCGAACGGCGCCCTGCACAGCTCGGAACGCGCGACGTTGCACGTGCGGTGAAGGGACCGTGCGCCGAAGCCGGTGCCGGAGCGCGGCCGGTCAGTGTCCGCCTTCGCGCACCGCGTTGACGTTCCATGTCGGGATCGCGATCTCGACGACGCCGCCCGGCGGCAGCCGCAGCAGCTTCGCCTGGCAGCCCAGGCGCGATTCGAGACCGACGTCGCGCGCTTCGTCGAGCTGGTCGAGTTCGTCCTCGCTCGCTTCCGGGAAGCACTCGCGGCCCCGCAGGATCTTGACGTGGCAGGTCGAGCACGCGCACACCCCGCCGCAGGCGTGGTCCAGGTGCAGGCCCTGTTCCATCGCTGCGTGCAGGATCGTCTCGCCGACGGCGAGCGAGTACTCGCGGGGCTCGCCCCGCACGACCAGCTTCGCCTTGCTCACGGCTGCGGCTCCGAACGCAGCGCCTTGGTCACCGCGGAGCTGATCACGTCGTCGGCGATCGTCGCGGTCAGCTTGCTCAGCTCGTCGCACGCCTGCTTCAGGACCTGGGTGTCGGCATTGGCGATCAGCAGCTTGCCGAGCGCCTTCACCGCCTTCTGCACCGCGTACGTCTGGTCGGGCGGCAGCTCCGACAGCTGCAGCGCCTTCTGCGTGCCGCGCACCATCGCCTCGGCCTTGTTGCGCACGTCGATCGCCTCGCGGGCGATGTAGTCCGCCTGCGCCTGCTCGATCGACTCGGTCATCATGCGGCGCACCTCGTCGCGGGACAGCCCGAACGACGGCACCACCTGGATGCTGGCCTGCACGCCGGTGCGTTGCTCGCGCGCGGTGACGCGCAGCACGCCATCGGCGTCGACCAGGAACGTCACCGCGATGCGCGGCAGCCCGGCGGGCAGCGTCGGCAGTCCGCGCAGCTTGAAGTGGCCGAGCAGCCGGCAGTCCTTCGCCAGTTCCCGTTCGCCCTGGTAGATCGCGAGGTCGACCGCGGTCTGGTTGTCGACGCCGGTCGAGAACTCCTCGGTGGCGGAGGTCGGGATCGTGCTGTTGCGCAGGATCAGCTTCTGCACGGCACCGCCGAGCGTCTCGATGCCGAGCGACAGCGGGATCACGTCGAGCAAGAGCAGCGAGCGGTCGTTGCCGGCCAGCACGTCGGCCTGGATCGAAGCACCCAGCGCTACCGCGAGGTCGGGATCGACGCCGGTGTGGGGAACCCTGCCGGTCAGCGCCTGCAGCCGTTCGCGGACCAGCGGGATGCGCGTGCTGCCGCCGACCAGCACCACGTCGTCGAGTTGATCGAGCCGCAGGCCGGCGTCCTTGACCGCGCGCTGCACCTGGTCGAGCGTGCGCTGGATCAGCGGCGCGATCGCCGCCTCGAACTCGGCGCGGGTCACCGTGAGACGCGCGGTGCCGCGCTGGTGCAGGTCGAGTTCGAGGTCAGCGGTGTCGGCCGTCGACAGCCGGATCTTCAGGCCCTCGGCGGCGGCGCGAACCGCCTGCAGCACGTACGGGTCGTTGGTGGGCGGCAGCGTGCGCAGGATGCGCTGGCCGAGCAGTTCGTCGAAGTCGTCGCCGCCGAGGTGCGTGTCGCCGGCGGTCGACAGCACGCGGAACACGCCGTCCTCGATGCGCAGGATCGACACGTCGAAGGTGCCGCCGCCGAGGTCGTAGACCAGCGCCGTGCCGTCCTTGGTGCCGTCGATGCCGTAGGCGAGCGCGGCGGCGGTCGGCTCGTTGAGGATGCGCAGGCAATCGAGGCCGGCGAGCGCGGCCGCGTCCTTGGTCGCCTGCCGCTGCGCGTCGTCGAACCACGCCGGCACGGTGACGACCGCCTCGCGGATCGGCTGGCCGAGTGCAGCTTCGGCAGTCGTCTTGACCTGCTGCAGGATCAGGGCACTGATCGCCTCGGGCGTGTGTTGTTGGTCGCCGATCTGCACGCGGGGCAGGTCACGTTCGCCGGCCACGACGCGGTACGGCAGGTGCTTCGCTTCGGCGGCGAGTTCGTTGGCGGAACGGCCGACCAGGCGCTTGATCGAGAACACGGTGCGGTCGGGGAACGACAGCCGCAGCGCCTTGGCCTCGCGGCCGACCAGCGTGCGGCCGTCGGGATGGAAGCAGACGACGGACGGGATCAGCGCTTCGCCGTCCTGGTCGCGCAGCACCCGTACGCCCTTGCCCGCGCGCACGGCGGCGAGGCTGTTGGTGGTGCCGAGGTCGATGCCGACGACCACGCGGGGCGGTGGCTTGTTCTCCGGGACTGCGGTCACGACTTGGCATCCAGGTCGGCGAGAGCCTTCTGGTGGTAGTGCGAGGCGTGGAACTGCTTCGCCGCGGCGTCGAGGTCGCCGCCGGCGACGTGGTGGCGCAACGCCGCGAAGTCGCCGGCGAGTGCTTGCTGCAGCCGCGCACGCAGCGCCGGGATCGCGTCGGGCTTCGCGAACGCGACCTCCTCGGCCAGCTCGAGGGCTGCGGCCAGGAAGCCCGGGTCGAGCTTCTTGTTGCGGTTGAGCACGCCGGGGCGCTGCGCTTCGAGCAGCGCCTTGGCCCGCTGCCACGGATCGCGCAGGATGCGCCAGGCGTCGTTGACCTCGGCGGCACGCGCCAGCACCGCGACGCAGTCGACGGTCTCCTGGGCGCGGAAGCGGTCGGGATGGCACTCGCGCGACAGGGCCAGGTACCGCTGTTCGAGCTGGCGGTCGTCGAGGTCGAGCGAGCGGGGGACCCCGAACACCGTGAACGGGTCGCGTGCGGTGACGGGGCTCACGCCGAGAACGAGGTGCCGCAGCCGCAGGTGCCGGTCGCTCCCGGGTTCTTGAACACGAAGCCGCGGTCGAGCAGGCCGTCGTTGAAGTCGAGCATCGTGCCGCCCATGAAGAACTCGCTCTTCTTGTCGACGACGACGTTGACGCCATGCTGCGGGAACGTGAGGTCGAACTCGGTGGGGCCGTTCTGGTCGAAGTCGAGCACGTAGGTGAAGCCGGAGCAGCCGCCGCCCTTGGCGCCGATGCGCACCCAGGTGCTCGCCGGGAACTTGTGCTCGGCGATCACGCGCAGGATCTCCTTGGCGGCGCGTTCGGTCAGCACCACGCCACGGCCGGGCTTGCTCTCGGCGGCCGGGGCCTTGGTCGATGGCTCGCTCACGACTTCGCCTCCGCGGGCTTGCCGGCGGCGGCCGGCGCGCCGCTCGCCGCGCGCTTGCTGCGCCAGTCCTCGATCGCGGCCTTGATCGCGTCCTCGGCGAGCACCGAGCAGTGGATCTTGACCGGCGGCAACGACAGCTCCTCGACGATCTGCGTGTTCTTGATCTGCGCAGCGGCGTCGACGCTGGTGCCCTTCAGCCACTCGGTCGCCAGCGACGACGACGCGATCGCCGAGCCGCAGCCGTAGGTCTTGAACTTGGCGTCGACGATCTTGCCGCTGGCGTCGACGCGGATCTGCAGCTTCATCACGTCGCCGCACTCGGGCGCGCCGACGACGCCGGTGCCGACGTTCGGGTCGTTCTTGTCGAGCGAACCGACGTTGCGCGGGTTCTGGTAGTGGTCGAGCACCTTGTCGCTGTAGGCCATTTGTGTTGTCTCCTTGGCGGGTGCCGCGTCACCGCGGCGGGCGCCGGTGGGTTCGGGAGTGGGTTCCTAGTGGACCGTCCATTTGACCTTCGTCAGGTCGACGCCTTCCTGGACCATTTCCCAGAGCGGCGACATCGCGCGCAGGCGCACGACCTCGGCGACCACGCGGTCGACGGCGAAGTCGACTTCCTGCTCGGTGGTGAAGCGGCCGAGGGAGAAGCGGATCGAGCTGTGCGCCAGTTCGTCCGGCAGGCCGAGGCTCTTCAGCACGTAGCTCGGTTCAAGGCTCGCGGACGTGCAGGCCGAACCCGAGGAGACCGCGATCTCCTTGATGCCCATGAGCAGCGACTCGCCCTCGACGTACGGGAACGAGATGTTGGCGAGCTGGGGCAGGCGCTGGTCCGGGTCGCCGTTCTGCACCGCGTCGGGCAGCGCCTTGGTGAGGCGCGCGACCAGCCGGTCGCGCAGCGCCCCGACGCGCTGCATCTCGGCGCCCATCTCCTCGCGGCAGATGCGCGCGGCTTCGCCCATGCCGACGATGCCGGGCACGTTGAGGGTGCCGGACCGCATGCCGCGTTCGTGGCCACCGCCGTCCATCTGCGCGGTGAGCCGCACGCGCGGGTTCTTGCGCCGCACGTAGAGGCAGCCGACACCCTTCGGGCCGTACATCTTGTGCGCCGACAGCGACAGCAGGTCGACGTGCTGCGCCTCGACATCGAGCGGGATCTTGCCGGCGGCCTGCGTCGCGTCGCTGTGGAACAGCGTGCCCTTCGCCTTGCACAGCGCCCCGATCCGTTCGATCGGGTGCAGCGTGCCGATCTCGTTGTTGGCCGCCATCAGCGACACCAGGATCGTGCGGTCGGTGATCGCGCGTTCCAGTTCGCCGAGGTCGACGTGGCCCTTCTGGTCGACGCCGAGCCAGGTGACCTCGAAGCCCTGCGTCTCCAGGTACTTCATCGGGTCGAGCACCGCCTTGTGCTCGGTGACCGCGGTGATCAGGTGGTTGCCCTTCTGGCGGTACATCGCGGCGGTGCCCTTGATCGCGAGGTTGTTCGCCTCGGTCGAGCCGCTGGTCCACAGGATCTCCTTGGGATGCGCGCCGAGCAGTTGCGCGACCTGCGAACGCGCCTCCTCGACTGCGGCTTCGGCGGTCCAGCCAAACGCGTGGCTGCGGCTCGCGGCGTTGCCGAACGTGTCGCTGAAGAACGGCACCATGCGCTGCACGACCCGCGGGTCGCACGGGGTGGTGGCGCTGTGGTCGAGGTAGATCGGAGTCTTCATCGTCGGGCCGGGGCGGCGGTCGCCACCTTCGCGGCGCTCGTGGCAGCTGCCGGCGGCGCCAGCGAGCACAGCTCATCGAGGTGGATGTCGCGGAACAGTTGCGAGATGCGCTGGTGCACGATGCGCATCGGCGCCTTGCTCGGGCAGAAGGTGATCAAGGAGCAGTCGTGGTCGTGGCCATGGTCGGTGGTGGGGCGGCCCTTCGGCGCACCGGCCATGTCGCCGCGCATGCTGGGAGCGAGCGCCAACAGCCCGCTGCCGGCCGGCATGGTCGAGTCGTGGGCGACGCAATCGACCAGCACGAAGCGCCCCTCGACGACCTCGAGGATGTCGCCGAGCGAGATCTGGGACGGCGGCCGCGCCAGCCGGTAGCCGCCCTTCAGCCCGCGCAGCGATTCGAGCAGGCCGTGGCGCGCGAAGTCCTTCAGCAGGTTGGCGACCACCGACTTGTTGAGCTTTGCCTGCCGCGCGATCTCCTGGGCGCTGACCACGGTCGTCCCGGCAGCACCGCCGGGCCAGGCGCCCGCCCGCGCGATCGCGCCGAGCAGGAACACCGCGTAGTCGGCCTTCTTGGAGATGCGCAGCATGTGTGGGTGCGGCGGGTTGCGTCGCGACGCCCGACAAACTAGACCTGGTTTGGGGCTCATTCAACCATCGGCTCGAAAAAGCCCCGTTTGCAGGCCCGTTCCCAAACCGCCGCTGCCATCCTGGTTTCGCCGCCATGCATGCCGCCGAGCTGCTCCACGACCTGGTCGCGAATCGCACGTGGGAACGGGCGAACGCGCCGTACCGGTTGCTGCGCGTCCATGGTCCCGACGCCGGCGAGTTCCTGCACCGGCTGTGCACCCAGGACGTGCTCGGCCTCGGCGAAGGGCAGGGGAAGCCGGCGGCGTTCCTCGATGCGAAGGGCAAGCTGCTGGCGACGTGCCTCGTGTTCCGGCTCGGCGGCGCGTTCTGGCTCGAGTCGCACGCCGAGCAGGTGGACCGTCTCGCCGCGTTGCTCGAGCGCTACCACTTCACCGAGAAGCTGACGATCGAGCGACCGGCGTTGGCTGCCGACCATGAATGGGCGGAGCTGGCTGCGAACACGACACCGGGCAACCGGGCGACCCCGGATCGCACGCCACTCGTGCACTTCGTGCGGCGCGGCATCGCCTTCACCCGAAGCTACCAGGAGGGCGTCACCTGTCTCACGATGACCGAGGGTCGGGCGGTTCCGCAGCTGCCGATGACCGCCGAAACCGCCGAGTGCCTGCGCCTGCTCGCGGGCTTCTTGCGCGTCGGCGTCGAGACCGAAGCGACGACGCTGGCACTGGAAGCCGACCTCGACGACCACATCAGCACGACCAAGGGCTGCTACACCGGCCAGGAGATCGTCGCGCGCATCCACTCCTACGGGCACACCAACCGCAAGGCGTGCCTGCTGTACCTCGGACCCGGCTCGCCGATCACCGCGGCGCAGCCGCTGCACGAGCCAGAGGACAAGCTGGCGGTTGGTCGCGTGCTGCACGCGGTGCCGATTCCCGGGC
This sequence comes from Planctomycetota bacterium, assembly GCA_049276695.1. Taxonomy (GTDB): domain Bacteria; phylum Planctomycetota; class UBA1135; order UBA1135; family UBA2386; genus UBA2386. Next base: position 17,308 of record JBASWX010000530.1, read on the forward strand.
GGGATGCGCGGCTCGGCGTCGGCTACCTGCCGAAGGACTTCCAGGCGCTCGGCACGAAGCTGGTCCTCGCCGACGGCGCCGTCGTCGAGGTCATCGGCTACGAGCCGCTGGCGGGCTTGCCGGCATAGGCGATCGCGACGTAGACGGGGGCATCCGTCGCAGCGCGGATCGATGTGGCGTCACCGGCTCCGGGACTCAGGAACGCCGCGTCGCCGCGCACTTCGTCGGCGCCGACCTGCGCCGTGGCGCTCGTGCGGACGAACAGCAGCACTTCGTCGCATCGCGGGCGCCCAGGAACGTCGGCGAGCCGCAACGTGGCGCCCGCGGGCACAACCACTTCGTCGATGCTCAGGGTCGCGGCCTTGTAGTCCGGGGCGAACACGCGCTCGACCGTGCACGCGCCGACCGCGATGCGCTCGAAGCGGCGCGGCGGCAGCGACTCCGGCGACGTCGGGAACGCCTCTGCCGGCAGCCACTCTCCTCGCACCGGATCGAACGCCTTGCCGCTGCCGGCGAGCGGCAGCAGCGGCTTCGCCGCCAGCGCCTCGCGTCCGGTCGCGACCTC
>JBASWX010000531.1:0-5256 GCA_049276695.1 Planctomycetota bacterium
CAGCGGTCCTTCGCACTCGATGCGGCAGCCGAGTTCGAGCAGCAGGCATCCGAGCGCGTGCTGGTCGAGCGGTGCCACGGCCGGTTGCGCCAACGCCCCGCGCAGGGCCACCAGTTGCGGCCGCGCCGCAGCACAGCGACGCAGGAACGCCGCCAGCTCGGGCGGGTCCTGCGGTCCCGGCCGCGCCGCGTAGCAGCGGCTGAACCCGTCGAGCACCGCGATGCCCATGCCCTCGACGCCACCGATCCACGCGGCGTAGAGGTAGAGATCGGCACTGCGCTGACCGTCGTTGATCACCGCGTGGTAGCCGCCGTCGCGCAGGGCGGCGAGCACGGCTGGATCCTGCAGCGACTGCTGCATGCGATCGCTGGCCTCGCGGCCGGGCAGCGCGAAGTAGACGACGAGGTCGCGTTCCGCGGCGCGCGCCGCCTGCAGCGCCTCGCCGACATCGCCTTGCCAGCGCGGGCTCGCCGCACATCCGGCCAGCAGCAGCAGCGGGACCGCGAGTCGCTCGGCCGCGTTCACTTGCCGGCCTGCCCGCCGCACCAGCGGTCGAGCCAGCCGAAGAACTCGCGCTGCCACAGCACCGCGTTCTGCGCCGACAGGATCCAGTGGCCCTCCTCGGGGAACATCAGCAGCCGGCTCGGCACGCCCATCACCTGCGCGGCGGTGAACGCCTGCAGGCCCTGGTCGTACGGCACCCGGAAGTCCTTCTCGCCGTGGATCACCAGTAGCGGCGTCTTCCAGTTCTGCACGAAGCGGTGCGGCGAGAAGCGGCGGTAGAGGTCGGCGGTCTCGGGCGAGCGCCAGTACGGGCCGCCGAGGTCCCAGTTCACGAACCACAGTTCCTCGGTCGCCAAGTACATGCTCTCGAGGTTGAACACGCCGCAGTGCGCGATCATCGCCGCGAAGCGGTCGCCGGCGTTGCCCATCAGCCAGTACACGGTGTAGCCGCCGAACGACGCCCCGACCGCCGCCGAGCGCGCCTTGTCGACGTACGGCCGGGCCTGCATCGCGTCGCACACGGCGAGCAGGTCCTGCATTGCCTGGCCGCCCCAGTCCTTCGAGATCTGGTCGTTCCAGGCCTGGCCGAAGCCCGGCAGGCCGCGCCGGTTCACCGCCGCCACCACGTAGCCCTTCGCCGCCATCAGGTGGAAGTTCCAGCGGAACGAGAACGCCTGCCCGACCATCGATTGCGGCCCGCCCTGGCAGTAGAGCACGAACGGGTACCTCTTGGCCGGATCGAAGCCGGGTGGCTTCACGATCCACGCCTGGACCTGCTTGCCGTCGGTGGTCGCGAAGTGCTCGCCGTCGATCCCCGGCAGCGCCAGGTTGGCGAACACCGCGCCGTTGACGTCGGTCAGCGCCGTGATCGCCTCGGTCGCCGCGTCGATGCGCACGACTTCGTTCGGCCGTTCCATCGTCGCCCGCAGCGCGTAGAGCGCGCTGCCGTCGGGAGCGACCTGCAGGCCGGTCATCGCGTGCCGGCCCTTCGTCACCGCCGTCGCCTTCGGCTGCGCGATGCCCGTCGTGTAGATCTGCGTCGTGCCCGCGATGTCGACGCCGAAGAACAGCCGCTGGCTGTCGGCGGTCCACCGGACCTCGTGCGCGCCGGCGTCGAAGTCCGGCAACAGCTCGCGGTTCTTGCCGGTCGCCCGTTCGTGCAGCATCAGCCGCAGCTTGTCGGCTTCGAAACCGGCGCGGGCCATGCTGGCGAACGCGATCCACTTGCCGTCCGGCGAGTACACCGGATCCTGGTCGTAGCCCCCCAGCTCGGGCGTCAGGTTGCGGCTCGGGCCGCCGGTCGCCGGCACCACCCACAGCGAACTGTCGGTGCTCGACTCGGGGTCGGCGACACGGCGCGCGGTGTAGCACAGTTCCTTGCCGTCCGGCGACCACGCGATCTGCTCGGCACCGCCGAACGGCGGCAGCGGCGTGTGCACGCGTTCGCCGGCCAGCAGGTCGACGGGCACGCCCGGCGCGCTGCCGAACGGGGCGGTGAACAGGTGGCTGTACGAGCCGTCGTTCCATGCGTCCCAGTGCCGCACCATCAGGTCGTCGTAGGCGCGCGCGTTCGCCTTGGGCAGGTCGGGGTGCGCCTTGGTCACCGGCGGATCGATCGCCACCGACTGCGTGAAGGCGAAGCGATCGCCGGCCGGCGACCACGACAGGTTCTGCACCCCGCCCGGCACCGCGGTCTGCAGCGACGGGCCGTCGAACAGCGGCTGGCTCTGCACCCCGTCCTTGGTCACGAACGCGAACGACTGCCCGCCCGGCAGCCACACCGGCGAGCTGCCGTCGCCGACCGGCGAGGGTTTGCTGCCCGGCGCCAACGGCAGCCCCCAGACCGTCGCCTTGCTGCGGTTCGCCGCGAGGTCGGGAACCCGCACCGTGTACAGCAGGTGCTTGCCATCGGGGCTCAACGCCAGCTCGCCGACCCGCTGCAGGCCGGCCAGCAGTTCGGGGGTCAGCAGCTGCCGGCCGGGCTGTTGGGCGGAGATCGTCGCCGCCAGCACGGCAGCAGCCGCACCGGCACAGGTCAGGATGCGCATCCGGCCGATCATCGCGAACGGCCCGCACCGTTGCCATGGCGGCCCCCGGCCGGGAAGGAACCCCCGCAGCCGGCGTCCAACCTGCTCGTTCCGGCCGCTCCGCCGGTAAGCTGTACGGCGTCTCCGCCATGAACAAGAAGACCCATCCCGCCCCCTTCCGCGTCGACGCCGGCTTCACCCTGGTCGAGGTCATGGTCGTGATCGTGATCCTCGGCCTGTTGGCCACGCTGGTGGTGCAGAGCGTCGGCGACTCGAGCGACAAGGCCCGCGAGCAGACCGCGCGCTCCAACTGCGTGTCGATCGCCGCCGCGGTGCGCCTGTTCCGCGCCGAGAAGGGCAAGCTGCCGGAGAACCTGGAGGAGCTGGTTACCAAGGACGAGAAGGGTCGCAGCTATCTCGAAGAGCTGCCGGCGGACCCCTGGAACCACCCGTACGAGCTGCGGCTGGGCGACAACCCGAACGAATGGGAGGTCATCAGCGTCGGCATGGACGGCTCGCCCGGCACCGAGGACGACCTTTCGAGCAAGGTCAAGAAGGACCAGTAGCGGGCGTGGCCGACCGCACGCCGACGCCGCCGCCCGCAACCCGGCCCCCGACCGCCGGCTTCACGCTCGTCGAGGTGATGGTCACGCTGGCGATCCTGGCGCTGCTGTTCGCGCTGATCGTACCCAACCTCGAGATGCTGGTGCCCTCGGCACGGCTGCGCAGCAGCGGCAAGCAGATCCTGCACGAACTCGACTGGGTGCGCAGCGAGGCGCGCATCCAGGGCAAGCGCATGGCGATGGAGTTCGATCTCGACCGCGCGATCTGGCGCATCGTCTACCCGCCCGAGCAGCAGCTGACCCGCGACCAGGACGCGTCGACGCTCGAGGAACGGCCCGACATCTGGATCGCGCTGCAGGACGACGTCGTGTTCGCCGGCGCCGGCGACGGCAAGGCGGGACTCGCCGCGCACGGGCTGTACCGGCTGCAGTTCGACGAGTACGGCTTCACCGGCGACCAGGTGCTGACGCTGGCGCTGCAGAGCGACCCGAAGATGACCTGGACGCTGACGATCCTCGGGCTGTCGGGGCGCGTCACGGTCGAGGAGTCGGAGGTCGGCGAGAAGGTCGTGCTGGCCACCGCCGCCGAAGGAGCGTTCTGATGGACCGCCTGCACCAGCCGGCGGCGGGCGAGCGCGGCTTCACGCTGGTCGAGGCGCTGGTCGCGCTCGGCATCGTCGCCACCGTCGTCATCACCTACATCGGCATCCGCACCTCGGCGTTGATCGACGCCACCTACGCGCGCAACTGGCGGCTGGCCCGCGAGCTGGCCGAGCAGAAGATGTCGGAGCTGCAGGCCGGCGCCCGCGAAACCGCGCCCGAGTCGGGTGCCGAAGTGCCGTTCGAGGACTACCGGGGCTGGTCGTTCAAGATCGTGGTCGGCGAGGCGCGCGTCGCCAACCTCGAGGCCGAACTCGGCGCCGATGCCGCCGGCGACGACTCCGGCGCTGCCGAACGCATCGACTGGCAACGCGACCGCTACCGCTACCGCAAGGCGCAGAGCCGCGGGCTGACCGCGGCCGAGTACGACGAGCAGCAGTACGAGGACGTCGAGCAGCGGCTGGCCGAGAAGGCGCCGAGTGCGACCGAGTTCGAGGAGGTCGGCGTGGTCGTGTTCTTCCCGAAGCTCGAAGGCGACTACGAGGGCCAGAAGGACGCGCTGCTGATCAAGGCGCGGGTGTCGACGCTGGCGTTGTCCAGCAAGACGCCGGAGCAGGCAGCCGCGATCGCGCAGTCGCTCGGACAGACTCCGGGCCAGCCGGGCGCCGCGACGCCGGGAGCCGCCGGTCAACCCGCCGGCGGCGGCAACTCCTCCGGCGCGGGTGCGGCCGGTGCATTGGGCAATCCGACTTCCGGGGGCAAGTGACATGGCGGTACGGACGAACGCAGGCTTCACGCTGATCGAGGTGCTGCTGGCGGTCACCATCACCTCGGTGGTGATGGTCACCGTCGCGACCACCTTCCACGTGATGCTGAACGCGCGCGACGTGGTCGACGACCTCGCCGAGTCGACCGAGGCGGGGCCGCGCATCCTCAACCTGATCGAACGCGACCTGCGCGGGCTGTGGACCTACAACGTCAAGAACAACGCGGTCTTCCGCGGCCGCGACATGGACGTCGCCGGACGCGACGCCGACCGCATGGACTTCCTGACCACCACCGACGCGGTCGGCTACGTGCTCGACCTGCAGAACGTGCCGCGCAAGCCGACGGTCTGCGAGGTCGGTTACTGGTTCAAGCAGAACCCGCGCTACCGCGACGTGTTCGAGATGTGGCGGCGCGAGGACCCGATGCTGGACGACGACCTGATCACGCAGGGCAGCTTCCAGCTCGTGCACGACCGGGTGAAGAGCTTCAAGGTCACCTACTACCGCACGCTCGGCTACGAGGCGCAGCCCGAACTGCAGTGGGACAGTGCGCTCGAGGACAAGCTGCCCAAGCGCATCCAGGTCGAGTTCACGATCGAAAGGAAGCGCAGCAGCCGGAACGTCGTCAGCGACGTCGAGATCGACGACTTCGAGGGCGCCGAGAAGACCTACGTGCGGCACTTCGTGTTCGACAACCAGTTCGACGACGTGCTGGCGGCGAACTCGGCGCGCCTGCCGGTGTTCCCGCCGGAGCCGGTGCCGCAGGAAGCCGGCGGCGGACCCGCGGGCCCGGGC
>JBASWX010000532.1:0-7093 GCA_049276695.1 Planctomycetota bacterium
CACCTGCCCTGCCCCAGGACCCGCCGGGCGGTGCGGCGAACGAACGGCAGCCCGCGGTGACGCCAGCGCCGGCCGTGACGCTGACCCAGGACCAGCCCGCGCCGCCGGCCATCGCCGCGACGTTCACCGGCACCGTGCGCGATGCCGAGGCGTGGCCGGTGCCAGGGGCGACCGTGCAGATCGTCGCCGGCGGCGGCTACAAGCCGTTCGCTCTGGGCGAAACGACCACCGATGCGCGCGGCGCGTTCACGGTGACCGCGTCGGCGAACGGACTGCGCCCGCGGGCAGTGCGGCTGATCATCAGCGAGAGCGGCCGCGAACTGCTGGCGACGGGGGACCTCCCGCTGCCGCGCCCGGCGGACGCGCCACCGCTCGAACTGGTACTGCCGGCCAGTGCCGGCACCGCGACGGCGCGCTTCGACCTGACGGTTGACGTGCGCGACGAAGCCGGGCTGGTGCTGGCCGACGTGCCGGTGTTCCTGTACGGCGCCGTGGAACCGCGACCGCGGCCCGAGTGGGCGAAGAACGAGGGCCACGGCAAGACCGGCATCGCCGGCCAGGCCGTGATCGCCGGCCGTGGGCTCGGTGCGAAGTGGTTGTTCGTCGACGGGCGGCCGCTGCAGCGCGTGTCGTCGTTCACGAAGATCACGGTCGCCAAGGCCGGCCCGGTGCCGGTGCAGGTGACCCTCGGGCGCGGCGCCGAACTCGCGGTCGTGGTGAAGACGGTGTCCGGGCGCGCACTCGAATGGGGGCAGCCGTGGCTGATCGACGAACGCACCGGCCTGCGCCTGGACGGCAAGGCGGACGGCGAGGCGTTCCGGTTCCGTGGCCTTGGCGACGGACCGCACACGGTGATGTCGGCCGGCGATGGGCAGTGTTCGCTGGCGGCGCGGCCTGGCGTGGTGGCGGGTGGCGCGCCGGTGACGCTGACGCTGAAGGACCGCAGCGACGAACGCGACGTCGGCGACCACCTGGCCGAGCTGCACGGCGAACTGGTCGACGCGGTGAGCGGCGACGTCGTCGAGTTCGGCCCGTTCGCGGTCGACGTGATGCCCGTGTTCGGCGACGGCAGCAGCCTGGTGTTCGACGGCATCGAGCCGCCGGCTCCGGCGCAGCGCGCCGCGGAGAACAAGCAGCACCGGCGATTCCACGAGACCGGGCTCGCCGCGGGGCGGCATGCGATCGTGGTCCAGGTGCCGGGCTACGGGGTGGCCGGGCAGGTGTTCGAACTGGCGGCGGGGCAGATGCTGACCGGCCTGCGCATCCCGCTGGTGAAGCAGGCGGTGGTGCGCGGTCGCGTCGTCGATGCCCAAGGCCGGCCGGTGAAGGGCGCGACGGTGTTCGCGGTCGGCACCGGGCCGCTCGCTGACCGCCACCTCGCGGGCTGGCAGGGACACCGGGACCAGACCGAGGATCCGGGCGCGCGGTCGGTGTCGTTCACGCCGCTGGTCGGCTACACAAGCGCCGACGGCGCGTTCGTGGTCGACCAGATCCCGCCCGGCGTCGACCTGCGGCTCGCCGCACGCCAGGACGACAAGGGTTTCGTGGTGGTGCCGCTGCCGGCATTGCGCGCCGGGGAAGTGCTCGCGAACTTCGATCTGAAGCTCGTCGCGCAGTGAACGGTTCCGCCGCGGGTCAGTGCTGCGGCCAGACCACCGCGTCCCATTCGCCGAAACGGTCGGGGCCGCCATCGGGCGGCGCGCGGCGCCCGGTCCGCAGGCTGCGTTGGATCGCCTCGCACTTCGTGCGCAGCGCCTCGTCGCCGTCGCGTTCGGCGGCGACGCGCGCGATCTCGACGGCGCCGATCGCCCACTCGGCGAACGCGGTGGCGCCGGCCGACATCGCGACCGTCGCCGGGTCCTTCGCACGCCACTGTTCGGCGGTGAGCGGGGCGCCGTCGGACCAGCGCATCACCGCGGCGATGTCGGCGGCGTCGCCGCTGACCAGCCAGCCGTGGCGCACGACGTTGCTCGCGACCGCTTCGGCGAGCGAACGCGCCTGCGCGTTGCCGGTGACGCGGTGGTGCGCGGCGAAGCCGATCGCGGCGAGCGCTTCCTGCCACGGGTTCCAGTAGCGCTGCTTGCCGTCCAGCATGCGCGCGTCGGGATTGCACACCGCCAGCGGCCGCACCGCGTCGGCGGGCAGCGTGCGGCCGTCCCATTCCGGCGCGTAGACCTTCGCCATGCGTTCGTCCATGCGTGCGCGCAGCGCGTCGTCGCCGGTGACCAGGAACGTCCACGCCGCCGACAGTGCGGTGCGGCCGGCACCGCGCGGCGCGCCGGCGTGCGAAGTCGTCAGCGCCGGGTCGACGGTCTGGCCGGCGAGGTAGAGCCGTACCTCGTTCTGCAGTTCGAGCCGCGCCCAGTGCGCGCCGGTCAGCAGCGCGTAGGCGGCGAGCGTGTTGTTGCTCCAGTGCTCGCGGTCCTTGCCGGTCCAGCCGTGCGTCTCGGAGCGCGGCTCCGGCACCGGCTTGCCGAGGCGGTCCTTCGACACACCGTGGTGCCAGTGCGTGCGGCCGGACCACACGACCCACTCGGGGTGCTTCGCGGGCTCGACCGGCGAGCAGTCGGCTTCGAAGAAGTGCACCGGCCGGCAGGTCTCCTGCAGCGCCGCAACCTCGACCTGGTGCAGGAAGCTCGGCAGCGCGCTGTGCGCGACCAGCGACAGCTTGCAGACGCCGAAGTCGTCCTGGTCGCCGGTCTGGCCGGCCATCTTGGCGAGGCCCGGCCGGAACACCGCGAACGCATCGCCGTCGCGGTCGCCGGCCACGAAGCTGGCGTGGCTCTTCGCGAAGTATGCGCGCAGCGCGTTGCGCTCGAGCCACGGCGGCGGAGGGGGCACGTGGCCGAACGGCCCGAATGCGCCGCTGCTGATCCACTGGGTCGCGCCGAGCAGCGGCAGCACGCACGCCGCCTTCAGCGTGTCGTCGGCGAGGCTGCCGTCGCCGGCGAGCGGCGGCACCAGCACGCCGGTGCGGCGCAGACCCTGGCCGTCGCCGAGCGGGCGCTTCTGCAGCCAGACCGTGCGGCTGCCGAAGTCGGTCATCGCGGTGTCGATCGCGAGCCGGCCGGCGTGCCGCAGCACCAGCGCGAGGCCCCGGCTCTCGACCGCGAGTTCGTCGAGGTCGCACTGCACCGCCGGGCTCGTCGGGTCGGAGCAGAACACCGCCAGCTCGACGTGCAGCCAGGGTTGCCCGCGCCACGCGGTGACGATCGCCTCGGCGACGAGCCCGCTCCTGCCGATGCGCCCGCGCCGCAGTTCGACCCGGCGCAGCGCGTTGTGTTCGAGGTCGGCGACGCGCACGGGCTGGCCGCGGTGTTCGCCGTTCGCCTGCCTCGCGACGAACTGGAGTTCGAACGCCGGCAGCGCGATGTCGCCGGCCGGCAGCTCGGGGCCCGGACCTGGCACCAGGGGCACCGTGCTCTCGCCGAGCGCGCCGAGTTCAGCGGTGAACAGGCACAGCGCCTGGCGCAACGAACCGTCCGGCCAGCGTGCGCCGAACGGCTGCCACGCGGTCGCGGTGTCCTGCACGTGCAGCACCGGCAGGCCCGCGACCTCGCCCATGCGGAACGGCACCACCACGGCAACGCCTTCGCGGCGGGGCAACGGCACCAGGTTCTGCAGCTGCAGCACCAGCAGGCGCGGTGGGTCGGCCGGGACGGGCGTCGACGGCACGAAGGGTCGCTCGAACTCCTGCGCGGTCAGATGCACGAGCACCAGCGGCAGCGCGAGCGCGGTCCGGTATCCTGCGCCCCACCATGTCGCCAAGGTCGCCGTCCACGCCGCGTTGGTCCGTGCTCGCGTTCGCATCGGTGTTCATCATCGGCGCCGCGGTCGCCCAGGAGAAGCCGGCACCCGCGCCCGAGCCGGAGGAAGCGGCGACCCTGGCGCTGGGCGCGCGCGAACTCGACACGTTCGCGAGCCTGGCGTTGAAGAACGGCTTCCCGGTGCGGGCCAAGCAGGCGTGGCTCGAGGTGCTCGCCGAGTACGCGCCGGACGACGAGGACACGCGCAAGGCGCTCGGCTGGTACCGGCACGGTTCGATCTGGCAGCGCGACCCGAAGTTCCAGTTCCCGGACCAGGACACGCCGAACGTCGCCGCGGCCCGCATGCTCGAGCAGCGGTGGAACTCGGTGGCGCAGAAGCTCGGCGACGCGCACCGCACGCTCTCGATCCAGCTCGGCACCGCCGGCAAGAAGGAACGCAGCGAGTACCACGGCAAGCGCGCGCTGCGCTTCGTGCCGAACGACCCGAAGGCGATGGCGCAGGTCGGACTGCGGCAGCTCGAGGGCATCACCGGCGACGACATCGACCTCGCGGTGCTGCAGCGTTCGCGCGCGATGGACCGCGCGATCACCCGGCTGTCGGCGCAGGCGTACCCCGCGAAGCCCAGCGACGAGAAGCTGCCGATCCTGGAGGGCCTGGTGCCGGGCTACCGCGCCGTGCAGAGCGAGAACTTCTACGTGTTCGGCGACCTCGACGAGGCGGTGCTGGCGACGGCGGCGGCGTGGGCCGAGCGCTCGCTGGCCTTCTGCCAGGAGGCGTTCGCCGGCTTCGAGGGTTTCCCGCCGCGCGACCAGAGCCGCAAGCTGGTCTTCCTCAGCAAGAAGGAACAGTGGGACGCGGTGGTCCGGAAGCACTCCAAGGGCAACGACGTCGAGTTCACGATCGCGAACACGCGCGGCAGCGAGATCGACCTGGTCGAGACCGCGTGCCACGACCAGCCCGAATCGATCAACGACCTGGCGGTGCGTTGGGTCGCGCAGGACTACAGCGGCATGACGCTGCCCGCGCTCGAAGAGGGCATCGGGCACGCGATCGTCGGCATGTTCTTCGGCCGCAACCTGTGGTTCTCGGTCGGCAAGGAGGACCCGAAGGGCACGGTCGCCGGTCCGCGCGAGCAGAAGAAGTCGGCGTTGCCGGACATGGACACCTGGCGCGAGCTGGCGATCGAACAGGCCTGGCAGAAGGGCGGGCTGGCGGCCGCGCGCCTGCCGCTGCTGAAGGGCGCCGACCTGACCACCGACGCGCGCATCAAGGCGTGGTCGTTCTGCGACTACCTGCTGCGCCGCGATCCGGCGCTGCTGCGGCAGCTGGCCCGCACGCCGCAGAAGGCGCGCACCGAGAACGAGGTGCTCGGCGCGTTCCAGGAGTTCGCCGGCCAGTCGCTGTACCACGTCGAGGACCGCTGGCGGCGGTTCTGGACCGAGGACTCGCCGCTGCGGCGCGCGGTGCTGCAGAAGACCACGCCGCTCGACGCCGCCAGCAAGGAGGCGCCGGTGTGGCTCGATCTGTTCAACAAGCTGCGCGTGCAGTTCCTCGGGGCCGACAAGACGGTCGGCTGGTCGGCGCAGCTGTCGATCCCGTGCAAGGAGCACGCCGACTACCTGCGGGCGAACAAGGACCAGCGCGGGCCGGACAAGGAACACGTGCAGCAGCCGGGCAAGCCGGGCTTCAGCAACGCCGGCCGCACGTTCGCACCGGCGGCGGTGGTGTGGACCAAGGACCAGAAGAAGGCGGCGGAGTCATGGATGCTGCTGCCCGGTTACCGCGACGCGATCCTCAACGGCAACATCGACACCGTCGGCATCTACGCCGAGGGCGGCATCGTGGTGCTCGACGCGCTGCGCGGCCGCGCGGTCGCGGACAAGGTCATCACGCACGTGTGGCCGGCGGCGAACGTCCAGGGCGGCCGCGCGCGCGATCCGGTGCCGGGTTCGGTCGAGGTCGAACTGCTGGGTGGGGAGGTGCAGCGCCTGCTGGCCGAGCACAAGCGTGGCAAGCAGAAGGAAGTCGGCTTGCCGCTGACGCTGCACTGCTACCACGGCGCCAACGTCACCGAGGCGACGTGCAAGGTGACCATCCGGGGCGAAGCGGTGCCGGGCGTGCTGGTGCGCACCAGCGGCACCTGCCGCCGCACGTCGGCCCAGGGCCTGTGGGTGTTCTGGCCGTTCGACCCGCTGCCGCGCGGCGTCGACATCACCGCCGAGTGGACGTGGACGAGCGGCACGCACAAGGTGACGTTCGTCGCGCAGTAGCCGGCGCGGCGCGGGCTACCAGAACAGCACGTTGTAGGCCTGCGTCAACACCAACGGCCCGGGCAGGAACGACAACCCGAGCCCGCAGGTGTCGAGCACGACTGCCTGCGTCGCCAGCTGCACCGAACACGGCGCCGCCGGCCCGATGTTCGGGATGTTCAGGGTCATCGACGAGCCGATCGCGCCGGCGGTGCTGACGCCGGCGAACAGCGACAGCACGCAGCCGAGCTGCAGGTCGAATGACTGGTTGGTCGTCGCGGCGCACGCGGTGGCCGGAATCGCCGGCACGCAGGTGTTCGGCGCCTCGCAGGTGAAGCCGGCGAAGCACGGGCAGAACGACCAGGCGAAGATCACCGGGTTGCCGGCTGCCGTCGACACGCTGCAGTTCAGCGCGACCGGCGTCTGGAAGCACAGCGTCGTGCACGACACCGAGCCCGGGGTCAGGGCGTTGATCGTGTAGTCGTTCTTGTTGGCAATGCCGGTGGTCTGCGCGGCGGCGAACGGGGCGGCGGTCGAGAGCAGCAGGACGAGGCGGGTGAGGTGCATGGCGTCTCCGGGTTGCCGGCAGGATGACCGACCGCGGTCAAGTCCACAATGCCGGGCGCGCCGGCGTACGGCGCAGTAGATTGCGCGACCGCCAATGCGTGCCCTCGCTGCCGCCCTGCTCGCCGCCGCCGCCTTCCTGTTCCCGCTCGCCGCCCAGGACGCCGGCGCACTGACCGCGCGCGAGGACAAGCTGATCGCCAAGGCAGTGCCGGCGTTGCACGCGCTGGCCGACGCGCTGCAGGCGCAGCGCCAGCACCTGCGCGCGCTCGGGTTGCGGCAGTCGATCTGGCTCGACTACGCCGAGAACGACGACAAGGCGCGCGAGAAGTGCGGCTTCGTGAAGGTCGGCGACCTGTGGCGCAAGGACGTCGCGCGGCTGGTGCTCGACAAGAACCTGACGCCCGATGCGAAGGCGATGAAGAAGATCGAGCAGGACTGGCAGAACCTGAAGAAGGACCTGCTGGCCGAGCACCGGGCGCTGGGTGCGGGCTGGCAGCAGGCCGGCGACG
>JBASWX010000533.1:0-4331 GCA_049276695.1 Planctomycetota bacterium
GCGATCACCCAGGCCTGGGCATCCGGCCACGTGCTGGCGCGCAACGCCCAGTGCTCGATCGTCCAGAACGGGTTCAGCAGGTGGCCGGGATGCCACTCGCGCACCTCGCCGCGCAGGAACAGGTCGAACAGCACTGGCAGCAGCATGAACAGGAACAACGACCCCGGCAGCAGGAAGCGCGCGAGGTGGTTGCCTGGCAGCCCCGCCGGCAATCGCCCGCGCAGCCACCGGCCATAGCCGAAGTACGGCAACGCGTAGGCCAGTGTCGCAGCGGTCATGCGCTCGACATCGTCGCCGAAGCGGAACGTCGCCCCGGGCACCGCGATCGGTCGCAACCACCATGCGACACCCGCCAGCAGCGCCACGTACAGACAGAAGCAGGCGGTGCCGCGTTCGCGGCCCGGCAGGAACGGCGCCACCACCAACCCGGCGAGCGCACTGGCCGGCACGTGCGCCCGCACCCGCGGCGACAGTTCCTTCTGCTCGGTGAACATGAACAGGCCGAACACGACCGCGACCAGCAGCGCCAGGAACACCAGCACCGGGAACGCCTCGTCGTGCACGGTCGGATCGAGGAACGCGTACATCCAACCGAACGCCAGCACCGGCAACGCGAACAGGAACACCCGGAACGCGGTCGCCTTGTTCTCGAACGCGTGCAGCAGGAAGCTGCGAGCGACCAGCAGCGACAGCAGCGTCGCCACGATCGCGCCGAGCGTGATCGCGGCGATCACCGTCGGGCCCTCGGCACTGCGCATCAGCCAGCCCAGCGAGTTGGTGTACTGGCCGCTGCCGGCGAAGCCGACGAAGCCGAACGCGGCCATGCCGAGGCCGAACGCGGTGCCGAGGTTGGCGAGCGGCTGCAGCGCCGGCAGCACCGCCTGCGCCGCCGACGACACCGCGACCGCGGTCGCGGTCACGCAGCCGAGCAGCGCGAACAAGAGGCCGAGCACGATCGTCGGCAGGTCGACGCCGCGCAGCAGGTAGCTGGTCGCCAGCAGCGGCGACAGCACGGCGACGTAGAGCACGAACTGCACCATCGCCGCCTGCAGCTTGCCGAAGAGGATCCGGTGCGGGCGCAGCGCCGACAGCAGCAACTGCTCGACGATGCCGCCGCGCAGTTCGAGCCGCATCGACTGGAAGGCCTGCATCGGCACCACGAACAGCAGCAGCGGCATCAAGGTCGCGATGCCGGCGTCGAACGCGGTGCGGCCAGCGCCGCCGCGCGGCTCGTAGCCCTGCACCGTGGCGACCGCGATCACCACCGAGATCGTCAGCGTCGCCCAGACCGTCAGCGCGAACACGCGCCCTTTCATCGCCTGCTGCACTTCGCGCACCAGAATCGGATTGAGCCGGTCCGACCAGCGGCTCCAGCGGTCGACGGCGTTGCCGTTCTGGGCCGTCACCATCACGGGTCCGTTCGTGGCGGTCATTGCAGGTGCCCCTTCGTGGTCTTCAGGAAGATGTCCTCGAGGTCGGCCTCGCCGCGCGCGAACTCGACCACCTGCAGCCCGGCGCCCAGCGCGCGGTCGAGCAGTTCCGCCTGCGCCAGGTCGTCGCCAGTGAACGGGAACACCAGCCGCTGGCCATCGCGCACCACGGCGCCGACGCCGGGCTGGGTGACCAGGAAACGTTCCGCCGCTTCGCCGTCGCCGAGCACCCGCATCGCGACCGCCTGCTCGTGCTGCACCGACTGCTGGATCTCGGCGATGGTGCCGGCGACGACGCGCCGGCCGCGCTCGATCACCACCACCGAATCGCACATCTCGCCGAGCTCGGGCAGGATGTGCGAGCTGATCAGGATGCCCTTGCCCGCCGCCGCCAGCTCCTTCAGCAGCGCGCGGAACTCGATGCGGGCCCGCGGATCGAGCCCCGACGCCGGTTCGTCGAGGATCAGCAAGGCCGGATCCGGCAGCAGCGTCTTCGCCAGGTGCAGCCGCTGGCCCATGCCCTTCGACAACCCGGTCGCCGGCCGGTCGGCGAAGTCGAGCAGGCCGCAGAACGCGGCGACCGACTGCACGGTGGCGTGGCGGCGCGCGCCCTTCAGGCCGTGCGCGCGCGCGAAGAAGTCCAGGTACTCGCGCACGTCGAGGTTCGGGTACGGATGGAACTGGTCCGACATGTAGCCGATGCGCGCGCGCGCCGCCTGCGGCTCGACCAGCACCGACACACCCTCGACCAGCACGTCGCCGCCGTCGGGCACGTCCAGCGTCGCGGCGATGCGCATCGTCGTGGTCTTGCCCGCCCCGTTCGGGCCGACGAAGCCGGTGATCTGGCCACGTTCCATCGTGAACGACAGGTCGCGCACCGCCTGCACCCGCGGGTACGAGCGCGACAGCGAGCGGACTTCGAGCAGCGGCGTGGTCATCGCACGAAGTCCTCCGCGCCCATGCGGCCGAACACGAAGTGCTGCTGCGCGTCGTGCGCGACGGTGAGGCCGTGGCCATCGAGCCAGGCCGGCACGTCGACGCGGGTCACGTAGCTGCCGGGCGGCAGCTCTCTGGGCAAGCAGCGGGCAGCCAGCTTGCCGACCTCGGCATTGCGAACTTCCTCGCCCACGTCGCGGAAGCGGCCCGGGCGGTACTCGACGCGCTGCGGCATCGACACCTCGAGCAAGCCGCCGGCAGACTTCAGCCTTGCCAACGCCCGCTGCCCGGCGTCGGCGGCGGCCGCGCGCAGCCTGGCGCCGCCGCCGAGCCAGTACACGCCATCGAAGTCGCGCAACACGATCTCGCCGGCCGGCAGCACGCCGCCGTCGCTCAGCAACTCCAACTCGTCGCCGGCCAGACGCGCGACCAGCCGCTGCCGCGCGACACCGTGCTGCACCGTGACCAGCGGCGTCGGCGTGCGCGACGGCAGCAGGCCGCCATCGAGCCGGTCGGCGCCGGTGTCGTGGTGCCAGCGGTCGGCGCCGCGCCGACGCTGCTCGGTCGCGCGCGGCGCCAGCAGCAGCGTGTCGGCCGCGGGCGCGAACGTGCCGGGTGCCCTGCCGGCGAACAGCGTGCGCGCGCAGACGGTCGCCGCTTCGTGGCGGCCCTGGTCGAGCAGCGTCCAGCTGGTCGCGACGCCGCGCGTGCCGAAGCCATCGTGCAGGAAGCCGTAGCCGAGGATCACCAACGTGGTGCCGAACCCCGCCGCCGGCACCGTGACCAGCGCCAACAGTGGCCGGCGCCAGCGCCGCAGCAGCAGGAAGTTGACCGGTCCGGCGAGCAACGCGAACAGCACGATCACCGACAGGAACACGCGCACCGGCGCTTCGCCGAGCCCCGGGATCGGGGCCTCGCACTGCAGCGGCTGCGCGACTGGCAGCGGTCCGTCGTCGAGCAGCCCGAGAACCGCGAGCGCATCGCTGCCGGGGCGATCGAGGTTGGGCAGGGGCAGCAGCACGCCGAGGCCGTGTGCGCGCCGCTCGCCGGGTGGCGCACCGTCGAGCAGGGTGCGCAGCGGACCCGCGGGCAGGCTCGCCGGTGTGGCAACGACGACGTTGCCGCCGGCGAACGCAAAGCACCGCAGCGCTTCCTGCAGTTCCGCCCCGGCGGCGGCGCGGCCGTCGAGCACGACTACGTGGAACCCGGTGAACAACCGCCAGTCGGCCGGCGCCTGGGCAACGCCGACCTGGCGCTGCACCGGGGCGGCCGAGAAACCCGAGCGTGCGCCGTGCAGCAGCGCGAGACCCTCCGGTGCGCTGTCGGGCCGATCCGACACCAGCATGCCGACGAGGCCCTCGCTCCGGCCCACCGGCAGGCTCTCCGCGTTCTCGACGCCGGCGACGGTGAGTGCCAGCCGCAGCGGCGGCAGGTTGCCGGGCAGCGGCAGGAACGCGGCGGCGCGTTCGGCCGGCGCCAGCCGGAACGTGCGGTGTACGCGCACGTCCGCCTCGACCCAGCGCGGCGTGGCGAGTTCGACCAGCAGCTCGTGCTCGCGGGTATCGCTGTTCTCGACTTCGATGCGCGCGAAGCCGGTGCCGCCAGGGGCGCCGGCGCACAGCAGCCCGCGCACGGTGCACAGCTGGCGGCCCTCCACCTCGTACGCGAGCGCCACTTCCTGGCCCGGAAGCACCGCCGCCACCGCCAGCAGCAACGACCACCTCATCGCACGCCCTCGGGCAGCGGCCGCGCCAGCACCGGCACCTGTTCGAGCACCGCGGCGACGACGTCGCGCGCGCGCACGCCGGCGACCAACGCGGTGTGCTGCAGCACCAGCCGATGGGCCAGCGCCGATGGCGCGACCCGCTGCACGTCGGCGAAGTCGACGTTCGGCCGGCCGGCGAGCAGCGCTGCGGCGCGCGATGCCTCGCCGATCGCGATCGCGCCGCGCGGCGAGGCCGGGAA
>JBASWX010000534.1:0-1574 GCA_049276695.1 Planctomycetota bacterium
GCCGAAGCCGAGGCGCTGCGCGTGCGCACGCGCTGCCGGGCCCTGCTGCGCACGTTCGAGCAGCGCGACGCGTTGCGCCGCTTCGCGCGCCTGCGCCTTGGTCGCACCGGCCGCAGTGCGGCAGCTCCGTTGCTCGAGGGTGCGTTGCTGCTGGCCAAGATGGTGCGCACGTTCGTGCCCGACACCGCGCAGGTGTCGGCGACGCTGCGCGCGGAAGCCAACCAGGTGCGCCTCGCGTGCGCCGGCCGCAGCCTGCCGACCTGTGCGCGCGTGCTCGGCGAACGCTTGCACGACGGGTTCGGCCTGCGCGGTGGTGCTGCAGCCGGGGAACTCGACCACGTGCTGATCGACCGCGTGCTGCTCGGGCGCGTCGGCGTGCCGGTGACGCTGTCGCTGGTCTACCTGCTGGTCGCGCGGCTGGCCGGCCTGTCGGTGACCGGCGTCGCGATGCCGGACCACTTCCTGGTGCGGCTGCACGGCGTGCGGCCGGTCCTGCTCGACCCGTTCCACGCTGGCCGCACGATCACCAAGATCGACTGCGCGCGCTACCTGCGAGCCAGCGGGCACCCGCAGGTGCGCGACCACCTGCGCGACCTGACCGACCGCGAGGTGCTGATCCACTACCTGCGTTGCCTGCACGCCGCGGCGAGCGAGCGGGTGGTGCCGGAGACCGCGCAGACCCTCGGCCACGCGCTGGCCCTGCTCGAGACCACCTGACGTGCGGCGCCCCTGGCGTCGACGCGCTGCGCCCCTCGCTCCGGTGGCGGCCTGCGCCCTGTTCGCGGCGTGCGCCGGGATCTTCCAGCACGCGCGGCCAGCGACCACCATGCGCTACGCGCAGGCGGTCGAAGTCGGCGACGGCGTGGTCGCGGTCGGCAGCGCCGAACGCGACATCACGCCGGCGGTCGGTGGCTACCTCGGCGGCTTCGACCTGGCGCGCACCAGTACCGCCGTCGGCACCCCGTTGAAGGTGCGGGCGATGGTGCTGGTCACCAAGGCGCGGCGCTTCGCGATCGTCGGCATCGACAACCTCGGGCTGATGCGCGAGGACGTCGACTGGCTGAAGGCCGGGCTGGCGGGCTTCGCCAACGGCGACGTGTTCGTGTGCGCGAGCCACACCCACGCCGGGCCCGACCTGATCGGCCTGTGGGGTTGGTACTTCCTCAGTTCCGGGCGCGACCGCGCCTACCTCGCGACGGTGGCAGAGGCGACCAGCGCCGCGGTCGCCGCGGCCTGTGCCGCTGCCGCGCCCGCCCGCTTCGTGCTCGGCCAGTCGCTGCTGCCGCCGGCTGGCCTGGTCAAGAACGCCAACCGCCGCGGAGTCTTCGACCGCCGCGTGACCGTGCTGCACGCGCAGGCGATCGCCGACGATCGCCCGCTCGGCACGCTGCTGCACTTCGCCTGCCATCCGGAGGTGCTGCCCCGGGCCAACACCGCGATCAGTGCCGACTTCGTCGGCGAGCTGTGCGACCGCTGGCGGGCGCGCGGCCACGGCCAGGCAGTGTTCGTGAACGGCGCGCTCGGCGCGATGATCTCGCCCGACGTGCGGCCGCGCGACCTGGCCGGCGTCGCCG
>JBASWX010000535.1:0-7531 GCA_049276695.1 Planctomycetota bacterium
ACCAACCGCCGCCCGGCCGCGACGACCGGCCGCCGGCCGGCGGGCCACGGTCCACGCGCGACGACGGGCGCTTCGTGATCTTCCGCATCAACTGGGGGGCGCAGGACGGCGCCGATCCACGCCGCATCCTCGCGCACGTCTGCCGCCGCGGCGGCGTCGACAACAAGATGGTCGGTGCGATCGACATCGGTCGCTCGTCGTCGACGTTCGGGATCGCCGTCGACGTCGCGAAGGAGTTCGCGGTGCGCGTGCGGGCGCGCGACCGCCGCGATCCGCACCTGGTGATCCACCAGGACGACCACAACCCGAAGCACCCCACCCGGCGGCCGGCGCGGGTGCCGCAGATCTGGTCGCGCCGTCCCGAGCGGCCGCCCAGGCGCTGACGAGCCCGGGGACGCGCGACCACGCGAGAGCTGCGTTCCATCCAGGGCCGGCCGACCTATGCTGCGCGCCTCGAGGCTCGCGGCATTCGCCTGGCCTCGCAACCGGAGCATTCACGACATGGCCAAGACGAAAGCGGGCGGCGTCTATCGCGTCACGGAGATCATCGGCACCAGTGCGGTTTCGTGGGAGGACGCGGCGCGGACCGCGATCGAGACCGCGGCGAAGACGCTGCGCGACCTGCGCGTGGCCGAAGTCGTCAAGCTCGACACGAAGATCGAGAACGGCAAGGTCGTCGCCTTCCGGGCGCGCGTGATGCTGTCGTTCAAGTACGAGGGCTGAAGGCCTCGTCCGCCGGTCAGGCCAGCAGCGGCTTGACGACCTTGCCGTGCACGTCGGTGAGGCGGTAGTCGCGGCCCTGGAAGCGCCACGTCAGCTTCTCGTGGTCGAAGCCGAGCAGGTGCAGCATCGTCGCGTGCAGGTCGTGCACGTGCACGGCGCCCTCGGCGATGTTGTAGCCGAAGTCGTCGGTCGCGCCGTGCACGTGGCCGGCGCGCACGCCGCCGCCGGCGAGCCACATGGTGAAGCAGCGCGGATGGTGGTCGCGGCCGTAGTTGCCGGGACTCAGCTTGCCCTGGCAGTAGGCGGTGCGCCCGAACTCGCCGCCCCACACCACCAGCGTGTCGTCGAGCAGCCCGCGGCGCTGCAGGTCGGTGACCAGCGCCGCGGTCGCCTGGTCGGTCTGCTGGCACTGCCGCGTCAGGTCCGCGGGCAGGTTGCCGTGCTGGTCCCAACCCTGGTGGAACAACTGCACGAAGCGCACGCCGCGCTCGAGCAGCCGCCGCGCCAACAGGCAGTTCGCCGCGTAGGTGCCGGGATCGCGCGCGCGGTCGCCGTAGAGCCGGAACACCTCGTCGGGCTCGCCGGCGACGTCGGCGACTTCGGGCACGCTGCTCTGCATCCGGAACGCCAGTTCGGCCTGCGCCTGGCGCGCCGCGATCGCGGGGTCGCCTTCGTGGGCTTGCTGATCGGCGTGCAGCGCCGCCAGCGCGTCGATCTGTGCCTGCCGCTGCGCGGGCGCCACGCCGTCCGGGTTGGCGAGGAACAGCACCGGCGAACTGCCGGGCCGGAACTGCACGCCCTGGTACTCGCCGGGCAGGAACCCCGTGCCCCACAACCGCGCGTACAGCGGCTGATCTCGCGCCGCATCCTTGCTGACCAGCACGACGAACGCCGGCAGGTCGCGGTTGTCGGCGCCGAGCCCGTACGCCGCCCACGCCCCCATCGCCGGCCGGCCACTGATCTGGCTGCCGGTGCAGAAGAAGGTGATCGCGGGATCGTGGTTGATCGCCTCGGTGTGCAGCGAGCGCACCACGCACAGCCGGTCGACGATGCGGGCCGTGTGCGGCAGCAGGTCGCTGACCTCGATGCCGCTCTGGCCGTGCCGGCGTGAGCCGGTGAACGAACCGGCGAGCGGCAGGATCGCCTGGTTGCCGCTCATGCCGGTGAGGCGCTGGCCGCCGCGCACCGAGTCGGGCAACGGTTCGCCGTGCCGCGCGCGCAGCAGCGGTTTGGGATCGAACGTCTCGAACGGCGACGGCCCGCCGGCCTGGAACAGGTAGACGACGCGCCGCGCGCGTGGCGCGAAGTGCGGGCGCGCGTGGTCGGCACCGGCGCCGAGCAGCGGACGCAACGCGAGCGCGGCGAGTCCGAGCGAATTCTGCGCAAGGAAGGCCCGGCGCGCAAGGCCGGCCGGATCGATCGCATCGAGGGCTTTCATCGCAGCGACCGTCAGAACCTGCCGAGCGTCATCGTCAGCGCGTTGGTGCCCGTCAGCTCGATCAGGTTGCCCGACGGATCGAACACGAACGGCAACACCTGCTGGTGGAACGGCGCGCCGACGAGGCTCGCAGCGTTCGGCACGACGACCTGCGTCGTCACCGCGCCTGCCGCGGGCAACGCGACCTCGATCACGTCGGCGAGCACCCACGCCGTGCAGCCGGGCAGACCCTGCGGGAAGAGCGCCGACAGCGGCAGCGAGATCGGCGTCACTCCGCTCGCGATCAACGCGAACGACAACGGCGGCAGACCGGTCGCCCGCGCGCGGAACGTCGAGCCGAGCCACGGCAGTGCCGTCGCGGTCAACACGTTCGGGCCGCCAGCGCCAGTGCAGCCCGGCCCGCCGACGACCGCGGTCGCCGGGCAGGTCGTCGTGATCTCGGCGAAGAACGGCGACATGCTGCCGCTGGCCGTGAGGAACTCGCCACCGACCAGGAGGTCGCCGTTGGCGCGCACCGCCACCGAGTGGACCGGCAGGTCGGTGCCCGCGCCGAAGGCCGACCACGTCGAGCCGTTCCAGCGGGCGACGTGGTTCACGGTCGTGCCGCCTGCCGTGGGGAAGTTGCCACCAGCGACGAGGTCGCCATTCGGCAGCACCACCAGCGAGTGCGCGACGTCACCGAGCCCCGTGCCCAGCGACGCCCAGGCCGTGCCGTTCCAGCGCGCGATGTTGTCAGCCGAAACGCCGCCGGCGTTCGGGAACAGGCCACCGACGACGACGTCGCCGTTGCCCATCGAGCACAGGGACAGCAGGGAGCTGGACCACCAATAGATCGAGGGCCCCGAACCGAGCGGCGCCCAGGTCGTGCCGTTCCAGCGCGCGATGTTGGTGGCAGCGACTCCACCGATGGCGGTGAAGTTGCCCGCCACGACGAGGTCGCCGTTCGTCGTCACCGTCAGCGCAGTCACGGTCGGCGTGCCCTGCCACACCGGCGCGGTCGGGGTGCCGGGCGAAGACCACAGCGCACCGTTCCAGACGACCAGGCACTGCGAGAAGGAGCCGCACGCGGCAACGTCGCCGTTGGGCAGCACGGTGAGGTCCGTGATCTGGGCGGACAGGCCGGCGCCGACGAGGCCGGGAGCGTAGGTCGACCAGCTCGTGCCGTTCCACTGCGCGAGGTTGTTGCCGCCGCCCGGGCCAGGGAAGGTGCCCGCGGCCAGCAGGTTGCCGTTCGGCAAGCGTTGGATGCAGGTGACGCCGGCGAGCGGGACGGGGAACGGCAGCCACTGCGCGCCAGTCCAGAGTCCGAGGTTGCGGCTCTGGCCGACGGCGAAGTTGCCGAAGCCCACGACGCTGCCGTCGCCGAGTTCTGCGACCTGACGCACCATGCCCGTGAGACCAGAGCCCAGCGTCGACCAACCGGCACCGTTCCAGCGCGCGACGCAGCCGGCACCGATGCCGCCGATGCGCGCGAACTGGCCGCAGGCGACGAGATCGCCATTCGGCAGCGTGATGAGCGCGCGCACCGTGCCGGCGTCGTCGCCGGGCGCGCCCAGCGGTAGCCAGGCGGTGCCGTCCCACAACAGCAACGACGTCGGCGACTGGTCGCAGCCGATCGCGACGTTGCCGTTCGCCAGTTCGGCCAGCGTCCAGGCCGAGCCCGCGACGCCGGAGCCGAGCGGCGACCACGCAGTGCCGTTCCAACTGGCGACGTGGTTGAGCCAGGGGCCAGCGCTCGAGCCCGAGTAGTCGAACGACCCGCACGCGACGAGCTCGCCGTTGCTGCGCGTCCGGAGGGCATTGACCGTGCCGTCGAGGCCGGCAGCCATCGCCGCCCAGGCCGAACCGTCCCAGCGCGCGATGTTGCTGGCGGCGATTCCGCCCGCGGTGGTGAAGTTGCCGCCCGCGACGAGATCGCCGTTCGGCAGCACCGCGAGGGCACGGACGCTGGCGAGCCAGCCGGTGATGCCAGCACCGAGCGCTGCCCAGGTCGTGCCGTTCCAGCGCGCGATCCCGCTGGCGGGAACACCGCTCACGCTGCTGAAGAAGCCACCCGCCACGAGATCGCCGTTCGGCAGGATCGCGAGTGCGCCAACGTGGCCCGGGATGCCGGTTGCGAGCGGCCACCAGTTCGTGCCGTCGAAGCGCACGATGCCGAAGACGCCGGCCGCGACGAGGTCACCGTTCGGCAGCGGTTGCAGCGCCAGCACCTGGCCACCGAGGCCTTGGCCGAGCGCCGACCAAGTGCTCGTCACCGGATCGAAGGCGGCGATCCGGTCCGCGTACACCGAACCGGCGATCGTGAAGTCGCCGGCGACCACCACCAGGGCGGGCTGCGGGCCGGCACCGTCGCGATCCCACACGGTCGCCGCATCGACATGGCGCTGCCCGCCGAACACCCCCGGCGTGCTCGACAGCGACCGCCACGGGTTGGAACACTGAGTCGGCGCGCCGATCGCCAACGCAGCGGCAGCCGCAACCAGCAGCGGGAGCCTCGCGGAAGCTTCGCGAGAAGCCGTATTGGTTGCCCGCGCTGCGGGCGCGGCGCCAGCCGCGGGTGCCGGCCACGGTTCCCCGCGCATCCGGCGACGCGGTGCTGGCTGGGCTGGGATCGGTCCCGACGACACACCGCGGCGCGGGCAAGAGTCGCGAGCGGGACAGCTGAGGATGGGGACGCGGCGGATCATGGCTTCCTGGGTTTGGGAAGGAAGGCCCACCAAACATCTTGCCACTGACGATGCGGGCATGGAAAGCGGCGGCGCTCCTGCGGGCAGTCGGGTTGCGTCGCCGCGACCAGCCGGATCCTCTGGCGATCAGCCGACGGCCGGCGTCGGAAGTCCGTCGCCCCGACGACGGTGAGCACCGCTTCGAACGCATTCATCGCAGCACCACCGCGGCGTCGCACGCCATCACCGCCGACGCGACCAGCGCCAGCGCCCGCACCGCGTCGGCTTGCTGCGCGTGCAGCCCGCGCAGCGCCGCCAGTTCCCCATCGCGGGGTGCCCGCGTCGCCAGGCTCGCGAACACGAACGCCAGCCGCGCATCGAGATCGGCGCCGGGCAACGCGGCCGCGTTCTTCGCCAGCGCCTCGGCGCACTCGGTGAACACCGGATCGCCGAGCAGCACCAGCGTCTGCAGCGGCGTGTTGGTCTCCTGCCGGCGGGCGACGCACACTTCGCGGCTGGTGCCGTCGAGGGCGAGCAGGTTCGGCGGCGGCGCCGTGCGCTTGCGGAAGGTGTAGAGGCTGCGGCGGTGCGCGGCCGGCCCGGTGTCCGGCTGGTAGTCCGCGCCGCCCCAACCGACGCCGGCGTCGCGCCACAGCCCCGGCGGCTGCCACGGCTTCACGCTCGGCCCACCCAACTGCCGGTGCAGCAACCCGGACGCGGCGAGTGCCTGATCGCGCAGCACCTCGGCCGACAGGCGGAACGACGGCCCGCGGCCGAGCCGTTCGTTGTACGGATCCAACTCGCGCGCCGCCGCCGTCGCGGCGGAACCCTGCCGGAACGTCGCCGAACGCACGATGCGGCGCAGCACGCCCCGCATGCTGCGGTGTTGCGCGAAGTCCGACGCCAGCAGGTCGAGCAGCGCTCGCTGTGCCGGCGCCCGCCCACTGAGACCGAAGTTCTCGGGCGTCGGCGCGAGGCCCGCGCCGAAGCACTTCGCCCACAGCCGGTCGACGACGACGCGGGCCGTGAGCGGGTTGTCGCGCTCGAGCAGCCAGCCAGCGAGCGCCAGCCGGTCGCGCACTCCCTTCGAACCAGCGGACCACAGCGCCTTCGGCACTTCGGCAGTGACCCGCTGGCTCTTGTCGGGCTGGTCGTAGGCGCCGCGGCGGAGCACGAAGCGTTCGGGCGGGCGCGCAGGGTGCGCCATCACCATCAGCTCGGGGATCGCTTCGTTGTGCCGGTGCAGCGCCTGCCGCGCTGCGCGCAGCGCCGTCGCCGCCGCCAGGACCTCCGGATCGTGCCACGGCCGGGACTCGATCGTGCGCGCCTCGGGCCGCCAACCCGCGAGCGCCGCCACTTCGCCTGCCGCCAGCGCGCGGTCGAACACCGCGAACTCGGCGAGGGCACCGCCGGTGAAGCCCTGGTCGCGATCGCGCCCGGCCAGTTCCAGCGTGCGCACGCTCGCCGGCCCGGCGAGGTGGTCGCGCACGACCTCGGTCCACCACCGCGCGCCATCGACGAACACCGCGAGCCCGGGTGCGGTCGAGCTGCCGTCGTAGGTCACGACGACGTCGCACCATCGCTGCAGCGGCAGTTCGAGCACCGTGCGCACGGCCGCCGCGGAGCCCGGCCAGTGGTGCACGACCTCCCAGCACAGCCGGCCGTCCTTCAGCAGGATCTGGTAGCCCTGGGTGTCGGCGTCCTCGGTGTAGTGGCTGGTGTGCAGCAGCACCGCGCGCTGCTTCTTGTCGGGACACCACAGGCGCAGACGCAGGCTGAACGCGTCGTCGCGGGTGAACTCCGGCAGCTTCGCCACCGCGATCCTGGCGTCGCCATCGCACGTGATCGCGCCGCGCGGCTCGCCGCCGGGGCCATCGACCATGCGGCACTCCGCCGGCACGTTCGCGGTGCGCTCGCTGCGTTCGTCGCGACAGGCGCCGTTCGCCGTCGCACCGAAGCGGAAGCAGGCGATCGGCTCGGGCGCCTCGGCAACCCAAGGCTGTGCCGCGCGCACCTGGCTGGCCACCTGCCACGCCCACGTCGCTGCATCGACTGCCGCCCGCAGGCGCGCGGTCTCGGCGTCCTGCTCGTTCGTCGACAACCGCAGCGCCGGCTGCGGCGTGCCGCCGTGCGAGTACGGGTAGAGCCCCGCCTCGTCGACCGCGAAGAAGCTGCCGAGTGCGTAGTAGTCGCGCTGCGTGATCGGGTCGGACTTGTGGTCGTGGCAGCGCGCGCAGCCGACCGTGAGCCCGAGGAACGTGGTGCCGAAGGTGTCGACGCGGTCGGCGATGTACTCGTGCCGCCACTCCTCGTCGATCGAGCCGCCTTCGTTGGTCTGGCGGTGCAGCCGCCAGAACGCCGTCGCGGTGCGCGTCGTGACGTCGGCGTCGGGCAGCAGGTCGCCGGCGAGCAGTTCTTCGACGAAGCGATCCCACGGCTTGTCGTCGCGCAGCGCGCGCAGCAACCAGTCGCGCCAGGGCCAGGTCCGGCACTCGAAGTCGGCCTGGTAGCCGTAGGTGTCGGCGAAGCGCGCGAGGTCGAGCCAGTCGCTCGCGAGGTGTTCGGCGCACGCGTCGGAGCGCAGCAACTCGTCGACGACGCGGTCGTACGCAACATCGGAAGGCTCGGCGACGAACGCCGCGGTCGCCGCCAGCGTCGGCGGCAGGCCGGTCAGCACCAGGTGCACGCGGCGCAGCAGCAGCGC
>JBASWX010000536.1:0-2359 GCA_049276695.1 Planctomycetota bacterium
CGACCAGCGTGCTGGCGGCCGCCCACCCGGCCGGCACGCGCGAACTGCGCTCGGCGGTCGCCGGACTGCTCGCCGCGCAGCAGACTGGCGACGACCCGCATGCTGCGTTCGCCGCCTGCCGCGCCACCGGCTGAACCCGCGTCACTTCGCCGGCAGGCCCTCGAACTGCGCGATCGAGCTGGCCCACTCGTCCGGGATCGGCATCGGCCGCAGCGCCGCATCGACGAACACCAGCGCCGCGGTCACCGTCGCCAGCACCAGTTCGCCGTCGCGCACCTCGTAGCCCATCGTGAAGCTGGTCCGGCCGAGCGATTGCACCGACGCCGCGACCTCGGTCTTCATGCCGAGCCGGCCGGGGCGCAGGAACTTCGCCGTCGTCTCGGCCAGCACGAACGGCACGCGGTGGTCCCGCAGCAGGCCGAGGTGCTGGAAGTAGAGGTAGCGCACCTGTTCGCACAGGCTGAGGTAGGCGGCGTTGTTGACGACCCCGGCGCTGTCGACATCGACCCACCGCAAGGGCACTTCGGCGACGAAGCGGAACGACATGGCGGTATCCTGGACCAGCGTCGGTCCGGACGCGACCGCCGGCCGCAGGATCCGCGCGGGCTCCGGAGCGTTCCAGGCCCTGCTCCGTAGTCGACCCCGCATGCACCACCGACTCCTCGCCACCGTGCTGTTCCTGCTCGCCGCCACAGCGCCCGCCGGGGCCCAGCAGGGCGGCCTCGTCGAACGCAGCTCCCCGCTGCAGGTCGTCGAGCCGGACGCGGACGACCGCGCCCTGCGCACCACGCCGGTCGTGCGCGCGGTGCAGCGCGCTGCCGACAGCGTGGTCAGCATCTACCTGCAGCACCAGCTAGCGCGGCGCGAGGCGGTCACCGAAGGCCAGGGCTCCGGCGTGATCCTCGACGAGAACGGCCTCGTCATCACCAACTGGCACGTGATCGCCCCGGTGCTGCTCGGCAGCCAGCGCGGTGGCGACTACGAGATCGAGGTCAAGCTGCGCGACGGCCGTTCGCGCAAAGCCCAGATCCTGACGTCGTCGGCGCGCCGCGACCTGGCGCTGCTGCAGTTGCGGCTGCAGGACGAGAAGGTCAAACCGATCGAGATCGGCCGTTCCGCCGACCTGATGATCGGCGAGACGGTGGTCGCGATCGGCAATCCGCAGGGCCACGCCAACACGGTGACCTCGGGCGTGCTGTCTGCGATCGACCGTTCGATCCGCGTGCGCACCCCCGACGGCGAAGGGCGCGAGTACACCGGGCTGCTGCAGACCGACGCGGCGATCAACCAGGGCAACAGCGGCGGCGCTCTGCTCGACATCACCGGCCGGCTGATCGGCATCAACAACGCGATGGCGATGGGCGCCGAGAACATCGGCTTCGCGATCCCGATGGACACGGTGCGCAACGAGTTCCAGAAGGAGCTGATCCAGAGCACCAGCTTCACCGCCGCCCCGCACGCGCCGTGGCTCGGCCTCGAGGTCGCCGAAGCCGGCGGTGCGGTCAGCATCGCCGAGGTGCTGGCCGGCAGCCCGGCGAGCCAGGCCGGCATCGAGGTCGGCGACGTGCTGCTGAAGGTCGGCGACCAGGAAGTGAAGAGCTCGATCGACTACCTGCGCCAGTTCTTCGTGGCGCGGCCGCGGCAACCGCTGCCGTTGCTGCTGCGCCGGGGCGCGCGCGAGCTGCGCGTGGCGCCGGTCCCGCTGACTCGCGACCACGGCGCGGTGTACACCGCGATCGGGGCGCTGCCGGAGGAGATCGACGTCGAGACCAACGAGGAACTGGTGCGCAAGGCCACGCTCGCCTTCTACCACGGCACCGCCGCGCGGCGCGTGCAGGTCTTCCCCGCCGTCGTTCGGCTGCAGCACCTCGAACCGGAGGCGCCCGCCGCCGCGATCGGCCTCAAGGCTGGCGACATCGTGCTGTCGGCGTTCGTGCCCGGGCCGTTCGGCAGCCGCGAGGCGCCGATCACCTCGCTGCGCGACCTCGCGCAGTTGCTCGATGCCTGGCGCGGCCGTGGCATCCGCATCTCGATCCTGCGCGGCGACGAGGACCTGATCGGCACGCTCGAGGTCAAGCGCGGCCGCTGAGCCCGACCGGGAGCGGCGCCCCGCTCAACGCCACACCCACGTACAGCGGGCCAGCAACGACAGCTGCGTGGCGAGATCCGGGTCGCGCGGACTCGGCAGCTCGGCGATCGCCGCGCGCACGCTGGCGCGCCGCAGCACGCGCGCCAGGTCGCTCGGCTCGAGTGCCTCGAGCAGGAACGCCGCCTCGGAGGTGCCCTGCTCGCGGTGCTCGGCGAACACCTCGCGGCCGACGGCGCGCCAGTGCGTCGGCAGCCCCTGGCCCCCGGCGCC
>JBASWX010000537.1:0-5578 GCA_049276695.1 Planctomycetota bacterium
GCGCTGCTGCGCGCGATCGCGGCCGGCCTGCAGCAGGCCGAAGCCGCGCTGGTCGCGCGCATCGGCCAGGAGACGGCGCTGCCGGAGGGGCGCGTCAAGAACGAGAACGCACGCACCATCCGCCAGCTCGAGCAGTTCGCCGCACTGGTCGACGAGGGCTCGTGGGTCGAAGCGCGCATCGACCGCGCCGACCGGGCGCGCACGCCGCAGCCGAAGCCCGACGTGCGCAGCATGCTGGTGCCGCTCGGCCCGGTCGCAGTGTTCGGTGCTTCCAACTTCCCGCTCGCCTACTCGGTCGCCGGCGGCGACACCGCGTCGGCGCTGGCGGCCGGTTGCCCGGTGGTGGTGAAGGCGCACCCGGCGCATCCCGGCACCAGCGAACTGGTCGGCGCGATCGTCGCCGGTGCGGTGCGCGAACTCGGCCTGCCGCCGGGCACGTTCTCGCTGCTGCACGGCCGCACGCCGGCGACCGGGCAGCGGCTGGTGGAGCACCCGGCGATCGCGGCGGTCGGCTTCACCGGTTCGCACCAGGGTGGCCGCGCGCTGTTCGACCTCGGCGCACGTCGTCCGGTGCCGATCCCGGTGTTCGCCGAGATGGGTTCGGTCAATCCGGTGTTCGTGCTGCCCGGTGCGCTGGCCGCGCGCGGGACCGCGATTGCGCAGCAGCTCGCGGGCTCGGCGCTGCTGGCGATGGGCCAGTTCTGCACCAGCCCCGGCATGGTCGTGTTCCAGGAGGGACCGGCGGGTGAAGCGTTCGCGGCGGAGTTGCGCGCGCGGCTGCTCGCGGCTCCCGCGGGACCGAGCGTGCACCCGACGATCCGCGCCAACTACGAGCAGGCGCTCGCCGAGGTCGGGGCGCTGCCCGACGTCGCCCGCAGCGCGGCGAGCGGCGCCAGCCCGGCGGCGACTGCCGTCTGTCCGAACCTGCTGGCGGCGAACGCCGACGCCGTGCTGCGGCAGCCGCGACTGCGCAGCGAGATCTACGGGCCGGCGGTGCTGGCGGTGCGCTGCCGCGACGCAGCGCAGATGACCGCACTGGCGCGGTCCCTGCACGGTCACCTGACTGCGACCGTGCACGGCGAGCCCGCCGACCTGCGAGCCCACGCCGAACTGCTGGCGGTGCTGCGCACCAAGGTCGGCCGGCTGATCCACGACGGCGTGCCGACCGGCGTCGAGGTGGTGGGCGCGATGGTGCACGGTGGGCCCTATCCCGCGGCGACCGATGCACGCTTCTCGGCCGTCGGCACGACGGCGATCCGCCGCTGGGTGCGCCCCGCCTGCTGGCAGGACTGGCCACACGACCTGTTGCCGCCGGAACTGCGCGACGACAACCCGCGCCGGCTGCACCGCGTGGTCGACGGCCGGCCCGAGCAGGTCAGCGGATGAAGAACTCCCAGCCCGAACTGGCGGCGACGCCAGTGGGCGCCTGTGCGTCGGCGGCGAACAACTGCAGGTAGATCGGCAGCGTCGCCAGCGTCGGGTCCGCGGGCAAGGCGACGCGCCAGGTCGCGACGCCCGGTTGTCCCGGCGGGCCGGCCAGCGCGAACGGCAGCCAGCCGTGCACGTTCAGTTGCCAGGGCAACCCGAGTACGGTCGCGTGCGGTTCGATCGAGGTGAAGCCGTACGTCAGCAGCGCAACGCCGGCGCCGTCGCCGCCGGCAAGGCCGAGCTTGAAGTTCGTGTTGCCCGGGAAGCTCGGCACGCTGTCGAGCAGGCGCGGCACCGAGGCACCCGCCAACGCCGGCCCGAACACGCGCGGCGCCGGCACCGCGATGCTGCGCAGCGTCGGATGGTCGAACGGCGGCAGGCCGAGCGCGGCACGCTGGTCGGTCAGCGCCGTGCGCACGAAGTCCTGCGTCGACACGACCTCCGCCAGCGTGACGCCGAGCTGGCCGAGCGGCAGCAGGAACGGGTCGAGGTTCGAGTTGTCGATGCCGCCGCCGGCGAAATACACGTTCAGCGTCGAGCGCGGGTCGGTCGCGTGCGCCGGGTCGCCGAGGCCCGGGCTCTGGCCGTTGTGGAACAGCCGCGGCCGCAGCCCGGCGTTGCGCAACGTCGGCGTCTTGAACGCCGCGTAGTCGTCGGGCACCGGACTCAGCGCGCCGCGGCCGAGGTCCTCGATCGCGCGCCGCAGGCCGAGGTTGTGGTACAGGTCGTCGGCGAACAGCGGCGCCCAGTGGCAGGCGATGCAACGGCCGTTGTTCTGGAACGACTGCCAGCCGTTCTTCTCGGCCTGCGTCATCGCCGTCGGATTGCCGCCGATGTAGCGGTCCCACGGCGTGTCGTCCGGGTTCAGCGTGCGCTGGTAGCTGGCGAGCGCCATGCCGATGCGGGCGCCGGTGATCGCCGCCGTGCCGAACGCGGCGGCGAACAGCGCGGGATACGTCGGGTTCTGCTGCAGCGCCGCCTGCACGTCGGGCGGCAGGTTGCTGGCGAGACGCAGCGGCGCGGCCGCTTGCAGCTTGCTGCGCACGTCCTGCCAGGTGCGGCCCTGCTGCGCCATCTCGACGCTGTT
Organism: Planctomycetota bacterium; assembly: GCA_049276695.1. Taxonomy (GTDB): domain Bacteria; phylum Planctomycetota; class UBA1135; order UBA1135; family UBA2386; genus UBA2386. The sequence goes on from JBASWX010000537.1 coordinate 2,516, forward strand.
CAGGATCGGCCCGATCGCCTGGTTCTCGAGCGCGCCGCCCACCGGGATCAGCAACGCCCCGGTCTCCGGATCGTGGAACGCGCCGCCGGCGCGGCCATCCCAGAACGCCTCCGAGAAGTGCGCGGCGCCGAGGTTCGACGGCGAACTGCGGCCGGTCGCCTGCACGCGCAGCCCGAACAGCGGCGACGCCGCGAAGTCGCCGATGCCGTCCTGGCGCCCGACGCCGGCCGAGCCGCGCACGTCGTCGCTGGTGCCGAACAGGCCGTCGAAGCCCGGGTGCAGCCCCGCGACGAGACGACCGTCGCTGCCGCCGAGTTCGGGCACGTGGCAGGTACCACAGGCCACCGAGTCGTCGCTCGACAACTGCTCGTCCCAGAACAGGACCTTGCCGAGCACGATCTTGGCCGGCGTCTGCGGGTTCTGCGGCGGCACCCATGGCGGCGGCAGTTGGGCCGTGGCCGTGGCGGCGAGCAGCAGCACAGCGAACGGCGAACGGCGGGTCATCGACAGCGGGCGTGGCGAGCAGGGGCGGCGACGTTCCAGTCTACCGCGCCGCAATGCGGCGGAGTTTCCGCCCAAGGCCCCCCGGAGTCGTGCGCACGTTCAGCCGCCGCGCCTGGGTCGGTCCGGTGGCGTGCCGGGCACGGTCGGCTGCCCTTCCTGTCCACCCGGCTGCCCCGTTCCCGGCAGCGGCATGCCCGGCGCCGGAACCGGGTGCAGCGCCACGAGGCCGAACACCTTGCGCAGGTCGTCGGGCACGCGTTCGCCGAGCCAGTCGATCGCGCGCGTCGACCACTGCATCGAGCGCGACTGGCCAGCCGCCGCCGCGATCTGGCTGCCCTGGAAGAACATGTGCACGACCGCGAGCCCGAACAGCACGACGCAGCCGCCGGTCGCGACGCCGAGCACGCCGCCGCCCAGCCGATCGAAGAAACCCAGCCCCGCCTTCGCCGCCAGCTTCTGCAGCAGCATCGCGAGCAGGCTCAGCACGATCAGCACCGCGAGGAACAGCAGCACGTAGGCGAGGTAGATCGTCGTCTCGGCCGGTGGCGGGGTGCCGGGCGGGGCCTCGGCCGGCGGGCCCGCGATCAGGTCGGCGACGGTGCCGCCGAAGCGCCCGGTGATCACGTAGGCCACGACCAGGATCGCGATGCGGCTGACCTGCCAGATCAGGCCCTTGAACAGGCCGATCACGAAGAACACCAGCAGCACGCCGAGCGCGGTGTGGTCGACCCAGGTCAGCGTCTGTAGTTGCTGCAGCAGCTCCGGGTTCGGTGGTTGGGCCGGGACGTCCTGGGGCGCGAGGATCACCTGGACATTGTGCAGCAACCAGCCGCGCTCCGCGAGCGGCATCGGCGCGCGGGACGATTGCGCCGGCACCATCGGAGGATCGCCGGGCATTGCATTCGCGCGGAGTGCCCGCTTCCCTTCGCGGCCATGACCCCGAACCAGCGCGGCGACGCCGACAGCCTGCTCGCTGCGATGGCGGAGCGGCTGGGCCACGTCGGGCGCTTGCCGGCCGAAGTGCAGCGCGCGCGCCGCGAGTTCTTCCGCGCCGACAACGCGCCGGCCGCCGCGAGTCCACCGGCGGCCGAGCGGCGCTTCCACGAGTGGTTCCTGCTCGAACGCGAGAGCGAAGTGCTCGGCGCGGTGCCTTCCGAGGTGTCGCCGTTCCTGGCGCTGGCGCAGGACCTGCCGGAGTCGCAGGCCGGTGTGTTCGTGGTGCAGCGGGTCACCGACGCGGCGATCGACGCGCGCGATTTGCAGGACGACACCAGCCTCGACCTGGTGGCGCCGCCCGCGGCACTGCGCGTCGGCGATCTGCTGGTCGGGCGACTGTGGGCCGAAGCCGCGGGCCGCTGGCGGCCGTCGACGGCGCTGGCGGTGTTCCGACCCGGCGGCGAACTCGCCAAGGCGATCGCGCGCGACCTGCAGCGGCTGCAGCTCGACCGCCGGCTGCAGCAGGTCGAACTGGAGCACCTGCTGCTGCAGCGCGCGCGCGGCGAAGCCGGCCAGCCAGTCGCCGTTCGCACGGTGCCGCTCGAACACCTCGAGGCCGACCTCGACCGGCTGCTGCACGCTGGCGGCGGCACGCTGCAGGCGAGCGACCTGAGCCAGCAGCTGGCGCGGGCGGAGCGCCCGGGGCCGGTGATCGGACCGGTGCTCGACCAGTTGGCGTTCGACACCGCGATCGACCTCGACCGTGCGCGCGCACTGCTGGTGGAGATCTGGAACGCGCACCATGCCGACGACGAGCCGGCGGCGGGCACGGCGGCCCCGGACGCGGCCGGCGACGCTCCCGGGGAGACGCTCGGCGAGCGGCTGGTCCGCGAACTCGACGAGGGCCTCGCGAAGAAGCGCGACGTCGGCGAACTGTTCGCGCAGCTCGAACGCATGGCCGGGATCGAACCGGACGCCGAGGACGACTCGCTGCCGTTCGGCGACGCGCCCGCTGCGGCGGATCCGGGGGCCGCCGACGACGAGGACGCGGAAGCAGGTGACGACGACGTCGACGAGAGCGAAGACGACAGCGATCGCGAGCCCGGCGACGCCGACGACGCGCCGGGTGCTGGCGGCGGCGACCTCGGTCCGCTGGTCGAGGAGTACCTGTGGGAGAGCGGGCAGGGCGACAGCGCGGCAGCCGCACCGCTGCGGTTGTTCGCGCAGCTGCAGCAGAACACGCCGCTGCCGCACCAGGATCTCGAGCAGGTGACCACCGCCGACGTGCTGCGCCTGCTGCTGCACGTCTACCTCGGCAGCGCCCCGGCCGAACGGGCCGCCAGCGTGCGGGCCGCGTACGGATCGCTGCGCGGGTTCTTCGACTGGGCCGCCGCCGAGAACGAGATCGCGGTCGGCGGCGCGCTGGCCGGTTGCGAGGGAGCGCTGCTCGACCAGCTCGATCGCCTGCAGGCCGCCGGGCTCGGGCTCAGCACCCCGAACGCCGGCACGTTGCGCCCGAGCATCGCGCAGATCGACGACCTGCGCGCCGATGGCTTCGGCGTGCTCGACGACGACGGCGTCGACCACTGGCTCGCGGCGCCGGCGGGGGTGCTGCAGCACCTG
>JBASWX010000538.1:0-1802 GCA_049276695.1 Planctomycetota bacterium
GATCCCGCCAGTGCCCTGCTGGCGGCCGACGCCGCTCCGGGCGCGCCGCCGCTCGTGCTGGTGCTGCCCCGCTGAGCGGTTCAGCGGGCTGCGAGCCCGGCGCGCAGCCTGCCCGCGGACACCACCGCCGGCAGCGAGTTGATGTACATGTCGCCGCCGAGCTCGAGGCCCGCCATCTGGCCGGTGCGCGGCTGCAGTTCGAAGTGCCAGTGGAAGCGCGCACCCGGCACGCGGTGCAGCCACAGGTTGAAGGCCGGCCGCCCGAGGCCCCGTGCGATCGCGACGAACAGCGCGTGCAGCGCGTCGGCCAGCGAGTCGAGGTCGGTCGCCAGGAAGTCGTCGTCGCAGCGCGCCGGCAGCAGCCACGTCTCGTGCGGCAGTTTCGGCGGCTCCGGCGCGATCACCACGTGCTGCTTCGCCCGGTGCACCAACCGGCCATCGCGTTCCGCGGTCGCCGCCGCGGCGCACCACGGACAGCCGGGCCCGCTGCCCGCCGCCGCCAGTTCGAGCTGCAGGCGCGGCGGCAGCGCCGGCAGGCCGATCACCTGGCTGTGGTTGTGCGCAATCGAAGCTCCCGCCAACGCGCCGACGTTCTTGAACAGGAAGGTGCAGGCGATGCCGGGCCGCTGTTCGATCGCGCGCACGCGGCGCTGCCACAGCTCGAGGCAGGTGCGCCACGCGGTGCGGTCGAGGTCGGCGGGCTGCTCCGCGTGCTCGCCGCCCTCGGCGATCACTTCGTGGTGGTGGTTGGCCGGGAACTTGTTCGGGAACGCGCGCGCGGTCCAGGTTCCAGTCGCCGGCAGCGCTTCGATGGTCGGCGGCGTCTCGGCCTCGTTGCCGGGGCAGAACGGGCACGGTGCGGCCGCGGCACCCGCTGCCGTCAGCATCGGGCGGTGCTGCCGGCGCGGCGCCATCAGGATCGGCCGCCCGGTGGTGGGGTCGACCAGCGTGCGCGGTTCGTCGGCCTGCCCGCCCGGTGCGGTCATGGCCCGTCCTCGTGCCCGATGCGCACGGCGCCGGGGAACAGGGCACCGAGCGGGCGCGGCGTCGCTCCCGCCGTCGCGTAGATGCGGACGCGGCCCCGCACCGACACGCGCGTGCCCGGCGCGAACCGCAGGGCCCGCCCGCTGGCCGCGAACTCCTCGCCGAGCGGTGTCGGCAGCACGACCAGTTCCTCGATCCGCACTTCGTCGCCGCTGCTGGGCAACGCGATGCGGCCGTCCGCGGGCGTCACGTACTCGGCGGTGAGCCGGTGGTCGTGGAACGGCGGCAGCGACGCGTCGGGTAGCGACGAGCAGCCGGCGACCAGCAGCGCGAACGCGGCGGCGCCGGCGGCTACGCTGCGGCGATGGCCGGTGGCCTCGCCGTGCGCGGCAACGTGCTTGCCGTGACCTGGTCCAGTTCGCGGGGCCATGTGTTCCTGTACGACCTGCAGGGGCAGCAGCGCATCTCGGCATGGACGCTGCCGCCCGGTCCGAGAGGCTATTGCGATGCCGCCGGCGTCGCCATGGACGAGCACTGGCGGCTGTTCGTCGCCGACCCGCACAACGACCGCGTCTGCCACTTCAACGCCTTTGGCCGCCACCTGCGCGACATCGGCCAGTGCCCGCCAGGGACCGGCGACGCCGGCCGCGATCGTCCGGGCGTGCTCGATCGGCCGGTGGCGGTGGCGTTGCACGGCGAGGTGCTGTGGGTCGCCGGCGGCGAGCAGCCGCGGCGCTGCGCGGTGCAGCGTTTCGCCATCGACGGGTGTGCGCTGCGCCCGCTGCCGGCGCGCGGCGAGCCGACTGCCAGGTTCGGCG
>JBASWX010000539.1:0-9701 GCA_049276695.1 Planctomycetota bacterium
GTCGGGCGCGGGCTGCCGCCGGCAGCGGCGCTGCGCGCGATCACGCTGACGCCGGCCGAGATCCTCGGCGTCGCCGCCGACACCGGATCGCTGCAGCCCGGCAGGTACGGCGACGTCGTCGTCACCGACCGGCCGCTGTTCGCGACCGACTCCCGCATCCTGCTGGTGCTGGCCAAGGGCCGCACCGAACACGAGGTCCAGTGATGGCACGCCGTTCCCGCGGGTCGAGGATTCCAGCGACCGCCGCCCTCGCCGTGTTCGTCGCAGCTCCCGTGGCTGCCCAGGACCTGTTGGTGCGCGCCGGCACGGTCGTGATCGCCGCCGATGGCGCACCGATCGGCCCGAACACCTTCCTGGTGCGCCAAGGCAAGGTCGCGTTCGTCGGCACCGACATCCCGGCCGAGGCGCAGGCCAGGGCCACCACCGTCGACTACGGCGACAAGTACCTCGTGCCCGGCTTCGTGCTGGGCCCGTCCACGCTCGGTCGCGACCGCGACCTCGCCGAGGGCGCCCTCGCGTTCACGCCGGACCTGCGCGCGGTGGAAGCGTTCGATCCGTGGCAGGAGGAACTGGCGAAGCTGCCGCGCGCCGGCATCACCTCGCTGGTGCTGTCGCCGTCGCCGCGCAACGTCGCCGGCGGCCTCGGGGCGCTGGTCAAGCCCGGTCTGGACGGCGGCACGGTCGCCGCCGCGGAAGTGCAGATGGCGCTGTCGCTGACGCAGGCGGCGCGCAACCCGGAACGGGAGCCGACGTCGCTGATGGGTGCCTGCGGCATGCTGCGCTCGGCGTTCGCCGAAGCGCGGACCGGCACGCAGCCCGGCCCCGACGTCGCGGTGCTGCGCCAGGCGCTCGCCGGCACGCGCACCGTCGCGATCTTCGCCGACACGTTCGTCGAACTGGTCGCGGCGCTGGACCTGGCCAGGGAGTTCGCGTTCACGCCGGTGCTGGTCGGCGCGCGCGACGCCGAGAAGGTGTTGCCGCGGCTGGTCGCGCAGAAGGCGTCCGTCGTGCTCGACACGCTGCGGCCCGAGCAGCGGCTGGCGCAACTGCGGCTGCCGACGCTGCTCGCCGAGGCCGGCGTGCCGTTCTGCTTCGGTGGCCGGCCCGACCAGGTGCGCCTGTCGGCGGCGTTGGCCGTCCGCTTCGGACTCGACCGCAAGACCGCGCTGGCGGCGCTGACGCGCACTCCGGCGCAGATGTTCGAACTGCAGGCCGCCGTCGGTTCGCTGCGGCAGGGCCACGGCGCCGACTTCGTGGTGTTCACCGGCGACCCGCTCGACCTGACCAGCGCGCACGTCGCGACGTGGGTCGCCGGCGTGCGGCTGTGCGGCGACGCTCCGAGCCCGACCACCCCCACCGCGGCCGCGACTGCCGCCGGAGACCGCTGATGGCCCGTTCGTTCGTCCGCCCGTTGTCGCTGGTGCTGGCGCTCGGCGCCGCCGCGTTCGCGCAGGAGCAGGCCACCGCGTTCAAGAACGCGCGCATCCTGCCCGGCGGTGCCGTGCCGATCGAGCACGGCGTGCTGGTCGTCGGCGGCGGCAAGGTGCTCGCGATCGGCGGTGCCGACACCGTGATCCCCGACGGCGCCGCGATCGTCGACTGCGCCGGCAAGACCATCACGCCCGGCCTGATCGACGCCGCGTTCCGCGTCGCCAGCGTCGCCGACGCCAACGAGAACAGCGACGAGGTGACGCCGCACCTGCGCGTGCTCGATTCGCTCGACCCCGACGACAAGAGCTTCGCCCGCGCCCGCGCCGCCGGCGTCACCACGGTGCACGTGATGCCCGGCACCCGCAGCGTGATCGGCGGGCTCGGCTGCGTCGTCAAGACGTTCGGCAGCGATCCGCGCGCGATGGTGGTCAAGGAAGACGCCAGCCTGCGCATCGTGATGGGCAGCGATCCTTCGCAGGGCAACCGCGCGATCCGCGGCGGCCAGGTCGACTCGATCTACTACCGGCGGCCGACGACGCGCATGGGCGTGGTGTGGGCAGTGCGGCGCGCCTTCTTCGACGCCAAGGAAGCGCTGCAGCAGACCGCGGCGCAACCCCCGACGCCCGGCGATCCCGGCACCGAGATCCTGACCCGCGTGCTGAAGGGCCAGCTGACCGCGATCACCACCGCGCGCTCGGAACAGGACCTGCGCACCGCGCTGCGGCTCGCCGAGGAGTTCGGCTACAAGACGATCCTCGACGAGGCGCAGGACGCGCACGTCGTGCTCGACGAACTGGTCGCCGCCAAGAGCACCGTGCTGCTCGGCTCGCCCAGCGCGACCAGCGTCTCGGGCCCCGGCGGCGGCGATGGCGCCGATCCGCGCAGCGTCACCGTGCGCGAACTGGCCGAACGCGGCGTGCCGTTCGTGATCACCACCGGCAGCAATGCGCAGGCGCTCGAACTGGTGCGCGAAGCGATGTTCGCGGTGCGCAACGGCCTCGGTCCGACCCGCGCGCTCGACGCGATCACCATCGAACCCGCCCGGCTGCTCGGCCTCGACCAGCGCCTTGGCAGCCTCGCGCCCGGCAAGGACGCCGACTTCGTCGTCTGGTCCACCGATCCCCTCGACCCCGCCGCGATCGCCGAGTCGGTCCACATCGACGGCATCTCCGTGCTCGCACCCCGATGAACAAGACGCTGTGCCTCGCTGCCGCGCTGCTCGCGGCCGTTCCCGCCACCTGCCAGGACCTGCTCGCCGTGAAGGGCGGCCGCGTGGTACCGATCACCGGCCATGTCATCGACGACGGCGTCGTGCTGGTGCAGAACGGTCGCATCACCAAGATCGGCAAGACCGCGGAGGTCGAGATCCCGTGGGCCGCCAAGGTGATCGACGCAACCGGCAAGACCGTGCTGCCGACCTGGGTCGTCGCGCACTCGCAGGGCGGCCAGCGCGGCTTCAACGAGAACATGCAGAACGTGCCGTGGCTGACGGTCGCCGACGCGATCGATCCGGCCGCGATCTACTTCGAGGACTGCCTGCGCAGTGGCGTCGGCACCGTGCACGTGCAGCCGGGCAACCAGACGCTGCTCGGCGGCCAGGGCATGGTGGTGCGGCCGTTCGGGCGCACCGTCGAGGACATGGCGGTCGCCTCGCACACCGGCGTCAAGATGTCGTTGTGGGCGCAGGGCGGCGGCCGGCTGCAGCAGATCCGCAAACTGCGGCGCGCGCTCTCCGACCTGCGCGAGTACCTCGCCGACTTCGATCGGCGCAAGGGCGAGTTCGACAAGGAGAAGGCCGCCGGCGCGATCCCGGCCGACAAGACCTGGACCGAGGAGATCGATCGCACCAAGAAGCCGGGCGTCGACCTGGTGCAGAAGAAGACCCGGGGCTGGCTGTACGTGCCGAGCTTCGCCGAGGTCGACGAGGCGCTGCGGCTGTCGCAGGACCTGGACCTGGTGCTGGTGCTGGGCCCGAACATCGACGAGGCGATCGGCATGCTGGTCAAGTTCGGCAAGCCGGTCGTGCTCGACGAGACGCTCGAGTACTACGAGACCGACGAGGAGACGCAGAAGGAGAAGAAGTTCTGCACCGCGAAGCTGCTGGCCGACGCCGGCGTGACGTTCGCGCTGACGCTCGGCGGCGCTGGCCCGACCGCGCAGCCGTGGTGGCAGCTCGGCACCTGCGTGCGCAACGGGGTCGACCGGCAGCAGGCGCTCGAGGCGCTGACGATCGTGCCGGCGAAGTTGCTCGGGCTCGACGACCAGCTCGGCTCGCTCGGCGAAGGCAAGCTCGGCAACCTGCAGATCCTGACCGGCGACCCGCTGGCGGCGACGACGTGGGTCGAGACGGTCGTGCTCGAGGGCGAGGTCGTCTACGAACGCAGCAAGGACCCGCGGCTGCAGTACCTGTTCGAGACCGAAAAGGAACGCGCGAAGAAGGCGGCCGGCCCGGATGGCAAGCCGGAAGCGCCGAAGCCGGAGGCGCCGAAGACCGACGCGCCGAAGCCGGAGGCGCCGAAGACCGACGCGCCGAAGACCGAGCCGCCGAAGCCTGGCACCGGCGGCGGCAACGGGCGCGAGGGTCGCTGATGCGCGCGCTGCGTAGTCCGCTGGTCGCCCTCGCGGTCCTCGCCGGTCCGCTGCTGGCGCAGGCGGCCGACAGCCCGCCGAAGCGTTCGTTCGCGGTGCGTTGCGGCACCTTGCTGGTCGGCGATGGCGGCACGGTGTTGCGCGGTGCGTGGCTGGTCGTGCGCGACGGCAAGGTCGTGCGCGCGAGCAGCGAGGCCCCGCCTGCCGAACTGCCGGTGGTCGACTGCGCCACCAAGGTGGTGATGCCCGGCATCGTCGCGGTCGACTCCGACCTCGCGCCCGCGACCGACTCCGAGTACCAGCTGACGCCTGACGCGCAGGCGCTCGACCAGTTCGACTTCGAACGCACGTGGACTGCGGCGCTGCAGGGCGGCGTCACCACCGCCTACGTGTCGCCGGCTCGCAACCGGCTGGTCACCGGCCAGGGCGCCGTGGTCAAGCTCGCCGGCAGCGACCTGGTCGCGCGCGTGCTGGCCGACAGCCAGTGCCTGCGCGTGAACTTCGGGGAGTCCGCGACGCAGGCGCCGCGCGTGTTCGAACCGACGCCGCACCCGACCGACGCCGATCCGCTGCTGCCATCCCGGATCCAGACGCCGACCGCGCGCATCAGCGTGCTCGCCGAACTGCGCGCCGCGTTCGCGTCGGCGACCGACGCCAACAAGCTGCCGGGCGGCCGCGGCGCCGCCGAGAACCGCTACGACGAACGGCCGCTCGCCGACGTGGTCGCTGGCCGGCTGCCGCTGCGCGCCGGCGCGTTCCTCGCCAACGACATCCGCCGCGCGCTGCAACTGCAGCAGGAACTCGGCGTGCGCATGGTGCTCGAGGATCCGCAGGAGATCGCCAGCGTCGCCGCACAGGCGGCGCAGCAGAAGGTCGCCGCGACGTTCCGGGTGCCGGTCCGTTTCGGCCGCGCCAATCCGGGCGGCGAGGACCGGCTGCAGAAGACGCCGGAACCGCACCCCGAGGCCCCCGCCAAGGCGGCCGCGGCCGGCGTCACGATCGGGCTGTCGCCGGCGGCCGACGTGCCGCTGCGTGACTACCTGATGGCGGTAGCGATCGCGGTGCGGCACGGCCTGCCCGAGGGCGCAGCGCTGCGCGCGATCGGCGCCGACGCTGCCGCCATCCTCGGTGTCGACGGGCGCGTCGGCAGCCTGGGTCCCGGCAAGGACGCCGACTTCGTCGTGCTCAGCGGCGAGCCGCTGGCGGTCGGCACGATGGTCGAGCAGACCTGGGTCGACGGCGAACGCGTCTACGCGCGCAAGGCCGCGAGCAGGGCCCTGGCGATCCGCGCCGGCACCGTGCACGACGGCCAGGGCCGCGTGTTCCGGAACGGCGTCGTGCTGATGCAGGACGGCCGCATCAAGGGCGTCGGCGAGGACCTGGCGATCCCGTACGGCGCCGAGGTGATCGACGTGCCGGGCGGCGTCGTGACGCCGGGCTTCCTCGACGCGTTCTCGCACCTCGGTCTCGCCGGGGAGGGCACGCCGGTGCCGCCGGGCGCGCCGAACCAGCTCCTGCACGAGGCGATCGCGTTCGACGACCCGATGTTCCAGGCCGCGTTGCGCGAGGGCATCACGACCTTGCTGGTCGCCGGCAAGGACAGCGGGCCGGTGTCGGGTCGCATCGCGGCGATCAAGACCGGGGCCACCGACCAGGCCGGCATGACGGTGCGCGCGATCGCCGGGCTGCGTTTGCAGCACGACGCGATCGGCCCCGACGCGATCCGCCCGCTCGCCGAGCAGATCAACCGCGGCAAGCAGTACGTCGAGGCGTGGCGCAAGTACGAGAAGGACCTCGCCGAGTGGCAGGGTAAGAAGGAGGCGGCACCAGCCCCCGCCCCCGCCGAACCCGCGAAGGCGCCGGCCGCGGAAGCCCCGCCCGACCCGGTCACCGGCACCTGGGAAGCCGAACTGACGATCCAGGGCCAGGTGCGGCTCACCGTGGTGCTCGAACTGAAGCACGACGCGGGCAAGGTCAGCGGCCAGGTCCGCATCTCGTTCGGCGGCCGCGACGCACCGCCGCAGGAAGTGAGCAACGGCACGTTCGCGAACGGTACGCTGAAGATCGAGTTCCGCGGCATCGGCGGCGGCGGCGGCCCGCCGACGACGCTCGAGGCGAAGGTCGAAGGCGACACGATGACCGGCAAGGTCACGCTGGGCCGCATCGGCGAACAGGAGATCACCGGCAAGCGCACCAGCAAGACGGCGCCCGCCGCGCCGGCGCCCGCGCGCGCCGCGACCGCGGCGAAGCCCGACGAGGCCGGCAAGCCGAAGGCGCCCAAGGTCGACGAGAACCTCGAGCCGATGCGCGCCGCACTCGAGAAGCGCGCCGCGTTGGTGGTGCGGGTCAACCGCGGCCCGGCGATCCGCGACGTCGTCGAACTGCTGGAGAAGGAGCAGGTGCCGTACGTGCTGCACGGCGCCGAGGACCTGCTCGACGACAGCCGGCCGCTGCAGGGCCGGAAGCCGGCGATCATGGTCGGCCCCGAGACGGTCGTCGAGGAGAAGGGCACGTTGAAGAACGTCGCCGCGGCGTTCACCGACCTCGACCTGCCGATCGTGTTCGGCAGCGGCGAGTGCGCCGGTGCGCGCCTGCTGCCGCTGCACGCCGCCTACGCGGTGCGTTACGGACTCAGCCCCACCGAGGCGCTGGCCGCGCTGACGGCGTGGACCGCGCGCGCGTTCCAGCTCGACGACCACGTCGGTTCGTTGGGCCGCGGCAAGGACGGCGATCTGGTGGTGTTCGCCGGCAATGCGTTCGAGCCGCAGAGCCGCATCGTGCTGGTGGTCTGCAACGGACGGGTCGTGGTCGACAACCGGGAGAAGCAATGATCGGCCTGCTGCGTTCGCTGCTCGCGTTGGCGTTGGCTGCGGCGATGGCGGCGCAGGACGCCAAGGCGCCGCCGAAGTTCGAGCTGTGGCGGCCACGCCGCCCGGCGAGCGAGCAGGACTACCAGGTCGCGAGGTGGGGCCCGCGCGGCTTGCCGAGCCCCGGCTACGCGTTCCGCGCCGCCAAGGTGCTGCCGATCACGGCCCCACCGATCGTCGACGGCGTCGTGGTGACGAAGAACGGCCTGATCGAGGCGGTCGGCGCCGCCAAGGACGTCGCGGTGCCGGCGGGCTACGAACTGGTCGACTGTGGCGACGCGGTGATCGTGCCCGGCTTCGTCGACATGCACTGCCACATCGCCAGCGAGTCGTTCGACCTGAACGACACGGTGCACCCGACCAACCCCGAGTTCCGCACGCTCGACCTGATCGGCATGGAGCACGACCAGGTGCGCACCGCGCGCGCCGGCGGCATCAGCACGGTGCTGTACCTGCCGGGCTCGGGCTCGAACATGGGCGGCTTCGGCACGCTCACGAAGACATGGGCGCCGTCGCCGGAGCAGGCGCTGGTGCGCTTCCCGGGCAGCCTGAAGATCGCACAGGCCGGCAACCCCGAGCGCGGCAGCGGCGACCTCGGCACCGACATGATGGGCATGAGCGAGGGCATCCGGATGACCTTGCTCGACGGCAAGCGCTACCACGAACAGTACGAAGCGTGGCAGCAGGGCAAGGGCGAGAAGCCGAAGTTCGACCCGACGCTCGAGCTGCTGCGCGGCCTGTTCCGGCACGAGTACCCGACCTCGGTTCACACGCAGATCTACCAGGTCGTGCTGCAGACGCTGCAGGTCCTGCGGCTCGAGCTCGGGCTGTGGACGGTCGTCGTGCACGGCGAGTTCGACGCCTACCGGCTCAGCGGCAACATGTACGACGCCGGCCTCGCGATCGCCGCCGGCCCGCGCAACTACCACTTCGACCGCGCGACGTCGCAGTTCCTCGGCCTGATGCAGACCTGGCACGACGGCGGCAAGTACTACGCGTGGCGCGACGTGGTGCCGGGTGTGGGCCGCGACGGCATCGGCGTCAACACCGACTCGCCGGTGGTGCCCGAAGAACAACTGCCGGTGCAGGCCGCGATCGGCGTGCGGCTGGGCCTGCCGCACGAGGTCGCGCTGCGCGCGTTGACGATCAACAACGCGCGCTTCGCCGGCATCGAGCACCGCGTCGGCTCGCTCGAACCGGGCAAGGACGCCGACCTCGGCATCTGGAGCGGCGATCCGGTCGACCCGCGCTCGCACGTGATCACGATGGTGATCCACGGCACCATCTGCTACCGCCGCGATCCGCTGCGGCCGGTCTGGTGATGTTGGCGCGCACTACAGCCTGCCTGCTGTTGCTCGCCGCGACCGCGGCCGCGCAGGCCACCGCCCACCTCGCGGCCCGCATCGTTCCCGTCGACGGCGCCCCGATCGACGGCGCGGTGCTGGTCGAGCAGGGCGGCAAGATCACGGCGCTGGGGCCGCGCCCGACCACGGCGATCCCGCCCGGCGCCCGCGTGGTCGACCATGGCGATGGCTGGTTGTGCCCGGGCTTCGTCGATCTGCACCACCACGTCAGCGGCGGCGGCGGCGACATCAACGACATGACCATGCCGTTGAACGCCGAACTGCGCACGCTCGACGTCGTCAAGCCGTCCGAGGAACTGATCCGCCGCACCGCGGCCGGCGGCGTCACCACGACGCTGTTCATCCCCGGCTCGGGCACCAACATCGGCGGCTTCGGCGTGCTGCTGAAGATGCACTGGCGCGGCAAGCTCGAGCGCATGGTCGTGCGCGAACTCGGCGCGATGAAGGTCGCGCAGGGCTACAATCCCGAGCGCGGCAGCGGCGACCTCGGCGCCTCGCGCATGGGCAGCAGCGAACTGCTGACCGAGCTGCTGCTGCGCGCGCAGGCCTACGCCGCGGCGTGGCGCGAGCACGCGGCGGGCAAGGGCAGAAAGCCGGAGTTCCGGCCGGAGCTCGAACAACTGCGCAAGGTGTTCGACCGCGAGGTGCCGGTGCTGATCCATACCGCCGGCACCCGCGACTGCATCGCGACCTCGCGCATGTTCCAGGACGTGTTCGCGGTGAACATGGTGCTGTCGCACGGCTGCTTCGACGGTTGGCTCGCCGCGGCCGCACTCGCCAAACGCAAGACGCCGCTGAACCTGGGGCCGCGCATGTACGAGTTCGACCGCTACGGCCGCTTCCAGGGCATGTGCCAGGCGTACTGGGACGCCGGCTGCCGCGACCTGTCGATCAACACCGACTCGCCGGTCGTCAACCCCGACGAACTGCAGTTGCAGGCGGCCATGGCGATCCGGCTCGGGCTGCCCTACGAGGTCGCGCTGCAGGCGCTGACGGTGGCACCCGCCCGCCAGATCGGTCTCGCCGACCGCGTCGGTTCGCTCGCCATCGGCAAGGACGCCGACTTCCAGGTCACCGCCGGCGATCCGCTCGATCCGCGCTTCGCCCCGCGCGCCGTCTACATCGAAGGCCAACTGGTCCACCGTTCCGGAGACTGCCGATGACCCGCACGACCTCCCTCGCCCTCCTGCTGGTGCTCGCGACCGCCGCCGCAGCCGGATCCGCACGCGGCCAGGACAACCGGCCGCTCGCGTTCACCAACGTGCGGCTGATCCCGATCAGCGGCCCGGTGATCGAGCGTGGCACGCTGGTGGTCCGGCACGGCAAGATCGAGGCGCTCGGCGCAGCGGTGACCCTGCCGCCGGGCGCGCGCGTCGTCGACGGCACCGGCAAGACGCTGATGCCGGGCCTGGTCAGCGCCTGGTCGCGCGCCGGCTTGCAGGGCCAGGCG
>JBASWX010000540.1:0-9178 GCA_049276695.1 Planctomycetota bacterium
AAGTGGGGGCGATCGCGGCGACGTTCGTCGCTGCCGGCAGCCGACCGGAGCGCGTGGGCACGCTGCTCGGCGCCGATGCGACCGAGCCGGCGGTGTTCGCGCGCGCTGCCACTGCGCGCTACCTGCACTTCGCCTGCCACGGCCTCGCCGAGGAGTTCGATGGCCAGAGCCTCAGCCTGCTGGTTCTGCACCAGGGCACGGAGTCGTCGCCGGGCGCCGACGGGCTGCTGAAGCTGGACGACCTGCTGCGAGGGTGGCCTCTGCGGCTCCGCGGCAATCGGCTGGTCGTGTTGTCGGCGTGCCGCACGCAGGTCGGCGCCACGCACCGCGACGAGGCTCCCTATGCACTGCCGTTCGGGTTCCTGGTCGCCGGTGCGCGCGCGGTGGTGTCCTCGCTGTGGGCGGTCGACGATGCCAGCACGGCGGAGCTGATGGCCGACTTCTACCGGCGGCTGCTGGCCGGCGACGGCGGCGAGCAGCTCGCGGCGTTCACCGCCGCCAGGAAGGCCTTGCGTGCCACGCACCCGGACCCGTTCCATTGGGCTGCGTTCGTCTACGTCGGCGTCCCACAATGATCGTTGTGCGCAACCCGCTGTTGCTGTTCGTCCTGGCCGGCGCGGTGCCGGCGCAGGGCAAGACCGACTACCTGGCCGACGTGAAGTCCGCGATCGACGCGATCGAGCAGCAGTGCAAGGTGCTGCTGGCGAGCAAGAAGATCGACTGGAAGAAGGTGACCGCACCGCTGCTCGCCGAGAGCAAGAAGGTGAAGGCCGACGACGCGCACCTGTTGCTGCTGTGGCGATTGCTCGCTCGGCTGCAGGATGGCCACGCCGAGGTGCGGCCGCTCGCCAAGGGCCAGGGCGTCAAGCTCACGGTCCCGGAACGCACGTACGGCCCCGGGCTGTTTCTCTGCCAGAGTGGTGGCAAGGTGTACGTGAAGAACGTGTGGGGGCCGGCGCAGGGTGTTGGTCTCGAACCTGGCATGGAAGTGCTCACGATCGCCGGTGCTCCCGCCGCGCAGTGGCTCGCGAAGCGCACCGCCGAACTCGCCGACGTGACCTCGTTCTCGACCAGCCAGCACGCGACGTTCTTCACCTGCCACCAGGGTCTTGCCGACGTCGCCGGCACGCGGCTCGAGGTCGAGTTCAAGGATGGAGCGGCGAAGAAGAAGCGCACGATCGACTACGGCAAGGTCAACCAGACGCCGCCCGGCCCGGCGTTCCCGCCCGAGGGATTGAAGGGCGAGCGCGACGTGTTCTACGGCACGACCAAGGGCGGCGCCGGCTACGTGCACGTGCGCCGATGCAAGGACGACTTGCCTGCCCAACTCGACGAGGCGCTGCAAGCCCTCGGCGACGTGCCCGGCCTGATCCTCGACTTCCGCGGCAACAGCGGCGGCGGCTGCGACCACGAGGCGGTGTTCGGCCGCTTCCTGCCGCCGGGCACGAAGTGGCGCGGCGGAGTCGAGTACACGAGTGCGGGCCCCAGGCCGTATGGCGGGCCGATCGTCGTGATCGTCGATGCGACCGTGCGCAGCACCGGCGAAACGGTGTCTGGCATGTTCGGCGAGGACGGCCGCGCGTTCGTGATCGGCGAGAGTGCGACCGCCGGCATGTCGTCGCAGAAGACCACGATCGACCTGCCATCGGGCCTGTTCGCACTCTACGTCTCGGTCGCGTCGAACAAGGCGCGGTTCCAGGGCGGCAAGGGCCTCGAAGGCGTCGGCTACGCGCCGCACGAAGTGGTGCCTCTCGCTCCCGCGGACCTGCTGGCGAAGCGCGACACGCTGATCGTGCGGGCCGAGGCGCTGCTCGCCGACTTCCCGAAGGGCAAGGTCCGCTACGACCCGAAGCAGGCCGGCTGGCCGGGCGGGAAGTGATGGCGCTGCTGGTCGAGTTGGTCGCCAACGTCTTCGGGTTCGCGATCGAGCTCGCCGCCAACGCCTCCGGCAGGCCGCGGTGGCGGATCTGGGCATCGACGTGGCTGTCGGTCGTCGCCGGCCTCGTGCTGTTCTTGATCCTGGCGTCGCCGGTGGTGGGTTGGCTCGCGCTCGCGATGGTCCCGGTCGTTGGCTTCTTCGCCGGCTGCGCGTGGCAGCGTCGGTGCGATGCGTCGAACGCCGGTGCGGCAGCGAGCGGCGCGCACGACGAGATCCGCGGCCCGCGGCGCTGACCACCCGCGGTGCGGATGTTTGGCTTTCGTTCGGGCCGCAGCTAACCTCAGGGAATGGGCGGTTCCAGGCACGGGGTCCCGGCGTGGACCTGAGCGACTTCGTACGGCGCGTGCGCGCGGGCGGCGACGAAGCCGCCGGTACGGTCGACGCGACGCACACGCAACCGGCCCGGCCCGCGCGCACGCTGCCGTTCCCCGACTGGCTGCACGACGACCTCGCGAACGCACTGCGCGCGCGCGGCATCCTGGAGCTGTACAGCCACCAGCGCGAGTGCGCCGACCTGCTGCACGATCGCCGCGACACCGTGATCGCGACCTCGACCGCGTCGGGCAAGTCGCTCGCCTACCACCTGCCGGTGCTCGACGCGGTGCTGCGGTACGGCCTCGATGCGCGCGCCCTCTACCTGTTCCCGACCAAGGCGCTGGCGCGCGACCAGGTCGCCGACCTCGAACGGCTGCTCGCCGCGATCGGCCGCACCGACCTCGTCGCCGCGGTCTACGACGGCGACACGCCGCCGCCGACGCGCGCGGCCCTGCGCGAACGCGGCGTCCTGCTGCTGACCAACCC
The DNA here is from genome assembly GCA_049276695.1 of Planctomycetota bacterium. GTDB lineage: Bacteria > Planctomycetota > UBA1135 > UBA1135 > UBA2386 > UBA2386. Next base: position 2,741 of record JBASWX010000540.1, read on the forward strand.
GCACATGCTGCACCAGGGCATCCTGCCGAACCACACCAAGTGGCAGGGCCTGTTCACCGGCTTGCGGCACGTGGTCGTCGACGAACTGCACACGCTGTCGGGCATCTACGGTTCGCACGTCGCCAACGTGCTGCGGCGGCTGCAGCGCGTCTGCCGGCACTACGGCAGCGACCCGGTGTTCTGTGGTGCTTCGGCGACGATCGGCAACGCCGGCGAGCACGCGCGGCGGTTGTTCGAACGGCCGGTGCACGTCGTCGACCAGGACGGCAGCCCGCGCGGCCGGAAGCACTTCCTGTTCCTGAACCCGAAGGTGCTGTCAGCAGTCTCGGGCATGCGCGTGCCGGCGAGCGAAGCGGCGCGCCAGCTCGGCGGCGTGCTGCTCGGCAGCGAGCTGCAGTCGATCTTCTTCGCCCGCTCGCGGTCGCAGACCGAGGTGCTGCTCAAGTACCTGCGCGACGAGGCGCGCAGCAAGCAACTCGACCAGGAACGCGTCGCCGGCTACCGCGGCGGCTACTTGCCGAACCTGCGGCGCACGATCGAGAAGGGCCTGCGCGACGGCGCGATCCGCACCGTGGTGTCGACCAACGCGCTCGAACTCGGCGTCGACATCGGCAGTCTCGACGTCTGCGTGCTGGTCGGCTACCCGGGCACCGTCGCCAGCCTGTTCCAGCGCGCCGGCCGCGTCGGCCGCCGCACCCAGGAGAGCGCCGTGGTGCTGGTCGCGCGCAGTGCGGCGATGGACCAGTTCGTGCTGCAGCATCCGGGCTACCTGTTCGACGCGCCGCGCGACGCCGTCAGCATCGATCCCGACAACGCGATCATCCTCACCAACCACGTGCGCTGCGCCGCGTTCGAGCTGCCGTTCGCCGATGGCGAAGGCTTCGGGCAGGCGCCGGGGGTCCGTGAGGTGCTCGACTTCCTGACCGAGGATCTCGGTGTGCTGGTGCACCAGGGTGGCAGGTACCACTACGCCGATGCCACCTACCCGGCGGAGGGGGTGAGCCTGACCGCCGCCGACATGGACAACGTGACGATCCAGGACGTCGAGACGCGTTCGATCCTGGCCGAGATCGACCGCCCGGCGGCGATCACCGAGGTCTACCAGGGCGCGATCTACGGCCACCAGGGCGACACCTTCCTGGTCGAACGCTTCGACCACGCCGACCGGCGCGCGTTCGTGCGGCGCGTCGACGCCGACTACTACACCGAAGCCGACACCGAGACCGAGGTGCGCATCCTGCACCTCGACGAGCAGCAGGAACACACCGCGTACACCGCACACCGCGGCGAGGTGCACGTCAGCACGCTGGCGAAGGCGTTCAAGAAGATCAAGTTCTACACCCGCGAGAACGTCGGCGACGGCGAGATCAATCTGCCGCCCGAGGAGTTCGAGACCGAGGCATGTGCGCTGGTGCTGCGGCAACCGACCGTGCAGGCGCTCGGGCTGCAGCGCGGCAGTGAGGCGAGCTGCTTGCAGGGCGTCGGCGAACTGTTGCAGGGGCTGGTGCCGTTGTTCGTGCGCGTCGATCCTGGCGACGTGCGCGTGCTCGCCGAGGTGCTGCACCCGCACTTCCAGGCGCCGGCACTCATTCTCTATGACCGCGTGCCGAACGGCGTCGGGCTCGCCGAACGCATCTTCCACGGCCACCGCGAGATCCTGGCCGCGGCGCTGCAACTGGTGACGCGCTGCGCGTGCCGGAGCGGCTGCCCGAGCTGTGTGGGGCCGGGTGCGAGCCTTGGCGCGCGCAGCAAGGTCGTGGCGACGGCGATCCTGCGGGCGATGCTCGCACCCGCGCCGCAGGAGAACTGATGGTCGCGCCCGATCGCGACAAGCTGCGGCGCTCGTTCCGCGTCGACAAGGCACCTGCGGTCAGCGGCGCGGCGCCCGCGGGCGACGAACGCGGCGAACTGCGCGCGTTCCTGCAGCGGCGCTTGCCGAGACCAGCGCGCGTCGCGCTGCCGGCGGGGGCGGAGTCGGTGACGGCGCACGGTCCGCTGTGGCGGCGCGAGCTGCGTTACCCGCTGGCGAGCCGGCACGGCACCGTGCCGTTGGCGAGGGCGCAGGATCTCGACGGCGAGGTGCTCGCGACCCTGGCGAAGGACGACACGTTCCGTTCGCTGCGCCTGGAACAGTGCCTGTTCGTCGACACCGAGACCACGGGCCTGCACGGAGGTGCCGGCACCGTCGTGTTCGCCTACGGCCTCGCGTTCGTGCGCGGCGACGAGCTGATCGTCGAGCAGTTGTTCCTGCGCGACTTCGGCGAGGAGGTCGCGATGCTGCAGCACTTCGCCGCGCGCCTTGCCGAGTTCCCGGTGCTGGTCACGTTCGTCGGCAAGAGCTTCGATCGCCACCGCATCGCTGCTCGCCTCGCGCTGCACAAGCTGCAGGCGCCCGTCGTCACCGCGCGCCACCTCGACCTGTTCCACCTGGTGCGGCGCGCCCACGGCAAGGCCTGGCCCGACACGCGGCTGCGCACCGCCGAGGAACGGCTGCTCGGTCTCTGCCGGGCCGACGACCTGCCGGGCAGCGAGGCGCCGGCGGCGTTCTTCGCGTGGCTGCGCGACGGCACCGGCCCGGTCGACCGCGTGCTCGAGCACAACCGGCTCGACGTGCTGAGCCTCGTCGCCTTGCTCGGCGCGTTGGCGGGCAAGGCATGAGAGCCCCCGCGAACACGCGGCTCGGTCAGTTGCAGCGCGGCCGCGGCGCGGGGTTCCTGGCGGCGATCGCCGATCCCGTGGCCTCTCGCGACGACGTGGTGGCGTGGATCCTCGACGATGCGGAGCGCGACTCCCAGGTGGAGAAGCGGGCCCGCTACGGCGCCGAGCTGGTGGCGCGGCTGGACGTCCCGCTCGAGCCGATCGTTGCGCACGCTGCGCGCTTTGCCGACGACGAACCCGAAGGACGGCTCGCGTACGAAGTGCTTGCGGCGGCGTGGGTGCGTGAGCACGCGCCGGCACGAGCAGTGCTGGCACGCGGGGATCTGTCCTCGTGTCTGCTCGACGGCATCACCCGGGAGCTGTGGGGCCATCGTTGGACGACTCGCGAGCAACTGCCGCCGCGTGCGGCTCGGCGCTTCGAGCGGCTCGAGGTCGAATGGGGGCCCTCCGAGTCGACGAGTCCCGGTCTGTCGGTCGATGCGCGACAGTCGATTGCCGGGTTGCTCGACCTCGCCTGCGTGCACCGCGGGCCCGCGGATCGCGAGATCGTGCGCGCCGAGCTGTTGCGCCGCACTGGTGCCGGCGATCGCGATGTTCTCGCCGACATCGTCGCTGGCGATCCCGAACCCGCGCGGGTCCGCCTGGCTGCCGAAGTGCTCGGTTGCATGGGCGATGCGCGCTTGCTGCCGCTTGCCGAGACGCTGTTCCGCCGCGAGCACGACCTGGATGGAGCAGACATCGCGCGCGCCCGTCGCCACGCCCTCTTGCACTACGTGATGCGTTTGCCTGGCGCGATCACGTTGCCGTTGGCGCGGGCATGGCATTCGCAGGGCGACTACCTGCAAGTGGCGGCGACGCGGGTGCTGCAGGAGCATGCCGAGCCCGCCGATCGCGAGTGGATCGAGGCGGACGTACGCCGGCGGTTGCCCACCGATGGCGGTTGTGGGTACGCGAGTGATCTGGGCCCGCTGGCCCGCATCGCCGATCCGCGCTCGGCGCCGTTGTTCGCGGAAGTCTGCGAACTCGCCACCTACAGCTACGCCCGCGTCCAGGCCCTGCGTGGCCTCGCCCGCATGCTGGCCGTACCCGTCGCTCGCGCACTGCTGCGCGAAGCGTTGTGGGACGCCGAGGACGACGCCGTGGCACTGGCCTGCTCGCTGCCCGGCGAGTTGGACGCGGCGGCACGGCAGCGCCTTGGCGAACTCAGCCAGGACCCGTGCCTCGATGGGGAGGTGCGGGCCGCGGTCGTGGCCCGCAGGGGCTGACAGGACTGGGACAAGCCGGTGCCGTGCGTTCCCTATGCTGCGCCCCACGTCGACACCCCCGTCGACGGCGCGCCGGCGCGTCTCCGGTCGACAACGAACATGAACACGATCCGAACCGCACTCGCCGTGCTGGTGCTGGCCGCGATCGCACCCACGCAGCGTGGTGCGGCGCCGTCGGCTCCCGGGCAGGCCGAGTACGACAAGCTGGTCGCCGAGTGGAAGGCCGAGAGCAAGGCCAGCCGCGAAGCGAGCAAGGTGGTGCAGGCGACCGAAGAGTTCAAGGCCGCCGCCGCCGCCAAGGACCAGGCCAAACAGCGTGAGCTGATGGCTGCAGTGAAGCGGCCCGACGCCAAGGCATACGGCGAACGCGCGCTGAAGCTCGCCGACCAGTTCGGCAACGACGGCGTGCGCTTCCTGGCCTACGCCGCCGCCAACTTCGCCGACAAGGACACGGCCGCCGGCATCGCCGAGCGCATCGGCACGAAGTACATCAAGAGCAAGGCGGTGGTCGCCCTGCTCGAATCGCCGTTGCGCGTGCTCGGCGCGATCGGGCCTGACGCGGCGGGCAAGCTGCTCGACCAGATCGTCGCCGAGAACCCGGACGACCAGGCCAAGGCTTGGGCGATGTACTGGCAGTCGACGCAGCTCAGCCGTGGCAAGCCGACCGACGAGCAGAAGGCGAAGGCGGCCGAACTGACGGCCGCGGCGACGAAGCTCGCGACCGGCGACCTCGCCGATCGCCTCGCGGCGCCGGCGTTCCAGCAGGAGCGCCTGCAGATCGGCATGGCCGCACCCGACATCGTCGGCGAGGACATCGACGGCGTGCCGTTCAAGCTCAGCGACTACCAGGGCAAGGTGGTCGTGCTCGACTTCTGGGGATTCTGGTGACCCCCTTGCCGGGCCATGATCCCGCACGAGCGGTCGCTCGTGGAACGTCTGAAGGACAAGCCGTTCGCCCTGCTCGGCATCAACAGCGATGACGACAAGGCCTTCTATGCCAGCGAGAACAAGGATGACATGCGCGTCACCTGGCGCTCGTTCTGGAACGGACCGAAGGGCACGCAGGGCCCGATCGCGACCAAGTGGAACGTGCGCAGCTGGCCGACCATCTACGTGCTCGACCACAAGGGCGTGATCCGCTTCAACGGCGTGCGCGGCGAGAAGATGGACGCCGCCGTCGACCAGTTGCTCGCCGAGATGGAAGGCGAGGCGAAGAAGGGCGGCTGACGCCTGGCTACCGCGGGCCCGGTCGTCACCGGGTCCGCGGTTCCGACTGCGTCGCTGGTGCTGGCGGCTGCGCCGCCGGCACCGGATCGAAGCCCGGCTCGGTGAACGGGTGGCAGCGGCAGACGCGGCGGACCGTCAGCCAGGAGCCCCGCAGAGCACCGTGCGTGCGCAGCGCGTCGAGCGCATAGCGCGAGCAGGTCGGCCGGAAGCGGCAGGTCGGCGGTTTCCACCAGCTCACCAGCAGGCGGTACAGCCACACCGGCAGCATCAGCAGCCACCTCATGGCCGCCGCCGGCCGCGCGCGCCTTCCGGCTGCCGCATCGCCTTGTGCACCATCGCGACCAGTTCCAGGCGCAGCTCGGCGAGCGGGAAGTTCTCGGCGCGCTGGCGCGGGATCAGCACCAGGTCGATGCCGCCCGGCAGGCCGGCGCGTTCGAGCCGGAATGCTTCGCGCAGCAGCCGCTTCAACTTGTTGCGCCGCACGGCGCCGCCATGGTCCTTGCTGACCGACACGCCGAGCCGGCACTCGGTCGCCGGCGCCCCGTCGCGGCTGCGCTGCGGCAGCGCGACCACGGTCAGCCACTGCCCGGTGGCGCGGCGCCCGCGCTGGTAGACGGCGCGGAACTGGCGCTGCGTCTTCAGCCGGCGCCGCGACGGCAAACCCGCCGGTGCAGCGCCGCCGGTGCTCACCGATCGACCACCTTCATCGCGAACACCGCCTTGTCGCTGGTCGACGGGATGCTCGGATCGGCGAGGAAACGCCGGAAGTCGCCCTTGGCGTCGTCGGCGCGGCCCAGTTCGAGCAGCACGCGACCGCGGTTGTAGTAGTCGATGAAGCGGCGCGGATCGAGTTCGAGCACGCGGTTGAGGTGCGGCAGCGCCAGCTCGTGCTGGCGACGCGTGTAGTGGAACTCGGCCACCAGCGTGCGCACGCCGATCTCCTCGTCGCGCAGCGTCTGCAGCGTCGCCAGTTCCTGGCGTTCGTAGTCGACCGTGGTCGCCTTCTCGATGCGCAACCTGGTCACCGCCTGCGCCTTGTCGGCCTGCTCGAAGTAGGCCTTCGCGTGCGCCACGAAGCCCTCGTCGTCGCCGCGCTGCGCCGCGATCTGCAGCCGGTGGTTGAGCGCTGTGCGCAACAGCTCGCCGCGGCCGACCAGCTCGGCCAGCAGGTCGTCGGCACTCGCCAGCTTCGCCATCGCCGCCGCGCGTTCGTCGGCCGCGGTCGCGCGCATCGCCGGCGCTTCGGCGATCGGCGCCCGCCCGGCCTGGCCTTCGAGCCGCACCGCTT
>JBASWX010000541.1:0-2077 GCA_049276695.1 Planctomycetota bacterium
GCCCACGCCGCGGCGTTCGCGCTGGCGCAGCTGCCGCCGTCGGCACTGCGCACGCTGCAGCCGGCGTCCGGCAGCGACCACGAGTGGTTGCTGCGCGCGGCGTTGGCGCGCGCCGACCTGCCGGCTGCCCGCGGCTGGATCGACGCCCTCGCGCTCGCCCCGACCGAACGCGAGCTGCTGCACCGCGGCCCGCTGGCCCGCTTCCCCGAGGTTGCCGGCTGGTTCCGCGACCGCGCCGCCGCCGGCGATTGATGCCCTCCACCCCATGCCACTGCCCAGACTCCTGCCCTGTCTTGCTTCGATCGCTGCCCTGGCCGCCACCGCGCGAGCGCAGGAGGCAGCCGCCACCGAGGTCTTCCCGCTGTACCATCTGGCCGGCGCGGTCACCCCTCCGGCGGTGCCGCCGTGGGGATCGTTGCTGCGCTTCCCGACCGCGGACACGCGCGTCGACCTGCTCGACGCCGAGCAGAACAGCTCGTTCAGCGCCGAGACCGTGCGCGGGCTGCTGCACGAACTGCACAGCGAGGCGATGGACGCGGGCACGCTGCAACTGCTCGCGAACGGCCCGGCGCTGCTCGCCTCCGGCCCCGCTGCCGAGGTCGCCAGGATCGCCGAACGGTTGCGCACCGGCGCTGCGCTGGTCGCGCGGCCGCTGCGCATCGAGGTGGCCGAATGGGACGGCGCCGATCGCGAAGCCCCGGCCGCCGTGCTCGGCGCGGTCGAGTTCCAGCGCTTCACCGGCAACCGCGAACCGATGTGGCGCAGCGTCGCGACGACCCGGCACGGGGTCGCGGTGGCGCTCGAACGCATGCGCTGGGCCCGCTACGTGCGCGACATCGACGTCGAAGTCGCCCAGAAGCAGACGATGACGCACCCGGTCACCGACGCCTTCGGCGAGGGCGGCCACGCCTTGGTGCGGCCATTCGCGCTGGTCGGCGCCGACGAGTTCGCGCTGCACGTGCAGTTCGCGGTCAGCCGGCGGCGCGGCGTCGTGCGCACGCTGCCGACCGGCATGGTCGACGCGGCCGAACTCGAACTGCCGGCACTCGAATCGGACTGGGGCTGCTGTTCCGGCCGGGTGCCGAACGGCGGGGCGCTGGCGCTGACGCTGAAGAGCCAGGTCGCGTGCGGTGGCAGCCGGATCCTGACCGTGCGCGTGGTCGCGCCGACGCCGCCCGCCAACCCGATCCAGGGTGGGCTGGCGATCCTGCCCTGCGGGGCGTTGACCTCCACCGGGCTCGCGCGCTCGCTGCCGGCCCCCGACCTGCGCGGCAACAACGTCGACGAACCGGAGAGCCACCCTGGCTGCGGCCACGTGCCACCCGAGGCGCTGCTCGAGCTGATGCGGCAGGCGCTCGGGGAACTCGCGGAGGCGACGCCGGTGCAGTGCGGCGCCGGCTACCTACTCGCCCGTGGCGAACCCGCGGCCCTGGCTCGCTGCGAGGCGGCGCTGCGGGCGCTGCAGAACCGGCTGGTGCGCACCGTCACGGTGGCGCAGACCGCGACATTGAAGCCGGTCGAGAGCGACGCCGCGGCGCCGCCGCTGCACGAACTGGTGCTGCCGACGCTGTTCGGCCGCCAACTGCTGGCGTCCCACTGCTTCGAGACCAACGTCGTCGCCGAGGTGAACTGTGCGATCGCGCAGGAAGCCGGCGTGCTCGACCCCGAGGTCGCGACGCTGCAGTCCGGCGCGTTCCTGCGCGCCCGGGTGGCGCCGGCCGATGACGGCATGCACCTGCAACTGGTGGTCGACCACCGCCACGCGTTGCCGCCGGCGGCGCGCGCCGTGATGCCCGGCGGTGTGCTGATGGCCACCGAAGTGAGCCTCACCGTCGTCAACCACCATGGCCTCGTCGGCAACGGCACCGCGACCGACCACGGCGACGGCCCGCCGGTCAGCGTCGAAGGTCGCGGCTACCGTTCCGTGCTCGCTACAACCGTGCGCTGGTGAGCCCCTGGCGTCGCGAATCGTGAACCGCGTTCCCGGTTCACGGTGCCAGAAGCGCAGCTGGATCTCGGGCAAGCCCGGGTTGGGCGGAGTCGCCCGCGCCGCGCGCGAGGCCGCTCGGAACGACCG